>NZ_JBEXSW010000015.1:0-166305 GCF_040613775.1 Streptomyces sp. NPDC006208 | reverse complement strand
CCGGACGGCCACTCCTTCGGAGCCACAACTGGCAAGACCCGGTAAGCCACATCCGGCCCTCCCGGGCCGCCCAACAACTTACGGAGACCCGGTGACGGTGCACCCGTTGATCGAGGCGGAGAGGCGGAGCGGCCACATCGTCAAACGGGCGCGTGAACTGCTGAAGGTCTCCCGAACCGGCTTCTACGCCCGCCGCACTGCCAACCCCGGCCCCCGCGCGGTGTGGGACGCCGAGCTGACAGGTCAGGTCACGGCCGTCCGCACGTGCTCCCGCGGCACCTGGCCGCCAGGATCCTGACCGACCGGATCTGGCGGACCCTGCGACCGGACCAGGTGTTCTGACCTGGGATGATTCCTCTGAACCGCTGTGCTTGGCCGGTCGGCTGATCTAGAGTCGGGCGCATGACAGAGGCATCGGCCCGTGACCGCGGCATGCGGTCCCACGACGCGATTCTCGACACCGCAACTGAGCTGATGTCCCAGCACGGTTACGCCGCCACGTCCATATCGATGATCTCCGCCGCCTGCGGACTCCCCGCCAGTTCCCTCTACTGGCACTTCGGAAGCAAGGACGGTATCTACGTCGCGGTCCTCGAACGCGCAAGAATCGCCTTGCTGGCGGCCCTGCCTCCGGTCGACGTACCCGGTGCGGATGCAGGGCACAGGCTGGACACCTTTCTCGGATCGGTCGGGGAGAGCTTCCAACGCCACCCGCACAGCTTGAAGCTGCTGCTCGCGGTCGGCATGTTGCGGCAGGACGCCAGTACGGCCGCCCTGGCCGAGCTGCGCCGGTACCGCGACGCGCTGTTGGCGTGGGCCCAGGATTCCCTGAGCGTCGTCTTCGACCTGGGCGGTCGCCCCGAGGTGTCGGACGAACTCGCCCGCTTCACCCTCAGAACGGCGAGCGGAACCGCCGTGGCCCGTTGGTTCGAGCCCGCCACCTCCTTGGAGATCGAGCCGCTGCGCGTCGCGTTGCTTGCCCTGGCGGCCCACCATGGCGTTCCCGTGGGGAGTTCCCGCTCGGCGGGACGCGCCCCGGATGTGTCCTGAAGCGCTGCCGTGCGGCGGTGGTGGGCCTGCTCCGCGGAGCGCCGGGGCAGTCGTCAGGAAGTGTCGGCGGGCTGCCAGAACGCGCAGCGGTGGTCGGCCGCGAAACCGTTGGTAGGAGCGGTCCGGTCCGGAGCCAAAACCTGGATGCGGTCACGGTCGGTGCCGTATCGCGGCCAGGCGGGGGTGCCGGGCCCGTTGGGGTTGCCGGTGGCGGCGAATCGGGCCCAGTAGCCGGTCATCGTGGCGGACAGCCGGCGCTGTGCCGGGGTGGTGAGCGGCAGGGCTTTCATCGGGAACAGATAAGCCAGCTCCGCGGCGTGGAACGCGCCCTGCGGGGTGTACGGCGCCGGGATGAACGCAGGCGCCTGGGGATCGTTGAACTCATAGGCGTAGACGGGCACCCTGGCGCTGTACAGGCGGCCGTCGGCACGCGCCGGGCAGGCGAAGCGCTGGTCGGTGCCGACAGCGGAGTAGGCCAGGTTCGGCGAGGCGTAGGCGGACGCCGGGTAGGTGCCGAGAACGGCGGCTGCTCGAGCAGGGTGCTGCAGCTTGATCAGGGCGGCATAGGTCTGCGGTGTGAGGGGCCCACCGCCGAGCAGGTCCACGTTGAGCGCCGTGAAGTACCGGTACTCGTCATGGGTGCTGCCGCTCAGCGTCGGGACCGCGTTCACCCGCCCCTCGGCCCATGCCGTGCGCGGTGGGACCGGAAGGACGGCCGGTCCGGTGTTCGGTGTCCACAGGGACGCCGCCGCAGGGGCGCCGCGAATCAGCTCCCCGGTGGGTACGGCGCGCAGACAGGCCGCGACGTTCGACGGGTCGCTGCAGCCGACCGAGGCCGCGAAGCTCTGCCCCCTCCTCTCGGCCTCGGCCAGGGTGAGCGGGTCGAGAGCGCCGTCGGACAGGCAGCTGCCGCTCTGCTGGACGGCCCGGTGGAACAGGCCTTGCGCGGTCGGCGAGGCAATGTGGAGACAGGTGTCGACGGACCCGGCGGACTGACCGCCCAGGGTGACCCTGGTGCGGTCGCCGCCGAAGGCACCGATGGTGCGCCGTACCCAGCGCAGCGCGGCCTGCTGGTCCATCAGGCCGTAATCGCCGCTCTCGGCCGACAGCGCGGGGTGGGCGAGGAACCCCAGCGCCCCGAGACGGTAGTTGACGGTGACGACGACCACGCCCCGGGCGGCCAGCGCCGCACCGTTGTAGTCGCTGCCGGCGCCGTAGGCGTTGCCGCCGCCGTGCAGCCACACCAGCACCGGCAGCTTTCTGCCGTCGGCGCCGGGCGGGGTCCACACATTGAGGTACAGGCAGTCCTCCGAGGTGCTGCCGGTGCGGTTGGAGTCAACCGGCAGGACCGGCCCGCCGTCCGGGAGCAGAGTCAGGGGCAGTTGGGGGCAGGGACTGGCCGGTGCGGTGGCGTCCCGCACGCCGGACCATGATGCGGACGGCCGGGGCGGGCGCCAGCGTAACTCCCCCGTCGGCGCGGCTGCGAAGGGGATGCCCTGGAACACCCGGCCGCCGTCGGGACCGGTCTTGCCCCGGACCGTGCCGTGCGCGGTGCGCACGACAAGCGCGTCTCCCCCGGAGTCGGGGGAGGCCGCTTGGGGCGCACTGAACGACAGCAGCAGTACAGCGCCGACGGTCGCGGCGCGGGCAACCGTACGGCGTACGTCACGGAATCTCATCGGTCTCCTTCTGTTGGTCCGTCTGCTTCGGCGAAGGAAGGCGCGGCGGTCCACGTCCGGCTGGTGGGCGTCGCGGGCGGCTCCGGGGTTCCAACCGCGTCTGTTCGTACGCGCCGTGTGACAGACGCCGTCCTCTGGACGGTGGCACCGGGCTGCCCGGCGCGCGGGGCAGCGGCGCCAACTACGTTGCTCTGTAGCGAGCGTTCCATTCAGGGGCGGTGCTGTCTACACAACTGACAAGGGAACGGCGGCGCGACGGCTTGAAAGGCGTCGTCACCGGCCCGGGGTGCCGAGCGGCTGCCTCGCGGGGCTCAGATCCGCCGGTGAACCGGTCGGCGAGGACGGGCGACGCCGACCGGCAGCGTGGGCGCCGGCGAGGCCGAGGATCGCCAGGCAGCGCCCTGCAGTTGCCGGGAAGGCAGGGGATCGTCCGTTCGTCGGCCTGCCTGCGACGGCCTGAGTCCTGTCCGGGCTCGCCGCCCTTGAGGGCGGCACGGACGCCGATGTCGCTCCCGCAGCCACCTGCGCAGCTCAGGGGAGCCGTAAGCCTTGTCTGCATGGCGGGCGGTCTCGGGGCGGGATGTCTTGGCGCCGCGCGTCTTGCCGGCGTCGGTGTTGTCGCGGTCGACGCCGGCCCGCGGCAGGCGTGATTCTGTGGCCGGGGTCATGGCCGGCGGTCGAGAGCCGGGCACGGCCGATGAGCATGTGTCGCAACCCATCGGCCGTACCGTCCAACGGCGTTGACTTCCGAAGTGGGTTGCCGACCGTGCCCGCCTGCGGGTTTGCGATCAACGGGCTGGAGTGTGGAAGAGCCGGTCCTTCGTCCTCACTCGTCGCCCCGTCCGGTCATGGCCGAACCCGCAGGCGGGTCCGGCCGTGGCCCGACGCCGAGTCGTTGACGTCACTGGCGTGCCGGCCTCGGTGTCCGGTCCGCCCGGGTACGGGTCCGCAGCCGGGCGTATGCCGCAGACGGCGACGTCGTGGGTGTGTGCGACGTGCTCACCTGGCTCAGCGCCTTTGCCGCCATCTCGCCAGGGAGCTCCACCAGCGCTGCCGGACCACGTTCGCGGATCCGGGTTCCCTCGCCGTGGACGTCGGTGCCGGAGGGATCGGTGCCGAGAGGACCGGATCCGTGATCCAATCGCTTTCCGCAGAAGTCCGGTCGTCGGGGCCGATCGGCGGGAAGCGGACGGGCAGGGCGGCCAGAGCCCGGTGGAAGGGTCCCTGCCGCCACTCCAACTCCTCGACAAGCACTGCCAGTTCAATGTCGGGGAGTCGGTCGAGGAGCTTCTCCAGGGCGATGGCGGCGATCGACCGGGCGGGGCCTTTCGCGGGACAGGTGTGGGGGCCCGCGCTCCACGCGAGGTGCGCGCGATTGCCCGCCCGGCGGTCGCCGGCGAGTCCGGGGTCGGTGTTCGCGGCGGCCAGGCTGATCACAATGGGCTCGCCCTCGCGTACGAGGGTTCCGTCGAGCTCCAGGTCGTGGAGCGCATAGTGGACGGCGTAGTTCGCTATCGGCGGGTCGGTCCACAGCACCTCGTCGATGGCGTCCTCAACGGGCATGCTGCCGCCTGCGAGATCACCCGCGAACCGGTCGTCGCACAGGAGCAGCCGTAGTCCGTTGCAGATCAGGTTCTGCTGGGGCTCGGTGCCTGCGCCCATGAGGAGGACCAGCTGATGCATCATCTCCTCGTCGGTGAGCCCGGCAGGGTGGGCCATCATCCAGGACGTCACGTCCTGCCCCGGTTGGTCCCTCTTGAGCGCGACCAGCTCGGCGACGCCCTCGGTCAGCACCGCGTTCGCCTTCTCGGAGTCGGTGTCGGCGTCGAAGATCCCGGACATCCCCTCGACCAGCTTGTCCCCGATGTGGGGCGGGCAGCCGAAGAGCTGGTTGAAGACCAGCAGGGGCAGGACGGCACCGTACTCGCCCAGCAGATCCGCCCGTCCCTTGGGCCCGATCCGGTCGATGAGCGTGTCCGCGCTGTGCTCCACGTAGCCCTTGAGCGCGTTGGGGTCCAGGCGGCCGAGGCTGTCGGTGACGGCGCCTCGCAGCCTTCTGTGCTCGTCCCCGTCGGCCCACAAGGCGTTCGGCCGGTACATCATCATCGGCACGACCGGGCTGTCCGCCGGCACCGTCCCGTCGGCGAGGGCCCGCCATCGGCGTGGGTCCTTGGAGAAGCGCTCCGGACTGCGCAGCACCTCCAGAGCGGTCTCGTAGCCGGTGACCAAGGAGGCGTGTACTCCGGGTGCCATTTCCACGGGCGCGACGGAGCCACGGGCGCGCAGGCGGGTGTACGACCCCAAGGGGTCGGCGGCGAACTCCGGGCCGTACAGGCGCTCAACCGAACCGTCGCCGGCATGCGCAGGGCAGCCGGGAGGAGGTACCGCGTCACCCATGGGCAGGGGTGTTGTCATTCTTGCTCCTGAGGGGTGCGGGTCTGGAGGTACTCGATGAGGGAGATCAGCGCTTTGGCGGAGGACGTGGGTTCCCGCGCGTCGCAGGTGACCAGCGGGGTTTCCGGGAGCAGGTCGAGAGCCTCGCGGATCTCTGCCTCGGGGAAGGGCGGTGCGCCGTCGAACTGGTTGACGGCGACCGCGTACGGCATGCCGTGCTCTTCCAGCAGACCCATGATGTCGAAGGACTGGTCGAGCCTTCGGGTGTCCGTCAGCACCAGTGCGCCGAGGGCTCCGCACAGCATGTCCTGCCACAGCTGGGTGAAGCGCTTCTGCCCGGGGGCGCCGAAGAGGTACAGCACCAGGGACTCACTGAGTGTGAGGCGTCCGAAGTCCATGGCCACGGTCGTCGTGGTCTTGTCGGGGGTGCCCTCGAGGTCGTCGACGAGTTCGCTTGCCTGCGTCATCGTCTCTTCGGTGCGCAGCGGCCGGATCTCGGAGAGTGTTCCGACAAAGGTGGTCTTGCCGACGGCGAAGTGGCCGACGACGAGGATCTTGACCGCGGTGGTGACCGTGTCCGCGACGTAGACCGGTTCAGAAACGGGAGCGGAGCCCATCCAGGACCTCCTGCAGGAGTCGGGCGTCGGGCAGTTGCGCTTTGGGGACGGGTGGCCGGGCGACGACATGACCGCTGTCGATGAGGTCGCTGAGCAGGACCTTGGTGACGCTCATCGGGAGAGTGAGGTGGCCGGCCACTTCGGCGACCGACAGCGCTCCTCCTCGGCACAGTTCCATGACACCGCGCTTCTCCGGGCTCAGCCCGTGCAGGTGACGGTTGTTCACAGCCGTCACCAGCGTCACGATGTCCAGTGTGTTGCGCGTCGGATGAGCGCGGCCCTCCGTGACGACGTAGGGCCGCACGAGTCCTTTGTCACGCCGGGGGCGTGGCGGGGTCATGGCGTACCTGGGTCGTCAGCCATGCCGGGTGCGGAGTTCTGCCGCGGCGGACTGGTCAGCTCCTTGCCCAGCCGGTCGACCAGCTTGTGCATGCTGTAGGTGACGGCTTCCATGTCGACGTCCTGGCCGGCGGAGACCGCCAGATAGGCGCCCGCGCCGGCGGCCACCAGGAAGACGTAACCGTCGACGAATTCGACCAGTGTCTGCTGCCAGGGCGAGGTCTCCTGCGCGCAGAACTCGGCGGTACTGCGACTGATCGACTGCAGGCCGGACAACGCCGCCGCCTGCCGTTCGGCCTCGTCACGCTTGATGCCCTGGGAGTGGGCGCGGAGCATGCCGTCCGCGGAGAGCAGGATCGCGTGGCGGGCTTCCGGGACCTTCAGGACCTCGTCGAGCATCCATCCGAGTTCATTGGTCATGTGGCCGGTCATTCCTGGGAGGTCCCTTCGCTGTCGGGGTTGGCGTCGCGGCCGGAGCGGGTGCCTCGGGCGAACGCGCTCATGCGGGAGGCGGTCTCGGCCGCGGGGCGGACCAGCGAGGGAGCGGAGGGGGTCGGGGTCGCGGGGTCGACGGCCGCTTCGTGCTGGGCCGTGCGTCGGCGGCGCTTGGGCAGGCCTCCCACGGTGGACGACTGCGCCGCCTCCACTTCGGGGAAGGCTGACGACTCGGCAGCCGGCCGGGGGAGGACTGGGGGCGTGAGGGAACCCGGTCGGGCTGCTGCGTCCCCGACGGCAGTGGCCTCGGGTGCGCCAAGGGAGACCGGCTGCGGGGCGCCTGGCGTGCCTGCCTCCTGCAGGGGGATCGGCGGGCCCGTGAAACGCACGCGGTTGATGAGCGCGTTGGGGAGAAAGAGCACGGCCCGCACACCGCCGTACGGGGACTGCGAGTCGACCGAGACGGTGAATCCGTACCGGGCGGCGAGTACGCCGATCAGGGCGAATCCGAACTGCGGCGGGTCGCTGAGCCGGTTGATGTCGATGTGTTCCTGGCCGGACAAGCGGCGCGCGGCCTCCTCGGTCTCGAGCGCCTCCATGCCCACGCCGGCGTCGTCGACGACGATGCTGATTCCGTTGTGGGCAGGCTGGATGCCGACCTCGACAGAGGTGTTGGGCTGAGAATGCCGCGCCGCGTTGTCCAGCAGCTCGGCAACCGCGAGGACGACAGGCTCGACGGCTCGGCTCACCACGTCCATGTCGACCCGGGAGTGCACGTTGACGCGCCGGTAGTCCCGGATCCTCGACGTCGCCCCTCGTACGACGTCGACAAGCGGTGACGCGGCCCGCTGCCGTCCGGGCCATGAGCCGCAGAGCACGGCGATGGCCTGTGCCCTGCGGCCGAACTGCGCGTTGGCGTGGTCGATCTCCAGGAGGTCCTGGAGCACGTCCGGGTCGTCGTGCCGGTCCTGCATGTCCGAGATCGACAGCTGCTGCTCGTTCGCCAGGGCCTGCAGGGCGCGCATCGCCGCCTTCAGCGTTGCCTTCGCCGACGTGTCCGCCCGGGACTGTGCGGCCTCGGCAGCACCGGTGAACTGCTCGACGATCTTCTGCAGGTCCTTCCCGTACGCCGTGCCCGCCAGATCCGTGTCGAGCGGTCCGGGCACCGGCGCGGGCCGGCGGGATGCCTCGGCCAGAGCAGGGAGCCGAACCTCGGCGAGGTGCCGGACCTCCTCCTCACGGGCGAGCAGGCCGGCTTCGTGGATCGTCAGTCGACGGCGCAGGGTGACGGTGATCCGGTACTGGCGTACCAGCAGCAACAGTCCGGCGAGCGAGACCGCGACAAGGCACCAGAACACCCCCTCCGGTATGTGTTGTGTCATCAGGTCCTCATGAAAGGGGAGTGCGGCAGGCCCGGCGGAAGCGAGGCAGGCAGAAGCCGGCTCTGAGGCCATCGGATTGCGATTGGCCGGGCCGGACGCAGCACCGTGGTTCGGTGATGCCAGGGATCACTCGCGTCCTTCTAGGGGCGCTGGAGTGCCTGATCCTCCTGGGTCATCGGGGAGGCTTCAAGCGCCGTACGGGAACAAATGGAGTTCAACAAGGTGCTACCACCTGGTAACTGTCCGTTACGTCCGGTATGACGGAGGCTGGGGGTGCTCCGGCGGGGTGCTCCAGCGGCGAGGTCGGGTGCCGCACCGAAGAAGGTGCCGCTCTGCGGAGTACTCCCCGAACCGCATCGCCCGTACGCCGCGACCCCAGTTCCGGGAGCCGCCATCTTCGCGTTGCAGACATCCGTGCCGCCGGGTCGCTGTGTCCTGGTGTGTACCCCGACTCTCCCTCCGCCTCCCGCCCACCGAACGATACGGATCCTGTGGAGGCGTGGGCGCTCCCGGCTGTCCCGGCAGGGATGCCGACAGTCCCTGCAGCACGTGTCCGGGCCGTGGATCAAGTACCTGTCCGCCACGGCGCAGCGATTCCACCGAGACCGGTGCGTGGACCTGGCGGGCGGCGAATCCCAACCACCCTGCTCCGTACGCTCCATGGACATCCGCATCCCTGTATGGAACGCTCACTACAGAGTTGAGAGTCCGATCCCCTCCGCAGTGTCCACCCGCCCTATGGGAGGAGCGCCGTGAGCGATCTCATCATCCATCAGCTCCCTGCCGACATCGAGCAACGGCGGGATCCCTACCCCTGGTTGGACCGGCTGCGCCGATCTGGACCGGTGCAGCGTGTCGAGTTGCGAGGCGGCGGGCACGCCTGGATGGTCACCCGCTACGACGACGTGATGGCCGCCATTGCACACCCCTCACTGAGCAGCGACCCACGCACTCCCGGCAGCGCCGCGTCGCTCTCCGCCCGACCGGGCGGAGACGGGCGGCGGCCGCCGAGCATGCTCACCACGGACCCGCCCGACCATACGCGGCTCCGCCAACTGGTCTCGCGCGCCTTCACCCCTCGGCGAGTGGCGGCGTTACGGCCGCGGGTCCAGCAGATCGCCGACACTCTCATCGACGCAGTGGCCCCACTCGGGCGGGCCGACCTGGTCGCCGACTTCGCCCTCCCGCTCCCGGTCGCGGTCATATGTGAACTGCTCGGCGTACCCTTCGAGGACCGCGGGCAGTTCGGGCGATGGTCGGCCGACATGCTCAGCCCGCCCGTGGCCCCGGCAGCGGCCGCCGCAGCCGAGCAGGCCCGGGCTGACCTCGGCGCGTACCTCGCCGGCCTCGTGGTGCGCAAGCGCGCCGAACCCGCCGACGACCTGCTCACCGCACTCGCCGCCGCCGGCGAGGAGAACCGGCTGTCGGACGCGGAACTGGTCGGCACTGCGGTCCTGCTGCTCGTCGCAGGCCACGAGACCACCGTCAGCCTCATCGGCACCGGCACCCTGCTGCTCCTCCTCCATCCCGACCAACTGGACCGACTTCGCCGGGAACCGGCCCTGCTGCCGTCCGCGGTCGAGGAGTTCCTCCGCTACGACGGGCCGGTCATGCTCGGCGTCGTACGCTACGCCCGCGAGGATCTGGACCTGGCGGACACCACCATCGCCGCCGGTGAGACGGTGGTGCTCTCCACCGGCGCGGCCAACAGGGACCCGGGGCGGTTCGACCGGCCGGACGTCCTGGACATCGCCCGCGCGCACAACCCGCACCTCGCCCTCGGGCACGGCCTCCACTATTGCCTGGGCGCGGCGCTCGCCCGCCTCGAGGGCCAGATCGCCATCGGTACGCTTCTGCGCCGCCTGCCCGCTCTGGCCCTCGCCGTGGACGAGGAGGTCGTGCCCCGGCGTCCCAGCGTCATCCGGGGACCGGCCACTGTGCCCGTCACCTTCACGCCTATGGCGCTCCCGGCCGACAGTGACAACCGCCCCCACGCCGCCGGGCGGTGAGGCGCGGAGGACCACGCGGCGTTCCCGCTCACGACACTTCCGCACGCCGCCGAAGGCAGGACGTCAAGACCCCATCAGTCGCACCGGCCCCCGGCCGGCCGCACCTTGGAGAGTCACTTGAGAAGTCGGACCGCCTTTCCCGTACTCGCGGCCATGTCGCTGGCCTCGGCAGTGGCCGTCGTCGTACCGGCCCCTGCCCAGGCACGGCCACCGGCCGCGCACCTCTTGGTCGACTCCACGGCGGACGCAGTGGACGCAGACCCGTCCGACGGCCTCTGTCGCACCGCCACAGGAACCTGCACCCTGCGCGCGGCGGTCATGGCCGCAAACGCCCGGCCCGGCAGCATGATCGAGTTACCTGCCGGCCGCTACCGGCTGACCATTCCCCCCAACCCCGACCTGCTGAACGGGCGCACCGCCGACCCGACCACAGGCGATCTGAACATCACCGCCCCGACCATCGTCCGGGGGGCCGGGGCGCGGGAGACCGTCATCGACGCCGACCACATCGACCGTGTCTTCCGGATGGGCGCCGACACCTGGCTGTCCGACCTCACCATCACGGGAGGAGACGCCAAGCAGCGGGAAGTGCCCATCACCGACCCTGGCGGAGGCGGCATTGCCAACAGCAAGGACATGACGCTGCGCCGGGTGACGGTGACGGGGAACTCCGCCGGTTACGGGGGAGGCATCTTCAACATTCCCGACTCCCACCTGACGCTGATCGACAGCACCGTCAGCCGCAACACAGCGGGTGAGGCGGGAGGGATCCGGTTCGACGACACCGGCACCGTGGTCAATTCGACGATCGCGGACAACCGCGTGACCGACGACTGGGAACGGCCGGGAAGCCTGTCCGGATACGGCGGCGGCATCGACATACGCGGCACCGGCCGGGTGGACATCCGCAGCTCCACGATCACCGGCAACACCGCCACCGACGGCGGCGGTGGGATCAACATCGCCCCCGCCTACCTGGACAGCCTGCCCCGGCCGGTCACCGACACCGTCAACCTGCCGCTGGGTCGTCTCACACTGCAGAACACGATCATCGCCGGCAACATCAGCGGCGGGACAACCAGCGACTGCAAGAACGTCTTCGCCGCCATCGACTCGCTGGGCAACAACCTCGACAGCGGCAACAGTTGCCACCTCACCGCCGAGGGTGACCTTCCACGCCGGTCTCCCGGCCTCGCTTCCCTGAGTGACCACGGCGGGCCCACGGACACCGTCGCTCTGTTGCCGGGCAGCCCGGCCGTCGACGCGGCCGACGACGGCTGCCCCGCCACTGACCAGCGAGGCATCACGCGTCCGCAGGGCCTGGCCTGTGACATGGGCGCCTTCGAGTACGCGCCGTGACGCGATGACAGGACGTCGGCGACCTGACGCGTCAGCTGTGTGCCCGGTTCTTCAGCTGTCCTCGTAGGTCATCGCGCACAGCAGAGCCGCGCCGCAATCCACCAGCCAGGCCCGTACCGCGTCCGATCGCCCGGCGTGCCGACGCAGTCATTGATGCCGGCTCCCGGTGGGGCCTGGTGGACGCCTCCATCTGACGTGGGAGCCGCCGTAGCCGGTACCCCGCTGTCGGCGGACCGAGTCGAAGGCGCCTGGACCGGGCAGAAGCCCGGTTCAGGCGCCGCTTCCCGTGTGCCCGGAAGAAGCCGAGACTCTTCGGTGACCAAGAGATGAGCAGGTTCTTCGGCTGCTGGCGGTACACGGGAGGCACGCCGGTTGACCTGCCGGCATGACGCGCCAACGGCGCTTGTGCTCATCCAAGTGATCAGCGGGCGACCCGAGCCCCGACCCGGGATCGGCCGGACGCCCTAGGGCCTCGCGCTCGGCCACGTCGGAGATGTCGGTGAGCCGGTAGCCGGTGTTGCGGCGAAAGGGGTCGATATCGACGGCGAACCTGGCCGGATTCCCTCTGTGCGGGAGCCGGGGACGGCGTTCCCGCCGTCGCGGACGATGACGGGCGGCCGCCTGATGACCGGGGCCGGCGCCGGCTCGGAGTCGAGGGCGATCTTCCCCTGCAGTGGCCTGCGCGTTGGCCTCCCGGTGCTCCTGATCAATCTCAGATGGATCGTCAGATCAGGCTGCAAGTGCCGAAAAGGGGACGGGGCGGGCGGCCGCTCCGTGCACAGGACGGCTCTCGGCCGGGTGGCTCAGATGTCGTCGGTCGTCCGGATAAACCCCGTGCGGAGCAAGGTCACTTCATCGAGGTAATGCCCACGGTCTCATGGGGTGACCTGGGCATATCGGCAGTTACTGTTCACCGGGATCTGAACGGATTCCCAGAGATCGACCCTCTTTTTCCTCTTTCACCGGTTGGCGTGCGCGCACGACGCCGATCACCAGCGTTGCGAAGGAGAGCTCGCCCGATGACCGTTGAGACCGGCCCGGAAGCACAGTTGGAGCCGCCCCGGCAGTCCAGCCTGAGCACCGCCGCTGCCCGCAACCTTGCCACCACGACCAAGTCCGCTCCGCAGATGCAGGAGATCACCTCTCGCTGGCTGCTGCGGATGCTCCCCTGGGTGGAGACCAAGGGCGGCGCCTACCGGGTGAACCGCCGACTGAGCTACACCGTCGGCGACGGGCGCATCGAGTTCGTCCAGGACGGTGCCGACGTCCGGGTGATTCCTCGCGAGCTGGGCGAACTGGCCCTGCTCCGCGGCTTCGAAGACGTGGAGGTGCTGACCGCGATCGCCGGCAGGTGTGTCCAGCGCGACTTTCGCGCCGGCGAGGTGTTGGCCGAGCGCGGTACCCCTGCCGAGCAGATCCATCTGATCGCCCATGGCCGGATCAACCAGACTTCCGTCGGCAAGTACGGCGACGAGGCCGCCGTCGCCGTACTCGCCGACGGCGACCGGTTCGGTGAGAACGCCCTTCTGGACGCCGACGCCAGATGGGACTTCACCGCCACCGCCGAGACCTCCGGCACCCTGCTCACCTTGTCCCGCGGCGACTTCGCCGCCGTGCTGTCCTCGGCGCCGAGCCTCCAGGCCCACATCCGCCGGTTCAGCTCGCTTCCCCTGCAGCGGCAGAACCGTCACGGCGAGGCCGAGATCGCGATGTCGGCCGGCCACACCGGCGAAGTCGAGCTGCCGGGCGCCTTCGTCGACTACGAGCTCAAGCCGCGCGAGTACGAACTCTCCGTCGCGCAGACCGTTCTGCGGGTCCACACGAGGGTCGCCGACCTTTACAACGGGCCGATGAACCAGACCGAGGAGCAGCTCAGGCTCACGATCGAGGCGCTGCGCGAGCGCCAGGAGCACGAGCTGATCAACAACCGGGAGTTCGGCCTGCTCCACAACGCCGACTTCAAGCAGCGGATCCAACCCCACTCCGGCCCGCCCGTCCCGGACGACCTCGACGAGCTGCTCTGCCGCCGCCGCGGCACCAAGCTCTTCCTCGCTCATCCCAGGATGATCGCGGCGATCGGGCGTGAGCTCAACGCCCGCGGGATCTACCCGGGCAGCGTCGACCTCGGCGGGCAGCGGGTCCCGGCCTGGCGCGGTGTCCCGATCCTGCCCTGCAACAAGATCCCCATCAGCAAGGAGGGCACCAGCTCGATCCTCGCCATGCGAACCGGCGAGGACAACCAGGGCGTCATCGGTCTGCGTCAGACCGGCCTGCCGGATGAGTACGAGCCGGGCCTGTCGGTGCGCTGCATGGGTGTCAGCGAGCAGGCGATCATCTCGTACCTGGTCACCACCTACTACTCCGCCGCGATCCTGGTGCCGAACGCGCTCGGCGTGCTGGAGAACGTGCAGATCGGCCGCAGGCTCAACTAGGCCCTGTCCGAGCGATCCTGTCGGGCCTGCGGCGACAGCTACGGCACCTCGCTGTGTTGTCGGAGTCAACCCAGTACATCCAGTACGAGGGCGTTCTCCCCCGGCCTCCGGCCGGGCGGTACCCCTACCGCCTTGCGATGCGTCCCCTAGGCCCTTTCGGGCCTGGGGAGACCCCACGCCTAGGCCCTTTCGAGCCTGGGAGGCCCCATGCCTCGGCCCTGGCGGGCCTGGGGAGACCCCACGCATATGACGCCGCAGGAGGGCCCGTCCGACGGCCACGACAGCCCGCACGTTCCCGGGCCGGGCGAGCACGTCCGGGATCCGGGACAGCCCACCCACCTCACGAAGGAGCTACGGATGCCCGATCCTGGGCTTTCCCCGCTGCAGTCGAGCCTGCCTGCCGCTGCGGCCCGCTTCGGGCCGCATGCCCTCACTCACGCCACTGGCGTCGAAGCCGCTGCCCGCACCCTGCCTGCCTCGCCAACTCTGCCTTCCGTTCCCATCCCTGCCGCAGGGGCCGTGCCCGTAGACGTGTCCGTACCCGACAACGCCCCGGGTGGCGACCTGATCGCTGCGCACGTGCGGGAGGGCGCTGCCGCGGCGGGGCAACCGAGCCCGGCTCTGGACCGGATCCTGCGCGGCCCCACCGGTCTCGGCACGTCGGGTCTGTATCCGGGCCTGCGCGAGGAGCCGCCGGCGCCTCCGGCGCCAGAGGCACCAGCGGAGGGCAAACCGATCCCGGGTCTCTACCACCACCCGGTGCCGGAACCTGATCCGGCGCGGGTGGAGGAGGTCGGTCGCAGGATCAAGGACTGGGCGGTGGACGAGGTCGAGCTGTACCCCGAGGAGTGGGAGGGCCAGTTCGACGGCTTCTCCGTCGGGCGCTACATGGTTGCCTGCCATCCCGACGCTCCGACCGTCGACCACCTGATGCTCGCTACGCGGCTGATGGTGGCCGAGAACGCGGTCGACGACTACTACTGCGAGGACCACGGAGGTTCGCCCATCGGCCTCGGCGGACGCCTTCTTCTTGCGCACACCGCCCTCGACCCCCTTCACACCACGAAGGAATACCAGCCGCAGTGGGCGGAGTCGCTCCACGCCGACGCCCCGCGGCGCGCCTACCGCTCCGCCATGCAGTACTTCGTCCAACAGGCCACCCCTTCCCAGGCCGACCGGTTCCGGCACGACATGGCCCGTCTGCACCTGGGGTACCTCGCGGAGGCCGCCTGGGCCCAGACGGACCACACGCCCGAGGTGTGGGAGTACCTGGCGATGCGGCAGTTCAACAACTTCCGGCCTTGCCCCACCATCACCGACACAGTCGGCGGCTACGAACTGCCGACGGACCTGCATGCACAGCCCGCCATGCAGCGTGTTCTCGCACTCGCCGGGAACGCCAGCACCATCGTCAACGACCTGTACTCGTACACCAAGGAACTCGCCGGCCCCGGTCGGCACCTGAACCTGCCAGTGGTGATCGCCGAACGTGAGGGCATCGCACACCGGGATGCCTATCTGAAGGCGGTCGAGGTCCACAACGACCTCATGCACGACTTCGAAGACGAAGCCGCTGCTCTGGCCGCCGCCTGTCCCGTCCCGAGCGTGCTGCGCTTCCTCCGGGGAGTGGCCGTATGGGTCGACGCCAACCACTACTGGCACCAGACCAACACCTATCGATACAGCCTGCCCGATTTCTGGTAAGAAATGGAGTTCTCTGTGACCAGCACCGAGCTCACCACCATCAACGGCACCTCCGCGTTCGTTCCCGCTCCGGCGTCGCCCTACCAGGGGGACATCGCCCGTTACTGGGATCACGAGGCCAGGCCCGTGAACCTGCGTCTCGGCGACGTCGACGGGCTCTACCACCACCACTACGGCATCGGTGACGTCGACCATGCCGTCCTCGGGGACGCAAGCGACCGCGAGTACGAGACGAAGCTGATCGCCGAACTCCACCGCCTGGAGTCGGCGCAGGCCGAAGTCCTCCTGGACCACCTCGGCTCCATCGGGCACGACGACACACTCGTGGACGCCGGCTGCGGCCGGGGCGGTTCGATGGTCATGGCCCACCAGCGGTTCGGATGCAAGGTCGAGGGCGTCACACTCTCGGCCAAGCAGGCCGATTTCGCGAACCGGCGCGCCCATGAACTCGGCATGGAGGACCATGTTCACGCCCGCGTGTGCAACATGCTCGACACGCCCTTCGAGACAGGGCAGGCCGCGGCCTCGTGGAACAACGAGTCGAGTATGTACGTCGACCTCCACGACCTCTTTGCCGAGCACTCCCGAATCCTCGCGGTCGGCGGCCGCTACGTGACCATCACCGGCTGCTGGAACCCGCGTTACGGACAGCCCTCGAAGTGGGTTTCCCAGATCAACGCGCACTTCGAGTGCAACATCCATTCCCGCCGGGAATACCTGCGCGCCATGGCCGACAACCGTCTCGTACCGCAGACCGTCATCGACCTGACTGCTGCGACCCTCCCCTATTGGGAGCTGCGGGCCACGTCTTCCCTGGTCACCGGCATTGAAGAGGCGTTCATCAACTCCTATAAGGACGGCTCCTTCCAGTACCTCCTGATTGCAGCTGACCGCATCTGACGGCCACCGGCTGAAGGGGCTGGGCCCGTCGGTCGACGGATCCAGCCCCTACCGGGAAGCGGCTCGCGATGAGGTTCGCACCAACGTACGCACCTCGCGCTTGACGCCGGACCCCGGTTCTTCCTGACCGCCGCGTGGTCTCAAGGGCGGTTGCGCAGCAGGGGGATCAGAGCGTCGAGCACGGAGGCGTCCTCGATGGTCGCGGGGACCGGCTCGTCCCGGCCGTCGGCGATGCCGCGCATCGTCTTGCGGAGGACCTTGCCGGAGCGGGTCTTCGGCAGTGCAGGGACGACTGCGACGTCGCGGAAGGCCGCGACGGGGCCGACGTCGCGCCGGACGGCCGCCACCAGCTCGGTGCGCAGCTGCTCCGGGGCCGGGTCCGCGCCGGACTTGAGAACGACAAGGCCGTAGGGCACTTGTCCCTTGAGATCGTCGGGGATGCCGATCACCGCGCATTCGGCGACCGCGGGGTGGGTGGCCAGGGCGGCTTCGATGGCACCGGTCGACAGGCGGTGTCCGGCGACGTTGATCACGTCGTCGGTGCGGCCCATGACGAAGAGGTAGCCGTCGTCGTCGAAGTAGCCGGAGTCGCCGGTGTGGTAGTAGCCGGGGAACCGGCTGAGGTAGGACTCCACGAACCGGTCGTCGTCGTCCCACAACGTCTGGAGCGCGCCCGGGGGCAGCGGCAGCCGGATTGCGATCTCGCCCTCCCGGCCGGGCGGCAGCGGTCGTCCGTCGTCGTCCAGGATCTGCACGTTCCAGCCGGGTACAGGCACCGTGGCCGAGCCCGGCTTGACGGGCAACGCCTCCAGACCACGCGGGTTGGCCGCGATCGCCCAGCCGGTCTCGGTCTGCCACCAGTGATCGGTGACCGGGACGCCGAGAGCTTGCGAGGCCCAGTGGTAGGTCTCCGGGTCCAGACGTTCACCGGCGAGGAACAGCGAGGTCAGGGAGGTGATGTCGTACTTGGCGAGTTCCGCGGCGGCCGGATCGGCCTTCTTGATCGCCCGGATCGCGGTCGGCGCAGTGAAAATCGCCTGCACGCCGTACTCCTGGACCACCCGCCAGAAGGCGCCCGCGTCAGGAGTACCGACGGGCTTGCCCTCGTAGACCACGGTCGTGGCGCCGACCAGCAGCGGGCCATAGACGATGTAGCTGTGGCCGACGACCCAGCCGACGTCCGAGACGGTCCAGAAGACGTCGCCGGCGTGGATGTCGTAGACAGCACCCATGGACCAGGCGAGCGCGACCGCGTGCCCGCCCGCGCTGCGCAGCACACCCTTGGGGCGGCCGGTCGTGCCGGAGGTGTAGAGGATGTAGAGCGGATCGGTGGCCGCGACCGGGACCGGCTCCACGGGCTGCGCACCGGGCACGACGTCCGCCCAGTCCACATAGCCGGCGCCCAGATCGGCCCTGAGGGTCTCGCGCTGGAGCATCAGGGTGTGCTCGGGCCGGTGGGAACTGAGCGCAAGTGCCTCGTCCAGGATCGGCTGGTAGGCCACCACGCGGTTGGGCTCCAGCCCGCAGGAGGCGGCGACGACCAGCTTGGGACGGGCGTCCTCGATCCGGGTCGCGAGCTCCTTGGGCGCGAACCCGCCGAACACCACCGAGTGCACTGCGCCGATCCGGGCGCAGGCCAGCATCGCCATCACGGCCTCGGGGACCATCGGCATGTAGATGACGACCCGGTCGCCCCTGCCGACGCCCAGTCCCCTCAGCGCACCGGCGAGACGTGCCACCTCGTCACGAAGTTCGCGGTAGCTGAACGACCGCTTCCCCGGGACCATCGCCGAGTCCCAGATCAGTGCCGTGCGCTCGCCGGCTCCGCCGGCAACATGCCGGTCCAGTGCGTTGGCGCAGGTGTTCAACTCGCCGTCCGGAAACCAGCGGTAGAACGGCGCGCCACTGCTGTCGAGGGCACGCGACGGCGGCGCCGTCCAGTCGACCAGCCGCGCCGCCTCCAACCAGAAGCCTTCTGGATCGGTGAGGCTCCGGTGACGGCTCTCCGTGTAGGTTCCCACTGTCGTTCTCTCTTCCGATCTCAGCCCCGCCGCTGCACGGGGACCGCGGACGCAGTTCGCGTTCCATGATCCCGCCGGTTCCGGAGATCGATGCCGGTTTCGGTCCTTGAAGGTCGTTCTGGTGCCGCATCAGGCAACGTCACCAAGAATGCAGAACGGGCACCGCAGGCCGACTGACGATGTCCGCCGTCATCCAATCCAGGCGTTCTACAGCGAACCCAGTGGTTCAGGGCTTCGTGTCAGCGAACCTCGCTCTTCGGTCCGACGCCTTGTCGGTGTTCCGCCTGGGTCGAACGAGCGGTGGAAGGTGAAGGCGTACGGTGCGGAGCCGTGTTCGTGGAGGTGCTCCAGCCTGGAAACCCCGTCCTGCCAGGTCGGTATCGTGCCGTCGGCGACCCACCAGAACACGTAACCCGGGTGTCCCGTCCTCTCGAACCAGTCGTAACGCCTGTTGAGCGCCGCGCGGTGCAGACCGGTGTAGATGGAGTCGAAGGCGGATCGCAGGTCGGTCCAGAGTGAGAGGGTCGCGGCCAGGGCGGTGGTTTCCACAGTGCGGCCTTTCCCGTACCAGGCCGGAACAGCAAACTCTCCCCACTCACCCCAGTCCGAGTCGAAATCCGTCCGTGCGCCCAGGCTGCGATCTGCCGCTTCAGCACGAGCGATATATCCGGGTGCTGTCCGATCTCCCGGTAGACGGCCTCACCGCTCTCGTGCAACTCCCGCGTAAGACGTGCGGGATCGGTGAGGGCTGACTTCAGGACGCCGAACGTGTACAGAGCAAGATGGTGCATGCGTCTCTCCCTGGCTGAGTGGGCCTTGTGGGGAAGTTCCTGACGGTCTCGCTGTCTGGGCGCGACTCGATTCGATGGCTTGCCCGTCGGGTGGGGAGTTGTGGGCGTGATCGACTCAGCCTGATGGAACTCCTCTGCGACTGTGGGCGCCGCCGAACGGCAGGTGACGATAGCCACCTCTGCAGACCCTGTCGAAGTTGCGTTTTCCCTCTTCAAGTGACCTCGTGTGGAGGCCCTCGCGAGAGCTGAGGCGGTAAAGCGCTGCCCGCCTCGTGGAGGTCCACATCGACCCGGCCACCTCGGAGCAGCACCAGCGACAGCTCCGCCCTCGCTGGTGAACGATCTCGACCCCAACGGCGTCGACTGGGTTGAGCGGCACAGCGACTGGATTTGCTGTCAAAGGACAGACGGGGTCGCCGTGCAGCTCAAGCAGCCGGCGGAGCATGGGAGCCGGTGACACCAACCATGCCTCGTGCGCTGCTGGTGACAGGTAGAGCGCCGATCCGGTACAACCACCATGCTTCGCTACACGGAAACCGCAGCTCAGTGGACCCTGATGGTGACAACCACCGTGCTTCGGCTCAGCAGCCGGAAATCGAGCTGCTGCGGCCAGGATTGCCGCATAGCCTGCTCGGCTGTGGACAGAGAGCGCAGTGCTCGGCAGCTTCGGCTGATCGGCGAGACGGTGGAGATCGCGAAGGCCCTTGGTGTGGAGGTGTGGCTCCGCGGGGGTTGGGCCATGGACTTCTTCATCGGCGAGGTCACGCGTGACCATGTGGACATCGACTGGTTCGCCTGGGCGGAGGATGCCTCTGCTCTGACCGACGCCCTGCTTCGTTCCGGCTATGAGCCTCTGTCCGGGCCGCCTGCCGATCAGCAGCTCGATTTCTGCAAGCAGGGCGTGGAGAGCAGCTTCGCTCTCGTGAGCAAGGACCGGCTCGGGCGCGTTGTGGTCGCTGGCGGCCCCTGGGTCGGGGAGACATGGCCGGAGGGCATGCTCGATGGTTCTGTTGGCCGTATCGGGACACTGCGGTGCCGGATCATCAGTCCCCACGCCCAGATCGAGATCAAGCAGATGATGCCGGTCTGGGTTCCGGGTCGGCCTCGCCGCAGGAAGGACACCGAGGACGTCACCCGGCTGGAAGCGGCCCTGCGAGAGCAGGGCACCCGCCCGGCATGAGGGCGCGCAGCCGACGAACGCCTCCGCGCGGTAGTCAACAGGGCGAACGTTGCCTGATGTGGCACTAGGATCTGTTGCGAAAGTTGATCAAGGTCGTGGATGATCAAGCGCCGTGGGGCGCGGAGATCTGACGAATTGCCAGTGGGCTCGGTTGGAGCCGTTGCTGCCGCTGGGCAAGAAGCCGGGGCGGCCGCCGACGTGGACACGTCGGCAGTTGATCGACGGCATACGCTGGCGCACCAGGACCGGTGCGCCGTGGCGGGACGTCCCGGAACGGTACGGGCCGTGGGACCGGCCTACGATCTGTTCCGCCGCTGGCAGCGCAACGGCACCTGGAAGCGGATGTTCGAGCAGCTCCAGGCCGAGGCCGACGCGAAGGGTCTCATTACCTGGGACGTCAGCGTGGACTCCACCATCGCCCGGGCGCACCAGCACGCCGCGGGGGCTCGTAAAAAGGGGCAGAGCAAAAGGAGCCTCCCGGCGGCGTCGTCACTGAGCCCGACGACCACGGCCTCGGGCGTTCACGCGGCGGACTGACCACCAAGTTGCACTTGGCGGTCGAGCAGGGTCAGAAGCCGCTCTCGCTCATCGTCACCGCCGGGCACCGGCATGACAGCCCGCAGTTCCAGCCGGTGCTGGATGCCATCCGGGTTCCCCGGCTGGGTCTGGGCCGGCCGCGCACCCGGCCGGACAAAGTGCGGGCCGATAAGGCTTACGGCTCCAGAGCGAACCGCGCTTACCTGCGCAGACGTGGCATCAGCTGCACGATCCCGGAGAAAGTCGACCAGGTCCGCAACCGCAAGAAGCTCGGCTCCCGTGGCGGCCGACCGCCAACGTTCGACAAGGTCGACTATCGCAAGCGACACGCGGTGGAGTGCGGGATCAACCGGCTGAAGAGGCACCGTGCGGTGGCGACGAGATACGACAAGCTGGCCGTCCGCTACGAAGCGACCGTACTGGTCGCTGCCATCAACGAGTGGCTGTGACAAGCGGAGCGGGCGGCAGAAAGTCCCGGGAAAAACCTTTCGAGGACACCACCGATGACCTGCCACCCTGGTGAGATGCTGCTCAAACTGACCGGTTCCAGCTGTTCGGGCAAGACCACGCTCGCTTACTCCGTAGGCGAGCGGCTGGGGCGGCTCGCCGTGCACGACTTCGACGAGCTCGGCGTACCGGAAGGAGCCGATCGCTGGTGGCGTAACCGCATGACCGAGATGTGGGTGCGTCGTGCGCTGGAGTACCAGGCCCATGGAGTCGACCTCCTGCTGACCGGGCAGTCCCCGCTGGGAGAGGTCCTGGCCAGCCCCTCCGCCCCCTTGCTGGACGGAATCGCCGTGTGTCTGGTCGACGTGTCCGACGAACTACGGCGCGACAGGCTCACCATGCGCGACTCGGGCCGATGGGACGCTCACGCGATTGACGCCTTCCTCGGCTGGGCCGCCTGGCACCGCAAGCACGCCGAGGATCCCCGATCCCGACCCGACGTCATCATCGACGACAGCTGGCCCGAGATGGCCTGGCACCGCTGGACCGGGTGGACTGCTGACGACCGGCGGTGGTCCACCCATGTGCTCAACACCACGGACCGGCCCGTCGCGGAATCCGTAGATCAGGTTGAGCAATGGGTGACCGAACAGCGCGACGCGTTCCGATCCGGCCGCCTCACCCTGTCGCGAGGCTGGTCGGACCAGACGGCCGCCCGAGCCGACCACGACTCCTGATCCACTTTCGCAACGGGCCCTAGAAGAAGCCCAGCTTCTTGGGCGAGTACGACACCAACAGGTTCTTCGTCTGCTGGTGGTACGTGCGTTACACCTCGCCTGACCAGAGCAAACAAACGAATCTGTCTCGAACGAGGGGATGATGGCCCGGAATTGGCCCGGATCTTGGTCTGCTCGGAGGCCCCGGCTGACCGTTGCGTCGATGAGGCCTCGGCCCGGGCAGGTCCAGCAAGCGCCGCTCGACCCCGGCGCTCTCAACGCGGATCGCTACGTTGTTGTGTGTTGCGCGGTGAAGTGCCCGGACGTGGAGTTCGTGTACCAGTGCGTGTCCTGTCGGTGATCGCCGTCCAGTCGTACGAGATCCCGTGGCCTCGGACCTTACGTACGGCCCGAGGCCACCGGGTGTGACGACGGCTTCTGTTTGCGACGGAGCCACCCGGACGCCGCCAAGGAGAAGGGCGATGAAGCGGGCCACATCGGTCCAGCGGTCGAAGTACTTGAGCCCCGGGATCTCCACCGGCGTTCTGTCTCACGGTGCGGCAGGTGTCTGGTCGGCAGTCCTCGCCAACCAGCTCTCGGTGCGCGCTGCGCCGAAGCTGATGAGGCCGGCAGCCGCGGCGAGTGCGGTACCGGTCCACGATGGCGATGAGGTGTCCAACAGGTCTGCCAGGAAGGGTACGTAGAGTGCGGCAGCGCCCAGCCCCGCCGCAGTCAGCACAGCTGCGGGCAGAAACAGATTTTGGCGCGTGAACACTCGCTCCCGCAGCCCCAGAGCGACGCCGAGCTGGGCGGCCAGCAGGGCGATGAACAGGATGGTCTGCCACGGGCCGCCGGAGTGCCGGACCCAGAGGCTGGCAGCGAGGCTGGCTGCCGTGACCAGGACCGACAGCCGCAGTACCCGCTGCCAGAGCCCGTCGCCGAGTACGTGCTGCTGCGGCGGGCGCGGCGCGCGTCGCATGGCATGGGGTGAGACCGGTTCGGCGCCCATGGCGACCCCTGTCAGACCATGAGTGAGCAGGTTGATCCACAGAATCTGACCTGCTCGCAGAGGCAATGCGAGTCCGAGCATCGGGCCAATGAGCATAACGAGGATTTCCGCGGCACCGCCGGCCAGCGCATAGACCAGGAACCGGCGGATGTTGGCGTAGACACGGCGGCCCTCTTCCACGGCCGAGATCACCGAGGTCAGTTCATCGTCGGCGAGGACCAGATCGGCAGCTTGGCGGGCAACTTCGGTTCCCCGGCGGCCCATTGCCACGCCGATGTCGGCCTGTTGCAGGGCGGGGCCGTCGTTGACGCCGTCGCCGGTCATCGCGGTGACCTCTCCGCGGGCGCGCCACGCTTGGATGATGTCCAGTTTCTGTTGAGGCGTGGTACGAGCGAAAACCCTGACCCGGGTGGGGTCCGGGATCTGTCCGGCAGCCAGCTCTTCGCCGGTGGCCACGCGGCTCGGCATGGTGGCGTCAGCTCGCGTGAGGATACCGACCCTTTCCGCGATCGCACGGGCAGTCGCTGGGTGGTCTCCGGTGATGAGAACCGGGGTGATCCCGGCACGGCGGCAGGCTTGCACGGTCGCAGTGGCTGCTTCTTTGGGCGGGTCGCTGATGGCTGTCAGCCCCAGCAGCCGCAAGCCGCTTTCCGACTCCTCGATCGGGACAGGAATACAGGTGGACGAACCTGACGCTATGGCCAGGACGCGGTAGCCCTCGGCGGACAGGGCGGCGGCCTCCTTACGCGCATGCTCCAGTGTCGCGGGACTTTCGTTCAGAAGTGCGGCGTCCAGCACCATTTCAGGTGCGCCCTTGAGGTAGATCTCGATCGTTCCCGAGGGCATACGGTGGATGGTGGTCATACGTTTGCGGAGGCTGTCGAACGGTACCTCGTCGACGCGGGGATGAGTTCGCATCAACTCGTCGGGTGTGCAGGCCACTTTGGCGGCGGCGGTCAGCAGGGCGGCCTCCGTTGGATCACCGAGCGGGGTCCATTGCGCGTCTGCTTCCCCGGGCGGAATCAGCGACGCGTCGTTGCACAACGCCGCTGCGATGAGCACTTCTCGTACGGCATCCCTGGTGGCGGGTTCTGGATGTCGGCCGGTCGTGAGAATTTCACCAACGGGTTCGTATCCCGCGCCCGTCAAGGTCACCGTGCCATGGGCGGCGGTCCATATTCGTTCGACGACCATGCGACCTTCGGTGAGGGTGCCTGTCTTGTCCGTGGCGAGTACGGTGACCGATCCCAGGGTCTCCACTGCGGACAGGCGGCGAACCACGGCGTTGCGAGCGGCCATCCGCCGCGCGCCCAGCGCCAGGCCGAGGGTGACGACGGCCGGCAGTGACTCCGGGACGGCTGCCACGACGAGGCTGATGGCCGTTACCGCCATCGTCTCCAAGGACTGGCCGCGCACCAGTCCCAGGACCAGCACGAGGAGGCACAGCCCTATAGTGACCAGGGCCAGTACCCGGCCGAGCCCGGCCAGGCGCTTTTGGAGCGGGGTCTGTTGCTGTCGGGGGTGCAACGAGGCGGCGATCACGCCGAGGGCGCTGCGCGGCCCGGTGGCGGTGACGGTGGCGACAGCGCGGCCACGCAGCACGACGGTTCCCGCCTGTAGTTGTCCGGTGTGCGGATCCGTTCCGTGGACGTCCTTGTCGACCGGTACGGATTCGCCGGTCAGCGCCGACTCGTCGATCAGAAGGGCAGCGGCCTGTGTGAGCGCGGCGTCAGCGGGGACGATGTCGCCCTCACCGAGTACCAGCACGTCGCCGGGGACGACGGCCGACGAGGTCACCTCCTGTTCCGTCCCGCCGCGCAGTACTCGTGCGGCAGGCGAGGTCATGGCGGAGAGGGCAGCGACCGCATTGTCGGCGCGCACCTCCTGCACCACCCCGACGGTGGTGTTGAAGAGCACGACCACACAGATGACGACAGCGTCGGCGTTGTCCCCGGTCGCCACGGTCAGTGCCACGGCCGCCAGCAGCACGATGATCAGCGGGTCACGAAGCTGAGCGAAGATTCGGGACCGAAGGGATGTCCTGCGCTGTTCGCTGAGCTCGTTGGGACCCCACTCCGCCAGCAGCTGGGATGCCTGCTCCTGACTGAGACCTGTCGCCCGGGCGGCCCCAGAAAGGGGTGCGGACGTAAGAGGCATGGTGACTCCGGTTGCTTCAAGGTGCTCATGGCATTACGGGCCTGGCTCATTGGGCGCCGGGTGCGTTGGGCGCGTCAGTTGGAGCTGGGTGCATCAGCGTCCTGTCTCCGACATCACGGACCTACGCCGGGGCGCTCAGCTGTTCCAGTTCCATTCGCTGACTTCGGGCAGGTCGGTGCCGTGCTCACGAATCCAGGCGTGGTGGCGCAGGCGGGCGTCCGCCATCTCCTGTCGGACTGTGGCGGCGCGTACCGCCAGCCCGGGGACGCGGTCGATGACATCCATGACGAGCCGGTACCGGTCGAGGTCGTTGCGAACGACCATGTCGAAGGGCGTGGTGGTGGTGCCTTCCTCCTTGTAGCCGCGCACATGCAGGTTGGCGTGCCCGGTGCGCCGGTAGGCCAGGCGGTGGATCAGCCACGGGTATCCGTGGTACGCGAAGATGACGGGCTTGTCGGAGGTGAACAGCGCGTCGAACTCCGCGTCCGGCATGCCGTGCGGGTGCTCCTCCTTGGGGAGCAGCCGAGCCAGGTCCACGACGTTGACGACGCGTACGGCCAGGTGGGGCAGGTGCCGACGGAGCAACTGAGCGGCGGCCAGGATTTCCAGGGTGGGGACGTCGCCCGCGCAGCCGAGGACGACATCGGGCTCCCCGCCCTCATTCTCTGCGCCTGCCCAGTCCCAGATTCCGGCACCGCGGGCACAGTGTCCGCGGGCCTGCTCGAGGGTCAGCCAGTCGAAGCAGGGCTGCTTTCCGGCGACGACGACATTGACGTAGTCGCGGGAGCGCAGCACATGATCGGCCACCGACAGCAGGGTGTTGGCGTCCGGTGGCAGGTACACCCGCACGACCTCGGGTGACTTGTTGAGGACGTGGTCGATGAAGCCGGGGTCCTGGTGGGAGAAGCCGTTGCTGTCCTGCCGCCATACGTGCGAGGTGAGCAGGTAGTTCAGTGAGGCGATGGGGCGGCGCCAGGGCAGGCGCCGTGAGGTGCGCAGCCACTTGATGTGCTGGTTGACCATGGAGTCGACGATGTGGACGAACGCCTCGTAGCACGAGAACAGCCCGTGGCGTCCGGTGAGGAGATAGCCCTCCAGCCAGCCCTGGCAGGTGTGTTCGGAGAGGATCTCCATCACCCGGCCGTGGCGGTCCAGGTGTTCGTCGACCTCCAGGGTCCGCGCCTGCCATGCCTTGCCCGTCGCTCCGTACACGGCCTGAAGACGATTCGAGGCGGTCTCGTCCGGCCCCACCAGACGGAAGTCCCGACGCTCGGCGGTGTTCTCCATGACCCCCTCCAACAAGTCGCCCAGGACCCGGGTGGGCTCGTGCAGGGTCGTACCGGGCCTGTCGACCGGAACGGCGTACCGTTCCAGCGGCGGGATCGGCAGGTCCTGTACGAGCAGACCGCCGTTGGCGTGCACGCTGGCCCCGAGACGGCGAGGGCCGGCGGGCACACACTCCAGCACCCGCTCGCGCGGGCGGCCGCGGTCGTCGAAGAGTTCCGCCGGCCGGTAGGAGAGCAGCCATTCCTCCAACTGCCGGAGATGGTCCGGACTTTCGCGTACGGAGGACAGCGGCACCTGATGCGCGCGCCATGTGCCTTCCACCTGTACGCCGTCGACCTCGGCCGGCCCGGTCCATCCCTTGGGCGTGCGCAGCAGGATCATCGGCCAGCGCATGCGTTCGGTGACGCCCTCTTCGCGGGCGCCGTGCTGGATGGCGCTGATGCGATCGAGTGCGGTGTCCATGGCGCGTGCCATGGCGCTGTGCACCTGAAGTGCGTCATCGCCTTCGACATGCAGCGGGTCATGGCCCAGGCCCCGCAGAAAGTCGTCGAGTTCGTCCCTGGGCAGGCGCGCAAGCACGCTCGGGTTGGCGATCTTGTACCCGTTCAGGTGCAGGACCGGCAGGACCGCTCCGTCGTGGACCGGGTCGAGGAACTTGTTGGAGTGCCAGGACGCGGCCAGCGGCCCGGTCTCCGCCTCCCCGTCGCCGATGACGCAGGCGACCAGCAGACCGGGGTTGTCCAGGGCGGCGCCGTAGGCATGGGAGAGCGAATACCCCAGCTCACCCCCCTCGTGGATCGATCCCGGAGTCTCCGGGGCCACATGGCTGGGCACCCCGCCGGGGAAGGAGAACTGACGGAACAGGCGCGCCATACCCTCCGCGTCCCGGCTCACGTCCGGGTACGTCTCGGAATACGTGCCCTCCAGCCAGGAGTTGGCCAGGACGGCCGGTCCTCCATGGCCGGGGCCCCAGACACAGATGGTGTCCTTCCCATGGTCCCGGGCCACCCGGTTGAGGTGGGTGTAGACGAGATTCAGACCGGGTGAGGTGCCCCAGTGGCCCAGCAGCCGAGGCTTGATGTGCTCCGGCTTCAACGGCTCACGGAGCAGAGGATTGGCCATCAGGTAGATCTGGCCAACGGCCAGGTAGTTCGCGGCCCTCCAATGCGCGTCCAACGCCGCCAGCTCTGCTTCATCGAGGTAGGGCGCTGATCTCGGGTGAACGTCGGGCATTTCGTGCTCCTCTGTAGGTGCCGAGAGGAGATTTCGGCACGGTCGGTCGGTACGGCAGGCGGCCGTTGGGCCCGATGTGCTCGGCTCATCTCCCAACGGGGCGGGGTCGGTGGTCAGGGGGAGAGCAGTGCTGAACCGGGCAGCACGACGACGCAGGAGACGGCTGTGGCCTACCGCGGCCCGCGGCTCGGCAATTGGCGTCGGCCGCCGGCGGTAGAAGATCCGCTTACCTACCTCGATCAGGGCGAGGTAGCAGATCGCCATGGAGACAAGCGCGACGAAGAAGCCAAGCAGATCGGCAGGCAGGATGTCGCCCAGCCTGAGTTCCACCACGTCGCCAGGCACCAGGGCCGTGACCTCCACCGCGGCAACGCGTCCGCCGCGTATCACCACGGTCTGATGGCTGATCTGTCCGTGGAGGGCTTCGGCGGCTTTCTCTGCGCGGTACTCGTTCACGAAGCCGAGCCCGACCGACAGTGTCAAGATCACACCGATGATCACCGCATCGCTGTGGCGGCCGACGACATACGAGATGGTCGCGGCAGCGAACAGGAGCCCCAGCAGCGGTGATCGCATCTGCCGCCACAGCACGGGCAGTACCCGGGCCTTGTGTGAGGCGACCGCATTCGGTCCCCATTGCCGCATCCGCTCAGCAGCTGCTTCCGCCGAGAGGCCTTCCCTGGTCGACACCAGCTCGCGCAGGACCTCGTGGACCGGCAGGCAAGCCGACGAGCTGATGTGGTGGACGCCGGCAGTCTGCGTCGTTGTGGGGGAGGAGCTCACCACAATCGACCACTGTCGGCACTTTTCCCGGTCACGCAGTAGGCGTGTAAGGGGTTGATGCCGAGGAGAAGCGATCGGCGTGTGACGCAGAATGCACGGGCTGCGTCCGCCCGATGGACAGCTTCGCCTGTACCGCCGGCCCCTTCACTCATCACTCGCCTCCTCGGTGCAGAGTGACTGATCTGCTGCCGGGGGCTGGGGCCTCACTATGCAGCCTACAGGCGAGTACCGACCCTGTGTGGAGCGGGCAATGCCCGCACGGGCCGGTGTGGAGAACTCGGTGACAAGGCGCGCACCGGGCCGCTTGCCGCCGGTACAGCGTGACGATCATCGACACGAACTCCTGCCCTATGGTGTTGATCCTCGGCAGTCGCCAATGCGCCATCACTTCAGTGGGTGAGGGCTCATGGGCGTGGTGCCCGCCATCTCAGCCTGTGCCGTATCCGGGTTCAGGGGCGAGGGCCGAACGGCCTCTCCAAGGGGCCCACCGGCCCTGTCAGAGCGACTCGATGGCCTCTTCGCCGGCATGGATTCGTCTTGGTACGCGTGGATGCGTGCAGACCGATCCGTCCGGGGCAGGCTGGAGGAGCCAAAGGCAATGTGCCGGCGGCCTTAGGGAGCCGAAGTGGGCGAGGACACGGATACCGGGGCGGCGCCATCGCAGCTGCGGCTCGACGAGCTGCTGATCGACCCGCAGTCGCAGGCAGTCCTTGCGCGCTCGCCCCGGGATCGCGTAGATCCGCTGCTGGAGGCGGTTCTGGCCGTCGGCAGCGACTTGGACCTTGGTGTTGTACTGCAGCAGATAGTGCAGTCCGCAGCCGACCTGGTTGATGCTCGGTACGGCGCCCTGGGCGTGATTGGTGAGGAGAATGGGCTCAGCCAGTTCATCACGGTCGGCATGGGCGACGAGACCATCGAGCAGATCGGGCCCAATCCGCAGGGCCGGGGCATCCTGGGGCTCCTGATCCGTGAACCGCACTCGCTGCGGCTGGTCGACCTGGGCGAGCAGCCCGATGCCTCCGGCTTCCCGGCCGGCCATCCACCGATGCGGACCTTCCTCGGTGCCCCCGTCCGGGTGCGTGAGAAGGTGTTCGGCAACTTGTACCTGACCGAGAAGCGGGGCGGGGCCGAGTTCGGCGCCGATGACGAAGCGGTGCTGGTCACGCTGGCCGTGGCAGCCGGGATGGCAATCGACAATGCTCGGCTGTACGACGCCGTCCAGCGTCGGGAACGCTGGCTGATGGCCAGCGGCGAACTGACCCGTGCCCTGCTGTCCGGCATTGAACCCGCCGAGGTACTGAGGAACTTCACCGCCACCGTCCTCGAGATGGCCGACGCCGACGTGGTCACCCTCGCCGTGCCCGTTCCTCGCACCGGCAATCTGGTGATCGAGGCCGCCGCCGGAACGGACGCGAATCGTGCCCTCGGACTGGTGTTGCCGCACACCACCTTGGCCGGGAAGGTCTACAGCTCAGGCGAGACGATCACCACCCAGGACTGGAAAGCCGACCCCCGCGCCGAACGGGACACCGCTTCCACGCCACTGGGACCGGTCTTCCTGGTCCCCCTCGGTACGCCCGAACATGCGCGCGGTGTCCTGCAAGTCGCCCGCCACTGCGGCCGTCCCGCGTTCTCCGACGCGGCCGTGGCCATGATCGCCGGATTCGCCAACCATGCCGCTCTTGCCCTGGAGATCGCCGGACATCGGCACGACGCCGAACGCCTCCTCGTTCTGACCGACCGTGACCGCATCGCCCGCGATCTGCACGACCTGGCCATTCAGCGCCTGTTCGCCAGCGGTCTGAGCCTGCAGTCCACCCTCGCCCGGGTCGCCGACCGACCGCAGGTCGCCGAGCGCATTGCACGAGTCGTGGATGACCTCGACGACACCATCAAGGTCATCCGCTCCACCATTTACGGATTGCAACAGCGCGGTCGCCCCGAGGACACCGGGCTGCGCTCCCGCCTGGTGGCCGAATCGAACCGGGCATCCGAGGCGTTGGGATTCGCACCTGCGCTGCGCATGACCGGGCTGCTGGACACCCTGGTCCCACAAGCCATGGCAGACCACCTTCTTGCAGCGCTCCGCGAAGCCCTCGCAAACGCCGCCCGGCACGCCGACGCCACCGAGGTGGAGATCACCGCCCAGGTAACCTCGGCGCGCCTTACGCTGCGGGTGACCGACAACGGCCGGGGTACTGCTCCCGCGCGCGCCCACCGCAGCGGCCTGGCCAACCTCCACACCCGCGCGGAGGAACTCGGAGGAGCTCTGGTCCTTGCGCCCAATCAGCCCACTGGCAGTGTCGTGGACTGGAGCGTTCCCCTTTCGGCCGACGAGTGACCCCGCCCCGGACAGCGCGGCGCGAAGTAGCGCACGGCACCCCGTGAGCGCTCAGTCTCCGCCCGTCGTAGGCCGGGCTCGGCGCCCGATGGACCGTCGACACCTCCCCGCACGGCGGCACGCGCCTGACGTGGCAGGTACCGGGCGTCCCTGGGTGAAGGCTCTCTCCCGGACTGACGGAGTGCCTTCCTCCGCTTCAGCGGTCCCGCCGAACCGGGGCCTGCGGAGCGGCCTGCGTGACCATGACCGCAGCCTGGATGCGCCGCTCGACGCCCAGCTTGGCGAGCAGGCGGGAGACGTTGTTCTTGACCGTCTTCTCCGCGAGGTAAAGCCGTTTGCCGATCTGGGAGTTGGTCAGTCCCTCTCCGATGAGATCGAGGATCTCCCGTTCGCGGGCCGAGAGCCCGGACAGTGCGCCTGCTTCGGTGTTTTGCGGAGAGTCGCCGCGGAGGCTACTCATCAGACGGGTCGTGGTCGCTGGGTCGAGCATCGACTGGCCGGAGGAGACGGTGCGGACCGCGGCAACAAGCGCAGCCCCTTTGATCTCCTTCAGCACATAGCCTGCGGCCCCCGCCATGATCGCGTCGAGGAGTGCGTCGTCGTCGTCGAAAGAGGTCAGCATCAGACATACCAGGTCCGGCATCCTCGACCGCAGTTCTCGGCAGACCGTGATGCCGTCGCCGTCCGGCAGCCGCACATCCAGCACGGCGACGTCAGGACGCAGCGCCGGCCCTCTGGCAAGAGCCTGTTCTGTTGTCCCCGCCTCACCGACGACTTCGATATCGGGCTCCGCGTCGAGCAGGTCGCTCACCCCGCGCCGCACGATCTCGTGGTCGTCGAGCAGGAATACGCGAATCGGCTTCCGCGGTGAAGTGTCCAGGTCCTCGGTCATTGCTTGTCCTCCACGCTGTCACGAGCACCTTGCCCTGTGGTTCCATCCTTAGTCCGTCGCCATGGGGCCGCGCCAGGGCCGGATGGGCACCCGCGTATCTCGCCACGGGACCCCACCCGACGGGCGGTCACCTGGACCGGGGCTTGGTCTCAGGCGTGGGGCACAACGGCCACCGGGCAGGCTGCGTGATGAATCACGCCGTGAGCCACAGGCCCCAGATGCACTCCGAGGAGGGATGTTCGCTCGCGTCGGCCGATCACCAGCATCGGCGCATCGGCAGCCGCTTCGACCAGGTGGGCGACGGCCTGCCCCGAAACGCTGCTGGCACGGACGGCAACGGCAGGGCTCTTTTCGCGCCACGGCTCCAGGACCGTGCTCAGCGCGTACTCACGTTCCCTGACCAGCCCGGAATCGTCGATGAGCGTGCCCCCACCGGCGGCGATCGCGTACGACGACGGCAAGGTGTAGCCGTGTACGACGTGCAGGCCCACGCCGCGTACGAGGGCCGCTTCGAAGGCGAATTCGATCACCTCGTCGCAGGAATGGGTGAGGTCGATGCCGGCCACAACGTCGGAGCTGTGGGGAGCGCCGGTCGGCCGGAACACGTCGGGAGATGAGTGTGTCCCGGTATGCCTCTCGGATCGTACGAGTACGACCGGCCGCGGAGCATGGGCGACCACTCTGAGTGCTACGGAGCCGGTCACGAATCCGGCCATTCCGCTCAGGCCGCGGGAGCCGAGGACGAGTACCTCGGCGTTCTCGGCCGCTGCCAGGAGCGAGGCGACGGGCGAGTCCGATATCTGCTCGTGGGTCGGCCGAAGCCCAGGGTGGCTGCTACGGAGCCGTTCCACGGCCGTACGCAGGATGCGACCGGCCCAATGACGCTGAGTCTCACTGGTCGGGACGGAAGCCGAGGGGGCGGGAGACCATTCCCAGGCGTGCACGAGATGGAGCGGAACGCTGCGGAGCACGGACTCTGTGGCTGCCCAGCGCGCGGCAGCCAGACTCTCGGGAGAGCCGTCGATCCCGACAACCACGGCACGAGCCATGAGTAGTACCTCCTGCTTGGTCTGTGGTGTTCCTGGCAGCAACTTCACCCGCGCCGAGCAAATGGGGCAGGGGCCGCCAGGCCCTCTCTGCGGCCCGAAAGGCCCCTCCCGAGGGCCACGCTCGCGACCGAAGGTGGAATCGGGTGGAGGCCCTGCTTTCCGGCCGACGGAAGGTGGACCGTCACGGCGCGCAGAGTGTCTATTGGAGTTGACGGAACGTCATGCAGCGCTGGGGCCGCGGACTGGACGGCTCGGGAAGCTTCTCTTCGCCGGCTGCCGTTGCGGGTCGTTTATGTTTCCCCGTGGTCCGGGGCCGACCGTGCGGACCTCTGGCCGTATCGCCCCGAGGCGCGACCCGGAGGATGTGGCGGTCTGTTTCGCGATCGAAGCGGCTCGGCGCCGGTCGGCCCGCGTGCGTGCGGTGCACGCCTGGGAGCTGCCCTGTCCGGCCGACGGCTGGATGCCGTTCGCGGTCCCGGAAGTGGACCGGGCAGACCTGGGAGGACGAGCAGGTGCAGATGCTGTCCGACGCCCTGCGCCCGTGGCGGGAGGAGTACCCGCAAATACCGGTCCTGAAGGACGTGCTGCGGTTCACGGCGGCTGCTGCCTTGGTTCGGGAGTCGATGCAGACGGAACTGCTCGTGGTGGGTCGGCGGAGCCCGGCACGCGGCCCGGTCGTCGATGTGGTGCGCCACGGAAGGTGTCCCTTCGCTGTCGCGCCCTTACAGCGGTGTCCAAAGTCAGTGTCCCGGGAGAGGCAGACGGTACGTCTCTCCGGGCTTCACCGAGATCGAACGGTCGGTGAGTTCGATGTCGATCGGAGGCAGGTCCGAGACAGGGACCGTGATCTCGAGCTGTCCGGGGCGCATCCGGAAGTGCACACCCAGGTGCCCTCGGTAATGGAGGGTGAAGCCGTAGGTGGAGAGTTCCGGCAGGGGGGCGGGGTCCAGCCCGAGCGCGTCGTCGAGTGTCTGCAGTCCGGACAGGCCGCGTTGCACCAGGTCGAGGGTACCGGCCATGGCTCCGAGGTGGATTCCTTCGCCCGTGGTTCCGCCCTGGAGGTCGGCGATGTCTCCTTCGAAGGCTTCCTTGCAGTACGCCCAGGCCTGCTCGGGTCGGACCCGGGTCAGGACCCATCCGTGGACGAGCCCGCTCAGGGTGGAGCCGTGGCTGGTACGGCGCAAGTAGTAGTCGACGGTGCGCTGCCACAGGGCGTCGTCCATGTCGTGTCCCAGCCGGCTGAAGAGGGAGCGGAGTTCGCCCGGCGGGAAGAGGTAGCCGAGCATGAGCACGTCGGCCTGTTTGGATGCCCGGTATCCATTGACCGTGTCGCCTTCGGCCTCCAGGATCCGGTCGAGCCGGCGGATATCCCCGTAGCGGACCCGGTAGGCGTCCCAGGCGAGTTCCTTGAGGTTGCCGTACCCCTGGAACTGGCTGATGACACCGTCGTGGAAGGGTACGTGGAGTCGGCGGGAGATGTCCTCCCAGCGGGCAAGCTCCCGGGCCTCCAGACCGGTGCGCTCGGACAGCTCGCGACGGCGCGGTTCCGGCAGCGACTTCAGGACGTCGAGGGTGCGGGCGAGTACCCAGGCGGCGGTGACATTGGTGTAGGCGTTGTCGTCCAGGCCCGGTGTGGCAGCGCCGGGATAGGCGTCGTGGTACTCGTCGGGTCCCACCACTGCGCGGATCCGGTAGCGGCCCAGGGCCGCATCGTAGGTGGCGGCATCCGACCAGAAGCGTGAGATCTGCAGCAGCATCTCGGCTCCCTCGGTGTGCAGGAACTGGGTGTCACCGCTCGCCCTGCAGTACTGCCACACGTTGTATGCGATGGCGGATCCGACATGGCGCTGGAGCCGCGAGTGATCGGGCAGCCAGCGCCCGGAGCGGGGGTTGAGGTGCAGTTCCTGGGTCTCCTCACGGCCGTCGCTGCCGCTCTGCCAGGGATACATGGCGCCTGCTCGTCCTGCCTCGCGAGCCCCGTGGCAGGCCTGGTCGAGTCGCCGATGGCGGTAGGTGAGCAGGGCCCGGGACACCTCGGGGAAGTGCAGGTTCAGGTAAGGAAGGACGAACAGTTCGTCCCAGAAGACATGGCCCCGGTAGGCCTCGCCGTGCAGGCCTCGGGCCGGGACACCCACATCAAGGTCTGTGGTGTGCGGCGAGAGCGTCTGCAGCACGTGGAAGAGATGGAGCCGCAGAATGCGGCCAGCCTCACCGGGTACCTGAATGTCGGCCCTCTGCCACAGCTGCTGCCATGCCGCTTGATGCGAGAGCAGCAGCTCATGGAAATGGGGCGCGGTATTCACCCGGTCGACCGCGGCCCCCAGCGGGTCGCTGATCGCCGGATCCCGCGACGTGTGCAGGGCAACCGTCTTGTCGGCCGTCACTGTGCGATCGGCCGTGAGCGTCAGGCGGAGTATCTGTGCGGCACGCGCCGGCTCGTGGTCGGTGGGCACGGGGCGCATAGGCCCTTCGACGGTGATGCGGGCCGCCATCGCGATACGTATGTCCGAGGTGCTGGTTCGGCAGGCCAGCCACACGGTGTCGGCCCCGGAGTTGCCCCGGCTGATGCCGGACAGATGGTGGCCGTCCAATTGCCGGTAGCGGGCGACACCGTTGTTGGTGACCGTCCCGTCTATAGCCGACTCGACCTCGATCTCACCGGTCCACCCCTGCGCGGTGAACTCCGTTCGCAGGGCTGCCAGATGGGGGTCTCCCATATGAACAAAACGCAGCTGGCGTACGGACAGCCGACGCCCCCGCGGATCTTCGTACGTCGCGGTGCGCGCCAGCGTGCCGGTGCGCAGGTCGAGCGTTTGATGGTGGTCCACCAGCGCGGTGCTGTCCGGGGTGAACCAGCCATTCGTAGCGGCGCTGTCGTCACCGTCGTCGCGGATGCGGAATCGCAGGGGAAGCCAGTTGGGCAGGTTGACCATGTCCTCGTTCTCGATCTGCCGTCCGGCCACCGTTGATGTCAGCCGGTTGTAGCAGCCCGCGGCGTAGGTGCCTGGGTAGTGCGCGGTGTCCGCCGGGCATTCCGGAGTGGCGCCGCGGGTCGCGAAGTAGCCGTTGCCGAGAGCGCAGAGCGACTCTCTGAGGCGTTCCTCGGCGGGGTCGTAGCCGTCGTACTCCCAGGTCCAGTCCCGCATGGTCAGTCCTCGGTTCCGGGCGAGAGCAGTTCCGCGAGGTCGCGCACCACCAAGTCCGCGCCGTGCCGCAGCAGGTCAGCCGCGGTGTCGGGTCCGGCGGCGCGGTCCACGCCGATGACCAGGCCGAATCCGCCACGTCGCCCTGCCTGGACGCCTGCCAAGGCGTCCTCGACGACCGCTGTGCGGGCGACCGGGACGTTCAGCCTGCGGGCGGCTTCCACGAACAGAGCCGGGTCCGGTTTACCGGGCAGGTGAAGTCGAGCGGCCTCATCGCCGTCCACCAGCTCGGCGAAGAGGCCCAGGACCCCGGCGCGAGTGAGGAGCTCACGGGCGTGGTGGGATGCGGAGGCAGCCGCGAGCGGTATGCCCTCGTAGTGCAGGGCGTGCAGCAGACGCACGGACCCCGGGTAGGCGTCGATGCCCGGGCCGCGCAGCCGTTCGCTGTAGAGCTGTTCTTTCCGGGCCGCCACTGCGACGACCGTGCCGGTCCCCGGCGGGTCCCCGGGGGTGCCCGTCGGCACCGGCACCCCGCGGTTCATCAAGAAGGACGTGGCGCCGTCCAGCCGGGACTTGCCGTCGACATAGCGCAGATAGTCCCGCTGGAGGTCGAACGGCAGGCGTTGCCGACCGTCTTCGTGCGGGTGGTCACGCAGACAGGCGTCGAAGGCTGTCTTCCAGACGGCCGCGTGGACCTGGGCGGAGTCGGTGATCACCCCGTCGGTGTCGAGGACCATGGCCTCGATGGCCCGCAGCTCGAGCACAAGGCCGCTGCGGGCGGTTCCGTGGCGCCGGGCGGACGCGGTCACAGTCGTTCAGCGCCCAGGCGCCCCTGCGTCGAGTCATTCGCGAGCAGATGATCCAGTGCTTCGGGTGATGCGAGGTCGTTGATGGCAACGACCTCGATCGGTGAGGCGTCGGCGTCGGCCTTGTCCGGCGCGGCGCGCGGATAGGTGCGGCCGACCTGGCCTAACCCGTTGATTCCTATGCGTACGGTCATGTGCGATCCACTCTCTTCAGCCGTGGGCGAGTCCCGACGGCGCGGACACCCGGGGTAGCGCGTCGCGCTACCCCGGTCGACGGTCAGAGCAGCCAGCAGTTGCGGCGTACGAACGGGAGTTCCTGCCAGACTTTGCCGAGCCCCCAGGTACGGCCCGCGGCGGCAACGGCGAGAACGATCAGGATCACCGCGTACATGACGTGGTAGTCGATGACCGGGTTCGACGACATGCTGGGGGCTCCGTCGGAGAGGTGCTTGGCCGGCGGCCACTCCGCTGCCCACATCAGCGCCATCATCACGGTGCCTGCGGCGGCGGCGAGCCGTAGTGCGATGCCGGACACGAGAGCGGCCCCGATGCCCAGCAGGCCCAGCATGAACAGCCAGTTGGCCCAGGTGTCGCCGGCCCAGGAATGGAAGGTCGACTCCAGCGGTCCGACGGCGACGCCGCCGAGGAATCCCTTCGTCGGTGAGCCGCCGTTGATCCAGGCTCGGGCGGAGGGCGTGGCGTAGCCCCATCCGAAGGCCTTGTCGAAGAACGCCCAGAGGAACACGAAACCGATCAGAACGCGGGCGGCGGCGGCAGGGCGGGCAAGGGCGCCGGTCACGGACCGGGGCTGCGCGCCGTCGCCGGTTCGGGTCGTCCCGGCTCGATGCCACGACGGAATACGGATACCGGTGTGCCGCCGCGGAGGAAGGTGAACGACCATGCCTGTCAGTACCTTTCACGAGTGAGCGCGATGAGCGGTGTGCGTGCTCAATCTCCCGGTGGGGCCGGTGAGTACGCTGCGGCCGAACGGCCCTGCCGCACGGCCGAACGGCCCTGCCGCACGGCCGAACGGCCCTGTGGCGGCAGACCTGTTGGGGCGATCCGTCTCGGCCGTTGCGGTCCCGGCTGTCAGCTCCGGGCAGGACGCCTGAGATGCGTCGCGAAATCTGTATGGGGCGGCGGGCGCGCTGGCCAGTCACGGCCGGTTCGGGCGGACTTGCGCGATCACTTGCATACGACTGCGACTCGGGAGAAGCGGTCGACCCGGCGAGGCGGGGATTTCCGTGACCGTGAGCGGGTCGGCTCCTGGGCACAGGCCATCGCCCGCGAGCTGATGGCGCTCCCCCACGTACGGCCGACGTTCGCCCGACGAGGGGAGACGCCGGTCGTAGCCCCGACTGCGTAGGGGCCCGAGCGCGGTGCAGGGATCGTTCCCGGCTCGGCGGTGGTCGGTACAGCGTGGAACAGGGCCGAGAGGACCCGGGCCAGGGACGATCGGCCCAGGCACCGCCGGTCCCTCCTCTGTAATCGTCTACCTCACGAAGTCAGCAAGTCCGTTGCGAATACTGACCGCGGCGGCACCACCGGGAGGCGACCATGCCTGGCACCATCACCGTTGGACTGGACGGAACAGACCACGCCCTCGCCGCCGCGGACTGGGCGGCGCACGAGGCGGCGCGCCGGGGGATGGACCTGCGCCTGGTGCACGCCTGGGTGTGGCGCGGCACCGACACGGTGTACATCGGGGACCGTGCTACGGAGGAGCGGTGGGTGCGTAATGTGCTGAACGAGGCGGAAGCCCGCATGGCCAAGGTGTACCCGGACCTGAACGTCACTACCGAGCTGCTGGTCGATGACCCCGTACCGACGCTCGTCGCCGAAGCCGCGCGGGCCGAGATGCTGGTGCTGGGCTCTCGCGGCTACGGCACGCTGACCGGCTATCTGGTGGGTTCTGTGTCTCTGCAGGTGCTGCGCCAGGCGGCCGGGCCGGTCGTCATGGTGCGCGGGCCGAGGCAGACCACAGTGCAACAGCGCTTCGACGAGGTCGTCGTCGGCGTCCAGGAGGCAGAGGAAGTCGGCGGCCCAGTCGTCGAGTTCGCCTTCGCGGCCGCCGCCGAACGCGGAGCGACACTTCGAGCTGTACGCGCCTGGAGCATCCCGTCGGTACTGTCCTGGAGTCCGGGATCGATGTGGCTGGCCGATCAGGCGGGTGGCTTGGAGCCGCTGCACAAGGAGATTCTGGCCGACGCCCTGGGGCCCTGGCGCCAGAAGTACCCCGATGTGGATGTCATCGAGCATGTCGAGCTCGGCGCAGCCTCGGAGGTTCTGCTGTCCAACAGCGGCCGCGCGAGCCTCGTGGTCGTCGGACGCCGCACCCACGACACGGGCCTGCGCCGTCTTGGCTCAGTTGCCCATGCTGTTCTCCACCACGCGCCCGGTGCAGTCGCGGTCGTACCGCACCCCTGACACCGCGTGCATGGGACCACGCGCCCTGCTACACCGCAACCGCCCTGGACGGGTCCGTCCAGGGCGGTTCGGTTTGGGCCGCGGCCGGCCAGTCGTGGGCCACCACGGCGACGGGCGACGCAGCGTGTTCGATGACGGCGTGGGCGACATGGCCGATGTGCGGGCTCCAGCGGACCGCGCCGGATGCGACCGGCCGACCACCACCAGACCGGCGCCCCCGGCGGCCGCCGACAGCTGCCGCGTAGCAGAACCCGGGACCGGCTTCTCGACCACGTCCACCGTGTGGAACTTCTGCCGCCATGGCAGCACCATGTCGCCGTGCGCCTGAGCCACCTGGGCACTGATGTCGCCCTGCAGTCCGGCATCGAACACGGGCAGGTAGGTGAAGGCCGAGGCGGAGATGCGTCACGAGCGAGACGTGAACTCTTCCTGCGACACGTCCGCATGCTCACCTTTGGCTCGCTGAGGCCGGGGAAAGACCCGACGATATGGCGGCCCGTCGGTTCGCCGGGCCCGCTCCCGGGGTGTCCGGCTGTCGTTCGATCCGTCGGCTGGTGGGGGAATGGCGGTCCCACCAAGTCACGTCCGGGGGCTGGGCACGGCCGCGACATCTGGGGTGCGCCTCAAGCCGGGACCAGTGGTCCCCCGGCGGCCACCTGATGGCCCTCGCGTGTGGCGGGCGGTGCGGCGAGGCTGATGGGGCCGGTGTGCCGGCGCTGTCACAGTGAAGGAGAGAGCCAAGATGCCTACGGCCCCCGCCCCCCATGCCCACGGGCGTACGCCCGTAGTCGCCGGAGTCAGCCAATCCGACGCAAGCAGAACCGGCCTTGCCTGGGCCTCGGACGAAGCCGCGCTGCGGCAGCTGCCGCTGCGGCTGGTACACGCGCTGGAATGGCCGCCGGGAGCAGACCCCGACCCCCACGTCCCCCACCCGGAGCGCACCTGGAGCGCCCATTTCCGGTCCGGCGGAGAGGCGGTGCTGCGCGAGGCTGTGGAGTTCGTCCACGCACGCCATCCGGGCTTGGAGGTCGAGGCGCGTTCCGCTGACGGTCCGCGAGCCCGGGTGCTGGTGGAACAGGGTGCAGAGGCCGCTCTGTTGGTGGTGGGTGCGAAGCGGCCGAACGTGGCGGAGCACCTGTTCACCGTCTCCCCCCTTGGGGTCACCCTCACCGCCCATGCCGGGTGCCCGGTAGCGGTGGCCCGCGAACCCGAGTACGCCGTCGGCGAGCCGCCCCTGGTCGTCGTGGGGGTCGACGGGTCCGCCAATTCCCGCGATGCCATGGCGTTCGCCTTCGAAGAGGCCGCGGTGTCCGGGGCTCGACTGGGGGCGGTCATGGTGCGCTACCTGCATCGCGAGCGGGCGGTAGGCGGCGAGCGGGCCGATGTCGAGAATCGCTCCAGGACCGAGCTGTCGGAAGCGACAGCGGGCTGGCGGGAGAAGTACCCGGAGGTTGAGGTTGACTATCGGGTGAGGTATGGCCACCCGGCGCGGGCCTTGGCCCACACGGCCGCAAATGCGCGGTGCCTGGTGGTCGGGTCCCGCGGGCTCGGCGGCTTTCGCGGCATGCTGCTCGGCTCGGTGAGCCATGTGCTCCTCCATCAGGCGACCTGCCCTCTGATCGTGGTACCGCCGCGGGAAGGCGTAGCCGCATACTGAACGTCCTACAGCGACTGGGGGCACCTCCGCCGGCTGCCACGAGGCCTTACGACCTTCAGCACGCCGGGATCTCCTACTGGCTGCACTCTGACGTGGACCCCGGCCGAATGCGCGCGCCGAGCCGGGCAGAGCATTGAAGTGCTCTTCCGGCACTACGCCGAGTTCCCCAGGGCTGAGTGCCGGATCTGGTCCGCGAGTGGTCCGCAACTGCTGGTCAGGAGTGGGAGACCGGTGGGAGGAGTTGGGATAGTCGACGCAATCCGGGCTGCTTTGTAATCGGATAGCGCAGAGGGCGCCACGGGAAGCAGCCCAGTTCAGGCGCCCTCTTATTGGCCCTAGAAGAAGCCGAGCTTCTTCGGCGAGTACGACACCAGCAGGTTCTTCGTCTGCTGGTAGTGGTCCAGCATCATCCGGTGCGTCTCGCGGCCGATACCCGACTGCTTGTAGCCGCCGAAGGCGGCATGCGCCGGGTACGCGTGGTAGCAGTTCGTCCACACGCGGCCCGCCTGGATGGCCCGGCCCGCGCGGTACGCGGTGTTGATGTCGCGGGTCCAGACACCCGCGCCGAGCCCGTACAGCGTGTCGTTCGCCGCGGAGATCGCGTCCTCGAAGTCGGAGAAGGACGTGACGGCGACGACCGGGCCGAAGATCTCCTCCTGGAAGACCCGCATACGGTTGTCGCCCTCGAAGATCGTCGGCTGCACGTAGTAGCCGCCCGCCAACTCGCCGCCGTGCTCGATGCGCTGACCCCCGCTCAGTACCTTCGCACCCTCCTGCTGGCCAATGTCCAGATACGAAAGGATCTTCTGGAGCTGCTCGTTGGACGCCTGCGCGCCGATCATCGTCTCGGTGTCCAGCGGATTGCCGGGCACGATCAGCTCCGTGCGGGCGATGCCGGCCTCGAGGAACTCGCCGTAGTGCCCGCTCCCGATCAGCGCCCGCGACGGACAGGTGCACACCTCACCCTGGTTGAGGGCGAACATCGTGAAGCCCTCCAGTGCCTTGTCGCGCAGTTCGTCATCGACCGCCCAGATGTCGTCGAAGAAGATGTTCGGCGACTTTCCGCCGAGCTCCAGCGTGACCGGCTTGAGGTTCTCGGAGGCGTACTGCATGATCAGCCGCCCTGTCGCGGTCTCTCCCGTGAACGCGATCTTCGCGACCCGGTTGCTGGACGCGAGCGGCTTGCCCGCCTCCTCGCCGAAGCCGTTGACGATGTTCACCACGCCCGGCGGCAGCAGATCGGCGACCATGCTCATCAACAGGTGGATGGACACAGGGGTCTGCTCGGCCGGCTTGAGCACCACCGCATTGCCCGCCGCCAGCGCCGGAGCCAGCTTCCAGGTCGCCATCAGGATGGGGAAGTTCCACGGAATGATCTGCCCGACCACACCCAGCGGCTCATGGAAGTGGTAGGCGATCGTGTCGTCGTCGAGTTCGCTGAGCGAACCCTCCTGGGTGCGCACGGCGCTGGCGAAGTAGCGGAAGTGGTCGATGGCGAGCGGAATGTCGGCGGCCAGAGTCTCACGCACCGGCTTGCCGTTCTCCCAGCTCTCGGCCACCGCGAGCCGTTCGAGGTTCGCCTCCATCCGGTCCGCGATCCTGAGCAGGACGGCGGCACGTTCGACGGGGGAGGTCCGTCCCCACGCCGGTGCGGCGGCATGCGCCGCATCCAGCGCCCGCTCCACGTCCTCGGCCGTGCCACGGGCCACCTCGGTGAAGGGCCTGCCGTTGACCGGACTCGGGTTCTCGAAGTACTGCCCGCGGGCGGGCGGGACGTAGGCGCCGCCGATCCAGTGGTCGTAGCGGGACTCGTACGAGACGATCGCGCCGTCCGTACCGGGCGCTGCGTAACGGGTCATGTCCAACCTCCCGGTGAGGGTGCCGTCCGACGTTGGACGGCACGCGCCGCGAGGCTAGGAGTCACAACGTTGCAACCAGGTTGCGGTCGGGTGCGCTCGGCCACCCGCCCCCGTCAGCCCGCCTTGATCAGATCCGCGCACTTCTCGCCGATCATCATCGTGGTGATGCACGGATTGACCGCGGGCAGGAACGGCATCACGGACGCGTCCGCCACCCGCAGCCCGCTGACGCCCTTCACCCGCAGCTGCGGGTCGAGCGGGGAGGAACGGTCATGGGCCGCACCCATCCTGACCGTGCAAGCCGGGTGGTACACGGTGTTGTGGGTGTCGCGGATGTACGAGAACAGCTCCTCGTCGGTCGTGGTGTCCGGGCCGGGCGCGAGTTCGGCGCCGGCCCACGGCGCGAGCGGGGCCTGGGACGCGATCTCGCGCGCCAGGCGCAGCCCGTAGATCATCACCCGGATGTCGTGCTCGTGCGTGAAGTACCGCGGGTCGACCTTCGGCTTGTCCCGGAAGTCCCGGCTGCGCAGCCGCACGGTCCCCTCCGAGCGCGCCCGGGTGACGTTGGGGGTGAGGCAGAACGCGTTGTCCGTGGTCGGGTAGCCGCGCCGGTAGGTGTTCATGTCGAAGGGCACCGAGCCGTAGTGCAGCATCAGATCCGGCCGGTCCAGGCCCGGTTCGGTGTCGGCGAAGACACCGATCTCCCACCACTGGGTGGAGGTGGTGACCATGGGCTGCTTCGCCGCCCACATGATCACTCCCTCGGGATGGTCCTGGAGATGGGATCCGACCCCGGGGGAGTCGACCCGGACCTCCACCCCGCTCTCCCGCAGATGCCGGGCGGGCCCGATGCCCGAGAGCATCAGAAGTTTCGGCGAGTCGATGGCCCCGCAGCACACGATCACCTCGCGACGGGCCCGTACCACTGCGGAATGGACCGTGTCGGGCTGCAGATACTCCACACCCGAGCAGCGCGGGCCTTCGTCGAACAGCAGCCGCTCGGCCTGCAGCCCCGTCCGCACATCGAGGTTCGGCCGCTTGCCGAGAACGGGATGCAGGTAGGAGACCGAGGCGGAGGAACGGGTGCCGTCCAAACGGGCGTTGATCTGGAACCAGTTCGCGCCGCGCACGACCGTACGTCCCGTGTTGAACGGTCTGGTCGGGATGCCCGTCGCCGCGCAGGCGGCCAGCAGCGCCGTTCCGCAGGGGTCGTCGGGCGGCACGGTGCGAATCGTCACCGGCCCGGAGCGGCCGTGGTGGTCACCGGGCGCGTCGTTGGTCTCCAGCCGCTGGTACAGCGGGAAGCAGTCCGCCGCGCTCCAGCCGGTGCAGCCCATCGCCGCCCACTCGTCCAGATCCTCGGCCGGCGCCCAGAAGGCGATGCAGGAGTTGTGCGAGGAGCAGCCGCCGAGCACCTTGGCCCGGGCGTGCCGCAAGAAGCTGTTGCCGTTCTCCTGCGGCTCCACCGGGTAGTCCCAGTCGTAGCCGGATTCCAGCAGCTCCATCCACCGGTTCAGCCGCAGAATGCTCTCGTCACCGACGTCGGAGGGGCCCGCCTCCAGCACACAGACACTGACCTCGGGGTCCTCCGACAGCCGTGCGGCGACGACCGCACCGGCGGTGCCGCCGCCGACCACGACATAGTCGAATTCGGGCGGCAGGGCTTGAGAGGCCATGGCGTCTCCAGGATCGAGGGACCAGGGGGTCGAGGGAGGTCATCAGGAAGGTGACGTGGGTTCGGCGGCCGTACGCGTGGCATGCTCGGCCAGCACCCCTGTCCTGTGACGCTGCACGAACCAGTAGTAGGCGAAGCCGCCGACCGCGACGATGCCGATGAACAGGAACGCGCCCCAGCGCAGATACCAGTGCTGGTCCCCGGTGGCGTTGTAGACCTCGGCGCGCGGCCAGGCGAGGTTGAGGGACATCGCCGCACCCCACAGCACGGCCAGGATGTTGATCGGAAGTCCCAGCCGGCCGAGCGAGAACCGGCCCTCCTTCGGATGCCAGCGGCCGCGCAGGCGCTGGATCAGCATCGGCAGCGTGACCAGCAGATACGCCAGATAGATCATGATGATGGCGATGCTGGTGATCACCGAGAAGATCTGCGGCTGGTTGATGTTGATGACCAGGATGACCACCCCCACCACGCCGATGACGACCGCGGGAACCACCGGGGTCCGGAAGCGGGGGCTGACCCGGGCGAGCACCGAACCCGCCGGGAGGTTGTTGTCCCTGGCCATCGCGAACATGAGCCGGATGCCGGCGGCATGCACCGCGAGGACGCAGACGGTGATCGCGACGACCACGCACCACAGGAAGATCTCGCCGATGGTCGCTCCGAGGGTCGCCAGCACCACATACTGCAGGCCTTCTGTGGCCAGCTCGTCCGACTGCAGGTCCGGTACGGCCAGCAGAGCGAACAGCAGGATGAAACCGCCGATGACGAACGAGGCGATCAGCGCCCGCAGGATCGCGCGGGGCGCGTTGCGGCTGGGGTTGTGCGACTCCTCCCCGAGCGACGAGGCCGTGTCGAAGCCGTACATCACATAGGCGGAGGCGAGCGAGGCGGTGAGGAAGGCGCCCAGGTAGCCGAGGGGCTCGCCGGCGCCCTTGCCGGCGGTGTCGAAGAGCACGCTGCTGGGCCCGCGGGTGATGTGCGCGGCCAGGAAGATGATCAGGGCGACGGCGGCGATCAGCTCGATGAACACCCCGGCGGAGTTGATCCGGGCCATGAGCTTGACCCCGAATGCGTTGACCAGCGTCGAGAACAGGATGAGCGCCGAGCCCAGCAGGACGGCGTTGGCCGCCGCGTCGTTCTCACCGCTCCCGTCGCCCACGAACTGGAACCCGGCGTCGATCCGCGGCAGCGTGATCTGGTACGCGAGCGCCACGGCCGACAGCGTGACCATGGTGGCCGTCATCATCATCCAGCCGCCGAGCCAGCCCACATGCGGGCCGCCCATCTTCTTCGACCAGTTGTAGACCGATCCGGCCACCGGATAGCGGGCCGCCAGCTCGCAGAAGCACAGCGCCACCATCAGCTGGCCGGCGAACACCATCGGCCAGGACCACCAGTAGGCGGGGCCGCCGAAGGCCATGCCGAAGTAGAACAGCTGGAAGGTGCCCGTCAGGATCGAGATGTAGCTGATCCCGGCGGCGAAGGTGTGGAAGTTGCCGAGCGTGCGTTTCAGTTCGGGGCGGTAGCCCAGTTCGGTGAGCGAATCGTCGTCGTGTTCGCCTCCGCCGGCCCCCGGCGCCGCGGCGGCCTTGTCCGTCGTCATTCGAACCACCTCTGCGGCCGCGGGTCCAGATTCCGCCAGATGTGCTTGGCTTCCTGGTACTCGGCCAGGCCTGCCGGGCCGAGCTCGCGGCCGAAGCCGGACTGTTTCATCCCGCCCCACTCCGCCTGCGGCACATACGGATGGAAGTCGTTGATCCACACCGTGCCGGCCCGCAGCCGGGACGCGACCCGCTGGGCCCGGCCGACGTCCTGCGACCAGACCGCGCCGGCCAGCCCGTACATCGTGTCGTTGGCGACCGCGACCGCCTCCTCCTCGTCACGGAAGCGCTCGACGGTGAGCACCGGGCCGAACGACTCGTCGCGCACCACCGACATGCCCGGTGTGCACTCGTCCAGCACGGTCGGCAGATAGTAGTAACCGTCGGCCAGCGCCGGATCCGGCGGTGGGTTGCCGCCGCAGCGCAGCACCGCACCCTCGGCCAGCCCTGCAGCCACGTACGCCGCGACCTTGTCCCGGTGCGCGGCCGAGATCAGCGGACCTGTGCGGGCCTCCGGATCGAACGGGCCGCCCACCCGGATCGCCCGGGCCCGCCGGACCAGCTCGTCGACGAACCGGTCGTGCAGGGTGTGCTGCACCAGCAGCCGTGCCCCGGCGGAACAGACCTGGCCCGAGTGGAGGAACACCGCCATCAGGGCGTGGTCGACGGCGGCCTCGAAGTCCGCGTCGGCGAACACGACGTTCGGGTTCTTGCCGCCGAGCTCCAGGGCGACCTTCTTCACCGTGGGCGCGGCGGCGGCCATGATGCGCCTCCCGGTCACCAGACCGCCTGTGAAGGACACCAGATCGACCCTGGGGTCCTCGGTGAGCGGCGCGCCGACGGCCGGCCCCGCCCCGAGGACGAGATTGGCCACCCCGGCGGGCAGTCCTGCCTCGGTCAGCAGCCGCATCAGCATGACGGCGGTGTGCGGCGTCAGTTCGCTCGGTTTGAGGACGAAGGTGTTGCCCGCGCCGAGCGCGGGGGCGACCTTCCACGCGGTCTGCAGCAGCGGATAGTTCCACGGGGTGATCAGGGCGCACACCCCGACCGGTTCGTGCACCACCCGGCTGTCCGTCCGCGGGTTCCCGGTGTCCACGATCCTGTCGGTGCCGCCTGCCGCCGTCAGGTGTCCGAAGTAGCGGAAGCAGGCGGCGATGTCGTCCATGTCGTACTCGCTCTCCACGAGCCGCTTCCCGGTGTCCAGGGATTCGGCGCGGGCGAGTGCGTCCTTGTCGCGCTCCAGCAGATCGGCGACGCGGAGCAGCAGCCGGCCGCGTTCGGCGGCCGGTGTGTGCGGCCACGGACCGCTGTCGAAGGCGTCGCGCGCGGCGGCGGCCGCCGCAGCCGCGTCCTTCGGGCCCGCCTCGTCGACCACGGCCACGAGCGTGCCGTCTGCGGGGCAGCGGATCTCGCGCACCTGCCCGTCGACGGCGGTGGTCCACTCGCCACCGATGAACAGCTCCGGCATCGCGCACCTCCGGGGTCGGACGGCCGGGCACCGCCTGGGTGCTCCACCCAATGACCCTACGGAGAGCGGACCGGGTCCGCAGTGCGGGAGCGGGCAATCGGTACCAGGAGTGGTCGCACCATTGTTCGGTACGGGTGTGCGGGCCACTCCGGAGGGCCGTCAGCAGCCCTGCAGCCGGTCCAGCTCCTGCGCGCGGGCCTGTGCCGCGGGACGCTGCTCCACAGGCAGCGCGCAGGCCAGCGCCTGCCACACGGCGAGATCGTCCTCGCCCCACGGGCTGTACGCCCAGTCCGCGAGCAGCCCCGGGTCGCCGCGCGCGATCAGCGCCGTACGCAGCTGATTGGCCAGCCGCTCGCGGGTACGCGCGACCGCGGGCGCCTGCGAAGCGGGCAGCAGCGGGCCCGGATACGCGCCGAGCGCACCGGTCACCGCGCCCGACGCCAGCTGCCGGGCCACCGTCCGGAAATCCGCCTCGACGGGCACGGCGAGACGGTACGGGCGTGAGAGCAGCAGCTCCGGGCCGAGCAGATGCCGCAGCCGCGACAGCTCCGCGCGCAGCGTGACCGAGCTGACCGACTCGTCCTCGTACAGCGCCACCAGCAGTTCGTCGCCGCCGAAGCCCTCGGGGCGGGCCGCCAGTACCGCGAGGATCTCGCTGTGGCGTCGGCTCAGCCGAAGCGTCCGTCCCCCGGCCGTCAGCAGCGCCTCGTCCCGGCCCAGCGCGCTCAGTCGGACGGAGCCGGCCGCGACAGGCGGTGCGAGCAGCGCCAGCTGCGACTCGGCGGCCCGGGCCACCGCCCCGACGAACGCCAGGCTGTGCGGATGGGCCAGCCGGTCCCCGCCGGTGATGTCGACCGCGCCGAGCACCCGCCCTGTTCCCGGGTCGTGGATCGGAGCCGCGGCGCATGTCCATGACTGCACAGGGCGGCGGAAGTGCTCGGCGGCGAACACCTGCACCGGCCGGTCCACGGTGATCGCCGTCCCTGGCGCGTTCGTCCCGGCGACCGCCTCGGCCCAGCGCGCACCGGGCACGAAGTTCATCCGGCCCGCCTTGCGGCGGGTCGCCGGCGGACCCTCGACCCACAGCAGCCGGCCGTACGCGTCGCACACGGCGACCAGATGCTCCCCGTCCATGGCGTAGGCGCCCGTCAGCTCCCTCACCAGTGGCATCACCCGCGCCAGCGGATGGCTCTCGCGGTAGGCGCCCAGATCCTCACCGGCCAGCTCGACACCCGCCACACCCTCCGGACTGACCCGCGCCCGGGCCGAGCGCCGCCAGGAGTCGGCGACGACGGGACGCACGGGCTGCTCGACCCGTCCCGCCGTCAGATACGCGTTGTGCGCCCGGCGCAGGGCGGCGATGCGCTCCGCCGGATCCGTGCCGGGCTCAAGGGCCACCCATGTATCGCTCAACTCGGCCTCCCGCGGCCCATCGTGAACCAGGCTGCGGGGACCGACAAGCGCCCGTGCGTCAGGCGAAATTGACGAGACGGATATAGCGCGACCAGTCCCAGTAGGGGCCCGGGTCGCGGTGGGTGGCGCCGGGCACCTCGTTGTGGCCGATGATGTGGGCCCGGTCCTTCGGGATGCCGTAGCGGTCGCAGACGGTCGCGGTCAGGGCCGCCGACCGCTCGTACAGCGCATGGGTGAAGGACGCCTGCCTGTTCACCCAGCCCTCGTGCTCGATGCCGATGCTCTGGGTGTTGTACGTCCAGTTGCCCGCGTGCCAGGCGATGTGGCGCTCCCGTACGCACTGGGCGACCTGACCGTCCGACGAGCGCACCACGTAGTGCGCGGACACCTTCTTCGCCGGGTTCTGGAAGACCGCCAGGGTGTTGGCGTAGGTCTCCTGGGTCACATGGATGACCACGTACCGCACCGGATGGGCGGAAGGCCTGTTGGAGGCGGTGTAGTTGGACGCGGCGGCGGGGCGCCATTGGGCGGACGGATGGTCGGTACCGGCCCGGACGGCGGCCGGTGCGGCGGCCCGGGCACCACCCGCGGGCAGCAGTACGCCGCCCGCGGCTGTCGCAGCGGCGCGCCGGAGCAGACTTCGACGGTCCATGGGGATCTCCTGGTGGGGGGCAGGGTCGTGCGGTCCAGGACGAGGATGCCGCGCCGGGGACCCTTTCCGGTGGAACCCGGCACCGCACGTGTCCCCACGGCACCGCCTCCCGGCCGGCGCGCGTCAGACGCCCCGATCCGCCGACCACCGTTGCTCCCTGCCGGATTGAGGCCGCGTCACCTGCCGCCCGTCACCGGAAGCGGGTCAACCGAGCAGCGGCCTGGACAGCCGAACGAAGGTCACCGACGTCTCCACACCGCTGTCCACCAGACGTCCCTCGGCGTCGAACGCCTCGGGGCCGTCCGTCATCCCGAAGTCGTTGTCGTTGACGACCGCGAGGGTGCGCCGCCCCACCAGCGCGACCCCCTCGACCTTGCCCGGCACACCTGCCACCGTGCCGAGGTCGATCACGAGCTCTTTGCCAAGCACCGGTACGTCCGCCGCCGCAGGGTCCTCCAACTGCTCGTACGAGGGGGAGGTCGTCGGGTCGTCCCACACGCCGCCCAGGATGCCCGCGCCCCCCGGCAGCGCCACCCGGTGCAGCCGCGAGGTGCGATCGGTGCGTTCCTGCACCAGCAGACTGTTGCCGCCGATCGCCACGAGCGAGGAGATCTTGAGCTCCGAGGTGTCGTCCTCACCCGGGTCGACGACGCCCACCGGGTCGAAGCGGTAGGCGTACTCCGCCGTCACGGCACGCTTTTTGGGCGAGAAGCGCAGCAGGCGGGCGTTGCGGGAGCCCTCGCCGGCGTCCTGGTCCGGCAGGGACAGCGGACTCTGCACGGCAAGCACCAGATCACCGTTGGGCAGCAGGGCGAGCCCCTCGAAGCCGCGATTGATCTTGCGCTGCAGCAGGATGCCGGGCAGCGCCTCCACGACCGGGTAGTCGGCGCCCTCCAGTCCGAGACCCTTGGGGACGTACCGGGCCAGGACGCGGCCTCGCGGGGAAACATGGACCAGGGAGGGGCCGTACTCGTCGGCGAGCCAGAAGCTGCCGTCCTGCGCCCGCACGATGCCCTCGGTGTCCAGGCCGTTCGGGTCGTACGACAACGGCGTCCGCGCGTTGTACGTGTACGGCGCCTCGTCGCGCTTCGCCTGGTTCGGCAGACCCGTGACGGCGGTGCCCTCGGCGGTCGTGACGGGGATGGCACGGAGCACGCGCACCGTGTCGCCGCTGACCCGCACCTTGACGATCGCCGGGTCGAAACCGGGCACCGGGAAGGTGCGGCGCTTCTTGCCGTCGACCTTGATCTGCCCGTTCGGGCCGCGGTCGGTCACCGTCCAGAACTCGCCCTTGCGGCCCGCCGGGTAGATGTCGCTGCCGAGACCGCCGAGGTCCACCCCGCGGTCGTCGCCGACCGTGCCGGGAAGCAGCCGGTTGCTGAACTGCGCGAGCGGAATCTCGCCGAGAACGGCGCTGCCGGTCACCCGCGGGCCGGCATCACGTCCGCCGTGCTGTGTCGTGCCCGTGGCGGTCCCGGCGACGGCGATCGCCGACACGAGCGCGAGCGGCAGGCCCACCGCGAGAGAGCGTCGGACGACGGTGCGCTGCGTGCGCGCGTGCGGGGACATGGGGCCTCCTGGCCGACGGTACGGACGACAGCGCCAGATTGATCGTCCACCCCGAACGCGGCACGACGGCTCGGTGAACGCGATACGAAGCGAGGCCGTCATGCGGGCGTGCACGCTCCCAAGCCGAGGCAGGCGGGCTCGAGTTGTGTGCCCTGCCCGCGGCGCTGCCGGGAGTCCGCCCGATCCTGTCGGCGGACTCCCGGCGGCCGGAATCGCGCTCGTCCTTGGGGTCGAGCGCGACGACCTGGAGGCCCCCATGCGGTGGGCCCCCGGGGGCCTGGAGGACCGGCTCAGCCTGCGTCGCCCGTCGCGCCCGCCAGGGCCGTCGCCGGGTCGGCGGCAGGCGGGCCCGCCGGCGCCCACACGCCGCGCTCCTTGCGGTACGGCCACCAGCGGCCGTCCGCGCTCAGCCGGAGTTGCGCCTGGGCACCGGCCACCGTCCAGCGGGCCGGTCCCGCCGAACGCAGCTGTGGCCGGTCGGCGGCGTCCCATGCCTCGTCGAGCGCCGTCGTCGCCCGCGCGAGCAGCTCGGCATCGGGCGTCCACTCCTCCTCGAGGACCGCGAGCCCTGCCGCGGCGCCGTACCCCCATGCCCTTACCGCAAGGGCCAGTTGCGCCGGCTGCCGTGCGGTGGCCGCTGCCAGCCGGGACGTGATCACCGGGCCCGGCAGCTGCGCCGCCATCCGTACAGCATCCTGATCCTGCGTCAGTTCCGCTTCCGCCGACGGCTCCTGACCGCCGGGTGTCAGCGCCTGTGCCAGCATCCGGTGGGCACGCGACGCCGCATCCGCGGCCAGGAACTCCAGCGCCGCGGGGTCGAGAGGCGGCTCCGGCGCTGTCTCGGTGTCCAGCGCCGGTCCCGGTCCCGGCTCGGGCGGCAGTGGAGGCAGAGCGGGCAGCGGAGGCAGGATGCCACAGGCGGCGAACGCCTCGTCCGCCCGTACGCCCGCCGTTCCGGGCTCCTCGCCGTGGTCCTGTCCGGGCACATGCGCCCGCGTCCCGCTCCGCACCTGCAGCTCGTCGAGGAGGCGGCGCTCTCCGCGCCCCCGCATCAGCAGCAGCACGAACGGATCCTCGTCCAGCAGCCGTGCCATCTGGTAGGCCAGCGCGGCCGTGTGCGGGCAGTGGTCCCATGCCTCACAGCTGCACTCCGGCTCCAGATCGCCGATGCCCGGGAGCAGTTCGACCCCGGCGGCTGCCGCGTCCTCCACCAGATGGGGTGGCATCTCGTGGTCGAGGAGCGCCGCGATGTGACCTGCGCGGTCCACCGCCATGTCGAGGAGGCGGTCCCACTGCTCTTCGGTCAGTTCCTGCAGCAGCACATCGCTGCGGTGCGCGGTGCCGTCCCGGTCCCGTACGACCGCGGTGATCCGCCCGGGACGCACCGACACCGCGCCGACCGCACCCTCGCGCGCACGCCTGCGGCCCTGCTTCAGCTGCTCGCTGTCGAGGGCCGTGTCCTCCAGCGCCTGCAGCCAGTTGCGCCCCCACCACGTCCGTGCGAAGCCCCTCCCGCTCGCGGGAGGCAAAGCGGCGAATGTCCGTTCCGGCTCGCTCATCGATCAGTCCCTCGCAGTTCCACCAGCTCGGCCAGCTCCGCGTCCGTCAGTTCCGTCAGCGCGGCCTCACCGGTGCCGAGGACCGCGTCTGCCAACTCCTTCTTGCGCGCCAGCATCTGTGCGATCCGGTCCTCGATCGTTCCCTCGGTGATCAGCCTGTGCACCTGCACCGGCCGGTCCTGGCCGATGCGGTGGGCCCGGTCGGTCGCCTGCGCCTCGACGGCCGGGTTCCACCAGCGGTCGTAGTGCACGACATGCTCGGCCCTGGTGAGATTCAGCCCGGTGCCCGCCGCCTTCAACGACAGAAGGAACACCGGCACTTCACCGTTCTGGAAGCGCCCAACCATCGCCTCCCGTTCGGCGACAGGGGTCCCGCCGTGCAGGAACTGCGTACGGATCCCACGCGCCGCCAGATGCTGCTCGAGGAGCCGGGCCATCTGCACGTACTGGGTGAACACGAGAACGCCGGCGTCCTCGGCGAGAATCGTGTCCAGCAGCTCGTCGAGCAGCTCCAGCTTCCCCGAACGGCCCGCGATCCGCGGCCCTTCCGCCCCGGGGCTGTGCTCCTTTACGTACTGCGCCGGATGGTTGCAGATCTGCTTCAGCGCGGTGAGCAGCTTGACCACGAGGCCGCGCCGCTCCATGCCGCCCGCCTCGCTGATGGCGGCGAGGGTCTCGCGCACGACCGCCTCGTACAGCACGGTCTGCTCGCGCGTCAGCGACACCGCCCGGTCGGTCTCGGTCTTGGGCGGCAGTTCGGGTGCGATGCCCGGGTCGGACTTGCGCCTGCGCAGCAGGAACGGCCGTACCAGCGCCGCCAGTCGCTGTGCGGCCGCCGGGTCGCCGCCCTCCACCGCCCGGGCGTAGCGGGTGCGGAAGGGGCCGAGCCGGCCGAGCAGCCCCGGGGTGGTCCAGTCGAGGATGGCCCACAGTTCGGAGAGATTGTTCTCCACGGGGGTGCCGCTGAGTGCGACACGGGCCTTCGTCCCGATCGAGCGCAGCTGCCTGGCCGTCTCGGAGTAGGGGTTCTTGACGTGCTGGGCCTCGTCGGCGACCACCATGCCCCAGGCGACCTCGCCGAGCCGGGCCGCGTCCAGTCTCATCGTTCCGTAGGTGGTGAGCACGAACTCGCCTTGGCCGAGCGCATCGAGACTGCGTGCGCCGCCGTGGAAGCGGCGTACGGAGGCGCCGGGCGCGAACCGCTCGATCTCGCGCTGCCAGTTGCCCATCAGCGACGTCGGGCACACGACCAGGGTGGGGCCCGCGGCGGACTCGACCGTCTGCCGGTGCAGATGCAGCGCGATCAGGGTGATCGTCTTCCCGAGGCCCATGTCGTCGGCGAGGCAGGCACCGAGACCGAGCGAGGTCATGCGGTTCAGCCAGCCCAGGCCGCGCAGCTGATAGTCCCGCAGCGTTGCGGCGAGCGCCGCGGGCTGACCGATCTCCGGGGCGCCGCCCTCCCGGTCGGCGAGCCGTGTTCGCAGCCCCTCCAGCGGACCCGAAGCCGCCACCTCCACGCGGCGCCCCTCGACTTCCGTGGAGCCGGTCAGCACTGCACCGAGCGCGTCGATGGGGGAGACCTTGCGGTCCTGGCTGTCGCGGGCGCGCCGTGCCTCGTCCGGGGAGATGAGCACCCATTCGTCGCGCAGGCGCACCAGAGGCCGGCCGGCCTCGGCGAGCCGGTCCAGTTCCGCCCGGGTCAGCTCCGTGCCGCCCAGCGCGAAACGCCAGTTGAAGGCGAGCAGCGCGTCCGCCGACAGGAACGACGGCAGCCCGGACGAGCCGTCGTCCGGCGGCTGTGCTCCCTCCTCCGGCGGACCGATGACGGCACGCGCGGTGAGCTTGCGGGCCAGTTGCCTGGGCCAGTGCACCTGGACGCCGGCGGCCGCGAGCGCGCGGGTCGCGTCGCCCAGAAGCTCGGTGATCTCCTCGTCGGCGAGTCCGATCGCATCGGGTACCGCGGCGTGCAGCAGTGGCGCGAGCGGCTGCCAGGCGCGCGCCGCGCGGCGCAGTGCGAGCAGCGCGTCCAGGCGGGCGCGCGGCCCGAACGCCGCGGCCGAGGGACCGCTCGCCGCCCAGACGTCCGCGGCGTCGGCGACGAGCGCCGCATCGGCGACGCTGTGCATCTGCAGCACCGCACGGAATGTGGGCCCGGCGCTGGTCGCGTCCGCTGTCTGCTCGAGGCCCGGCACCTCGATGCGCAGCGACAGCCGTACGCCCGCGTCATGTCCGGCGGCGACGTCCGCCGCCCAGGCGCGCCGGCCGGGGAGCCGTTGCGGCTCGTGCGCCGCGAAGGCCGGGCCGCCCGCGGCCTGCGGGGCCGCCGGAGTGCGCGGCAGGGTGTCCGCGACCGCGTCGAGGAACTGCCGCAGCAAACGCTCGGGTTCGGGCAGCAGGAGCGGGTCGGCCGTCGCGTCCAGCGGGGTGCAGTGCGCGGCGGGCGGCATCGACGCCGCGAGCGTACGCACCCGCTCCAGGTCCTCGGGCGTGAGCGGGCCGGCGCGCCAGACGTCCGTGTCCGAGGTGCTCAGCCCCGGCAACAGAAGTCCGCGCGCGGTGAGGTGGAGGGCGAGCAGGGCGGCCGCGCCCCAGAAGGCCGCGGACGTCGAGGCGGCGTGTGCCGTGCGTGCCCTGGTCAGGACGGGCAGCGCGTGACGTACGGACAGGTGGATCGCCGGTACGGCTGCGGTCCGCAGGTCGCTCGTGACCACGGTGAGCGGCTCGACGGAGCCGGGGCCGGACGGGAGTTCGCCGCCGTCGGGGTGCCAGAAGGCGACGCGGCCGGTGCGGGCGGGGTCGCCGGGCACGAAGACGGCGGAGCAGTGGATCAGTTCGGCGAGGGGGGACCCGGTGAGCGGGCAGGGTGTTGCCGTGGAGAGCCGGTGCACAGCGATGCGCATTCCTCAAATTTGACTACTGCGGTCCGAGTCGCCGAGGGTACCCCACCGAACGCCCTTCGCGCCGGGAACGGCTCCGGTGATGTGGATCACGCGGGAGCGGTTGCCCGTGGACTGTGGTGACGCCGCCCCCGGTCACCGGCCTGCCCCCGGTCCGTTCCGGGTGGTGGCGCCATGGCCGCCGAGTGCCGCCGGTACGTACGCTTGATCCGCTCCGAGCGGCCGTATGCCGCTACTGGAACCGTCGGGCGGGCGTGCGCGTTCTCACAGCAGGAGCGGCCACGGCCGCGAAGGAGGCGTCGGAAATGTCGACACGTACAAAGATCGTGATCGGGGGAGTGGCCGTCGGTCTGCTCCTGTGGCCGCTGATCGGTTTCTGGTGGTCGCTGCTGGTGGTTCTCGGCGTGCCGACAGCCGCTTACTTCATGCTGGACCCGAGCCAGCGCCGCAGGCTGCGCCGGGTCTCCCGCAAGGAGATAGGGCGCTGATCCAACCTTTCGAACCGTGCCGGGGCAGCGGGGGCAAGGTCGCCCGTGATCACCGGCACGGAGGGGAGCCCGGGGCGATGGGTGCAGCGGTCACCGCGGTCAGCAGCAACAGGGAGTACGCGTTCACCAAGCCGACGCGCGAGAGCATCACATTGCTCGCGGGACTCGGCGTGGAGGGCGACGTCCACGCCGGGGTGACGGTCAGACACCGCTCGCGTGTCGCACAGGACCCCACGCAGCCCAATCTCCGGCAGGTCCATCTCATCCACCAGGAGCTGTTCGACGAGCTGGGCGCGGCCGGGCACGAGGTCTCGCCCGGCAGCCTGGGGGAGAACGTCACCACCGTCGGGATCGACCTGCTCGCCCTGCCCACCGGGACCCTGCTGCGGCTGGGATCCGAAGCTGTCGTCGAGGTCACCGGCCTGCGAAATCCGTGTGCGCAGATCGATGCCTTCCGCAAAGGCCTGCTCAAGCGGGTCGTCGGACGCGACGAGAACGGCGCCGTCGTGTACAAGGCCGGAATCATGGGCGTCGTCAGGGCGGGAGGCGTGGTCAGGCCTGGTGACCCGATCACGGTCGAGCTGCCCGAAAGGCCGCACCGCGCGCTCGAGCGTGTCTGAAGCGGATGTGCAGCGGACTTCCGGTGCCGCGCGAGACAGTGACCAGGACCCCGCCCGCGGACCTGGCGACCGCATACGGTCCGCGGGCGGTGCGCCAAGGCCGTCGCGCGGTGCGCATGGGTTGCGAGCGGTGCGCCGGTGGTCCCGACGGTCCGCACGATCTCTCCGCGCGGTTCACACGGCGGGGCGGGCTTGTCGGGGAGGCCGTAGCCGCGACCGGGTCCGCGTCGGCAGGCCGACGCCGGAGCAGCATGCGCCTGTGCGCATCGCCGCCCGCTTCACGGCAGAGCCGCGGGCTCAGGACGGGCGCACGGCCATCTTGTCCAGCGCCTCCAGCAGCCCCGGCAGCTCGGGCCCTCGCCCGACCGGCAGTACCTCGCAGGGCTCCTCGTCGAGGAGCACGAACGCGATGTCGTCGGTCCTGGCCACCATCGACCAGCCTGGCCCGTCGGCGCGCAGCGTCCGTGCCCCGCCCGGGGCGAAGGAGGAGCGGACACGACCGGGCGGCGGGGCCGCCTCCACGTACGCGCGCGCCTGCTCCAGCGCGCGGAGCACGCCGGCGTTGGGCTGCTTGAGTTCCGCCTCCGGCGTGTCCGGTGAGGGCAGCACCTGGGCGTCATCGATCTGGTCCCGCCACGTGGCCCACTGGAGAGCGACTTCGTCCGCCCCGAGCCGGCGCTGGGCCGGCCCCCAGGCGTCCGTGTCCGGCGGGGCGAGCGGCGTCCGGTCACCCGCCTCGGGCTCCGGGTCGTGCGGGTCGGGCACACCAGGAGCCGCGACCGCGACCGCGAGCGGCCAGCCCGGCAGCGCGCACACGACCGAGCGCTCGTCGGGCGACAGGTCGTACTCCATGCCGCAGTCCCAGGAGGCGATGGCGACCGCGACGAGCGACACGTCGTCGATCACCACCGTCCAGCGGGCGCCCGCGGAGTCCTGGCCGAGGACCAGTCCGTATCCCTCGGCGTACGGCTCGAGGTCCAGCGCCTCGCACGCGGCTGGATAGTCGTCGCCGAGCACACTCGGGAACTGCGCGGGTGTCAGCAGCACCGCGGTCAGCACAAACAGCGCGTCGTCGTCGACGGCTTCCTCCGCCCCGGCCACGGCACCTCCCCGTCCGATCGTTCGTCGGCGCACCATAACCACTGGCCGAGCCGCACGTCGAGGGGCGGTGAAGCTAATGTGATGAGCCCGCATCCTGGCTCGGCAGCCCGAGGAGGCTGTGAGCCACCCTGTGCACCGGCTCGTCCCGCTCGCGGGCGAGGGCGATCACGGCCCGGCAGGCCAGCTCGTTCACTCCGAACATGAGCGCCTCGGGGGACACCCAGCGCGTCGCTTCGTCGATCCGGTCCTGGTCGTCCTCGGTGCACGCCGTCACATAGACCGCGGCTGCCTCGAAGATGTTGTGCTGCGGCGGGCGGGGGCGCGGGACCGCGGGCGGCGCCAGCCGGGCGGCCCGGAGGGCAGCGCGGGCAGCGAAGAACGAGCGGATTCGGCCGAACACACGGACCACCTTCCCAGGGAGCGGCGGACGCCGCTTCGGTTGAAGTCTTCCATCCTCACGCGGAGTCGGGTCGGCCGCGCGAGTGCAGATCGCCGGCAGCGGCGAGAACCGGTGGCGGCATCTGTCCGGCATCAGTGCCCTGGCGCCACGGCGGCCGCGCCGGGCTCCGTCTCCTCGCCCTGCCGGACCGCCAGTGCCAGGAAGCGGGCGTCCTCGTCCGTGTAGGACGTCATCCGCCAGCCCGAACCGGCGAGCAGCGCACGGAGATTGGGCTCGGCGCGCAGGTCGTCCGCGGTGATCTGCCGCCCCTGCCGGGCGGCGAGCGCCGCCCGGCCGATGGGATGGAACAGCGCCAGCCGTCCGCCGGGCCGCACCACGCGCGCCAACTCCCGCAGATTCTCCTGCGGCTGAGGCAGGTGGGCGATGAGTCCTGCCGCGAACACCGCGTCCAGACAACGGCCCCGCAGGGGCAGCGCGGCCACATCGGCGAGCAGGAGGCTGCCGCTCGTGTCCCGTCCGGCACGCCGGGCCGCATCCAGCATCCCGGGCGTGAGATCGATGCCGAGGACCGTGCCGTCCGGCCCGACCGCCGACCTCAGGAACGGCAAGGCGCGCCCCGTGCCGCAGCCCGCGTCGAGCACGGCGTCCCCGGGGCCGAGTCCGAGCTCCGCGACGCCTGCCGCGTAAGCCGGACCGTCGTCGGGGAAGCGCGTGTCCCAGTCGGCGGCCCGGGCGCCGAAGAACTCCTGGACGTGTGTGTGGTCGTCGGCCATGTGCACATGATCCGCCATGACTCGTCGGTACGTCACGTGACCGTTCGGTGCGCACGTTCGAACTTGGCGCGATCGTTCATACACATCTCTCTGTCATATTCCGTCAGCTTTCGAACCGCGCCCCCGGCGTGCGTCCCCCTCGGGTCTAGCGTCCCTGAGCCATGGGACACCTGGACCACGCCGCTTTCGGCTTGCTGACACCCGCGCTGTCATACGTGATGGCCGTCATCGGCGCTGCCCTCGGGCTGCGCTGCACCGTGCGCGCCCTCGGCACCACCGGCCGCTCCCGTCGCAACTGGCTGATCACCGCGGCCTCCGCCATCGGGACCGGTATCTGGACGATGCACTTCGTCGCCATGCTCGGCTTCGCCGTCCGCGGCACGGACATCCGCTACAACGTGCCGCTGACCATCCTCAGCCTGCTGGTCGCCATGCTCGTCGTCGGCGCGGGCGTCTTCTGGGTCGGGTTCGGCCGTGACCGGGGCAGGGCCCTGCTGATCGGCGGACTCGCCACCGGACTCGGCGTCGCCAGCATGCATTACATGGGCATGGCAGCTCTGAGACTGCACGGCTCCGTGCACTACGACCCGCTGCTCGTCACCCTGTCCGTCGTCATCGCGGTGGTGGCGGCGACCGCGGCCCTGTGGGCGGCGCTCAACATCAAGGCACCCGTGGCCGTCGCCGTTGCGTCGCTCGTCATGGGAGCGGCGGTCAGCAGCATGCACTACACGGGAATGCTCGCGGTCGGCGTCGAGGTCACGCCGGCCGGCGGCCCGTTGCCCGGGGCCTCGGCGATGCAGTTCATCTTCCCCCTCGCCGTTGGTCTCGGGTCCTACCTCTTCGTGACCTCGGCGTTCGTCGCGCTCTCGCCGACCGTGAGCGAACGCGCCGCCTACACCTCGGCGGGCCTGCCGGCCGCCCCCGAGGCCGCCGCTGCCGAGGCCCACGGCCCCGCCACCACGTCCCCCACCACCACGCCCGCCTAGGGCGTGCCGCAGTCGGCGACGCCGCCGTCACAGACCTGTACCGGAACGAGGAGGCCATGCGCACACCCCGCAGGAACCAGGGTGCCAAGACCCCGCCCGCGTCCCCACCGCTCCAGGGGACGACGGCCCGCGGACGACGCGCGCACGCCGGACCGCCCGCGGTCGAGCACACCGGACAGGCACCGCAGGCCGAGAGCGTGCAGGTGCCGACACGCACCCGGGGGCGGTTCCTGCCCCGCCCCCGGACCGTACGCGCGAAGATCATCTCGCTGCTGATGGTGCCCGTCCTGTCCCTGCTGGCGCTGTGGGGCTTCGCCACGGTCACCACCGCCCAGGACGTGGCCCGGCTGCGGCAGCTGCAGCGCATCGAGGAGCAGGTGCGCGAACCGGTCGGGGCTGCCGTATCGGCACTGCAGGCCGAACGACGTGCGGCCATGCGGCAGATCGCCGCACCCTCCGGCGAACGCGCCGCCGCACTCGAGTCGGAGGCGCGCCGCACCGAGGACGCCGTACGCCGGCTGCGGCTCGACGACAGCCACACCGTGGCGGCGGGCGGCGAGGTGCCCGGTGAGGTGGCCGAGCGCCTGGGGGAGTTCGTCTCCCGGGCGGAGGAACTGGGAGCGCTGCGCACGGCCGTGCTCGACCGCAAGAGCACCTGGCGGACGGCGTACGAGGGTTACAACGCCGTAGTCGCCGCGGCGTTCGACGTCCACGGATCCCTCAGCGGCATGCAGGACGCGGGACCCGGCTCCGACGCGCGCGTCCTGCTCGAGTTCGTGAGGGCCGGAGAGATGCTCGCCCGCGAGGACGCCCTGCTCGGCTCGGCACACCTCGCGGGCTCGCTCGACGCGGAGCGGCAGCGGCTGTTCACCGGCGCCGCCGCCACCCGCACCGCGCTCGCCGAGGCCGCAGCGACCGATCTGCGGGGGCCCGAGCGCGCCGCCTGGCGCGAACTCACCGAACGCGACGGCTACCAGCAGCTGGGCACGGCGGAACAGAGGGTCGCAGCGGCACCCCCGGGCGGCAAAGCGGCCTCCGCCGTCCCGGCCGCCAGGTGGGACAAGGCCCACACTGGGGTACGCGACGGCATGCGCGTGATCGAGACCGACGCCCGGGCGCGCGCCGCCGACCGGGTCGACCCGGTGACCGGTGGCATGCTGACCGGGGCCGGCGCCGCGGTCGCCCTCGGACTGGCCGGCGTCGCGATCTCCCTGGTCATCTCGGTACGCATCGGCCGTGTCCTCGTCATCGAACTCATCAGCCTGCGCAACAGCGCGCTGGAGATCGCCCGGCGCAAACTGCCGAACGCCATGCGCCGGCTGCGCACCGGGGAGCAGATCGACATCCACGCAGAAGCCCCCGAGGGCGCCGCGGCCGAGGACGAGATCGGCCAGGTCGGCGAGGCGCTCGGCACGGTGCACCGCGCCGCGCTGAGCGCCGCCGTCGAACGAGCCGAACTGGCGGACGGAATCTCGGGCGTCTTCGTCAACCTGGCCCGCCGCAGCCAGATCCTCGTCCACCGCCAGCTCACCCTGCTCGACGCCATGGAACGCCGGGCCGACGACCCGAACGAGCTCGGCGACCTCTTCCGGCTCGACCACCTCACCACGCGTATGCGCCGGCACGCGGAGAGCCTGATCATCCTGTCCGGCGCGGCCCCCGGGCGCGGCTGGCGCATGCCCGTCCCCCTCACCAGCGTCGTACGGGCCGCCGTCTCGGAGATCGAGGACTACGCGCGGGTGGAGGTGCGCCAGCTGCCCGAGACGGCCATCGTGGGCGCGGCCGTCGCCGACGTCACGCATCTGCTGGCCGAACTGGTCGAGAACGCCGCTCAGTTCTCCCCGCCCCACACCAAGGTGCGGGTCAGCGGCGAACCGGTCGGCAACGGCTACGTCCTGGAGATCGAGGACCGCGGGCTCGGCATGGGCAAGGACGCCCTGGCCGAGGCCAACCGACGGCTGGAGGAGTCCGAGGCCCTCGACCTCTTCGACAGCGACCGTCTCGGCCTGTTCGTCGTCAGCAGGCTCTCCCTGCGCCACGGCATCAAGGTCCAGTTGCGCCCGTCCCCCTACGGCGGCAGCACGGCGGTGGTCCTGCTGCCGACCACGCTGCTGCAGAGCGCACTGCCCGCGGCGGACGGCTCCCGTCAACGACCCGCCCCGCCCGAGGAGGAAAGACCCCGGTCCGCTCCCGCCCCCGAGGACCACGAGAGCACACCCGTCGCGGCAGTGGCGCCCCGCCGGGTGCTCGAGGCCCGGACCGGCCGGGAGACCGACCACCGCAGCGACCGGCACGACGAAGCGCAGCCGGAACCCCGCACGCAGCCGGGACCCCGCACGCAGCCGGGACCATCCGCGCAACCGCAACCGCAACCGCAACCCCGCAGACCCGCCGGGGTCACCACCCTGCGCCGGCGCGACCCGGTACCGCAGTCCGCCGACGGCGAGCTTCCGCGACGGGTCCGCCAGGCCAATCTCGTACCGCAGCTGCGGGAGGCCACGAAGCCCGCACAGCCGGACGACGAGCCCCACGCGGGCGATGAGCCCGTGCACCGCACCCCCGAACAGGCACGCGACCGGATGACCGCGTTCCGCAACGGCTGGACCCGGGGCGGCGGCGCCGCGCCCGGCTCGCCCGCCCCAGGCAGTGAAGGAGACCAGGGATGACCGAGCAGATGCACCCAGCGCCGCACCACCGGGGGGACCTCGACTGGCTCCTGGACGACCTCGTCATGCGCGTCGGCCAGGTCCGGCACGTCGTCGTCCTGTCCAACGACGGTCTGCCGGTGGGCGCGTCGAACGCGCTGACGCGTGAGGACGCCGAGCATCTGGCGGCGGTCGCCTCGGGCTTCCACAGCCTGGCCAAGGGCGTCGGCCGTCACTTCCACGCCGGCGCCGTACGCCAGACGATGGTCGAGATGGACGACGGGTTCCTCTTCGTGGCGGCCGCGGGCGACGGTTCCTGTCTCGCCGTGCTCACCGCCGTCAGCGCCGACATCGGGCTGATCGCCTACGAGATGGCCCGCCTCGTCAAACGCGTCGGCGAGCACCTGCGCACGCCGCCGCGCGTCAGCGCGCCATGACGGGCCCGGCCGACCCGGTCGGCAGCGAGTGGTACGACTCGGACGCGGGGCCGCTGGTCCGCCCGTACGCGATGACCGGCGGGCGGACCAAGCCCGGTCCCAGCAACGTACGGTTCGACCTCATCGCCCTCGTGGTCGTCGACGCGGACGCGCCGGCGACGGCCGAGGAGTCGCTCCTCGGCCCCGAGCACCGCGCGCTGCTCGCCCTGTGTCGCAGTGAAACCCAGTCGGTCGCCGAGCTCGCAGCCGAGGCCGACCTGCCTGTCGGCGTCGTGCGGGTGCTGCTCGGCGATCTGCTCGAAGCGGGCCATGTCAAGGTGAACCGTCCGGTGCCGCCTGCCCAGCTGCCGAGCGAAAGGATTCTGCGCGAGGTGATCGAGGGCCTCAGGGCGCTATGACGATCTGCCGCCCCTCGAGACGGCGGTCGCCGCCCCGGTGACACCAGCCGTCACCGTCCCCGCCCGCCTGCCCTGTCGGAGGAAGCCCGGTGGAGTCCGACGGAGTCCCGGTCCGGTGAAGCGTGTCCGCTCAGGCCGTCGGCCCGTTCTGCCGCTCCCACTCGCTCCGCGTCAGCTCGTAGGCGACGTCCCCCTCCTCGGAGCCGTCGATCGCGTCCGGCCACTCCTCGAAGAACGTCCGGACATGACGCAGGCCTGCCTTCTCCATCACCCGCCTGGAACGGGCGTTGACCGTCATCGTGTCGGCGATCACCCGCTCCACGCCGAGTTCGGTGAAACCCTTGCGGATCAGTGCCCGCGCCCCTTCCGACGCCAGGCCCCGCCCCCATGCCTTCCGGCTCAGCCGGTAGCCCAGCTCCACCGTCGCGCAGCTGTCGTCGGCCGTCGGCCGGAATTCGAACCAGCCCAGGAACATCTCCGTGTCCCGCTCCTGCGCGATGAAGAACGCGCGGTCGCCGGTGCAGGGAAAGGTGCGCAGAAAGCGCGGGAGCGTCTCCCGTACGAACGTCTCGCGCGAAATCGGCTGCCCGCCGTTGATGTAGCGCATCACCTCGGGATCGTTGTGGAGCTCGAGAACGCGATCCACATCGGCGTCATCGGCGGCGCGCAGCGTCAGACGGTCGGTCTGCAGGAATACGGACATGCCCCGATCCTGTCACGCCGCCCGAACGCCGTATGTCGGTATCCACCGCTGTCAGAACCTGCGGGATGCCCTGCCTGCGCCGGCTTTGTCAGGCAACCGCCAAGCTCACCGGCCCCGGCTCCAGTCTGTTGGGCCAGAAACCCACTCCGCAGTGGGCCAGGCAGGGTCGGTCGTAATGGTCGGCATGTCATCATCTGCGGCCGAGACCCGCCGCAGTGACGCGGTCGGCCTCTCTTCCCGTCGGTCTATTGCCGGGCCATGTGCATGCGCATTTCGCTGTCCGCATCAGTGATGAGTTCGCCCGACAGATCGATGGTCACGGTGTGGAGTGTGCCGGTGAACCGGAAGGGCGACCGGTAGTCGGGAGTGACCGGCCGGCCGGGGTTGGCGCCGCAGGTCATCTCGCCGGGGTTGAACATGACGGGGGTGGTCACCGGGAACTCGGCCTCTCCGACCAGGTGATGCGGCTGCGGCGGACCAGCAGGTAGCGGTGGCCGGCCCTGGGGTCGTGCAGTGCGATGTGGGCCCAGTCGTAGAAGCGTTGCCCTTTTGCGCCGGTCCCGGCGGACAGCTTCTGCCAGGCGAACGTGGGGAGCTTTTTTGACCAGAAGTCTGCGCGCAACATCCCTGCACGGGTGGTCACTTCCTGGGTGCGGGCCACTGCGAGGACGTAGCCGCTGCCGCGTTCCCCCAGGGCGGTGCGCAGTCTCGGGTTGCCGCCGCAGACCTCATCGCCGGCGGGCAGGGTCTGCGCCGTTACCTGCGGCCACCACATGATCGTGTGTCTTCCCGCACCGTTGATCAACGGTGGCCGGACCCATGTCTGCACCGGCCCTTACCAGCAAGATCACGATCTGCAGCGGGAGTATTGGCCGCGCGAATCACGCAGCCAACTCAATTCCCCGCGGTCACCGAATATCGGAACCGCAGCTCATGCCTGCCGAACACGGGCGATCGCCGACGATGGAATGCGCTCCGAATCGAAAAGCGAGCGAGCCGGAACAGTCACAACGCTCTAATAGCGATCGCTTCCCACGCGGCCGGGCCGTGCTTGCCATGCTGTCCGGAACCGTGCACGAACCTCCGTCGAACATCTGTCGACCCTGAGAGAAGTGGCCGATGTCCTCCGAGAGTTTTGACAGCAGCGGTGGGGATTCCACCGCTCTCGCGCTGAAGATACTGGTCGCCGGTGGCTTCGGCGTCGGCAAGACCACGCTGGTCGGCGCCGTCAGCGAGATACGCCCGCTGCGCACCGAGGAACAGCTCAGCGCGGCGGGCAGCACGGTCGACGACACCGAAGGGGTCGACCGCAAGACGACCACGACCGTGGCGATGGACTTCGGCCGTATCACCATCCGCTCGGGTCTGTCCCTCTATCTCTTCGGCACCCCGGGGCAGGACCGCTTCTGGTTCCTGTGGGACGAACTCTCCCAGGGCGCACTCGGCGCCGTCGTCCTCGCCGACACCCGCAGGCTCAGCGACTGCTTTCCCGCCGTCGACTACTTCGAGCACCGCCGCATCCCTTTCGTCGTCGCCGTGAACTGCTTCGCCGGCGCCCGTACCTTCGGCGCGCACGAGGTCTCCCGCGCCCTCGATCTGGACCGTGGCACCCCTGTCGTCCTGTGCGACGCCCGCGACCGCGACTCCGGGAAAGAGGTGCTCGTCCGCCTCGTCGAGTACGCGGGGCGCATGCACACCGCCCGCATGCTCGATTCGGTGGGCTAGTCACACCTTGCCCTGCGCCCCCTCGTACGAAAGGCTTACGGGCGAACGAACGGCCTGCGGCCGGTACGCGGCCCACGGCCACCACGGGGACACGGGGATCGCACGAGCGGGGAGGACCGACCATGGCGATGGACAAGGCACTCGACTGGCTGCTGGACGACCTGACCAAGCGGATCGAGCACATAAGACATGCCTTGGTGCTGTCGAACGACGGTCTGGTGACCGGGGCGAGCACGGGGCTCGCGCGTGAGGACGCGGAGCACCTGGCCGCGGTCTCCTCGGGTCTGCACTCGCTTGCCCGGGGATCCGGGCGCCACTTCCGTGCGGGCCGGGCCCGCCAGACCATGGTCGAGTTCGACGAGGCGCTGCTCTTCGTCACCGCCGCGGGCGACGGCAGTTGTCTGTGCGTGCTCAGCTCCGCCGAGGCTGACGTCGGCCAGGTGGCCTACGAGATGACTCTGATGGTCAATCGCGTCGGCGAGCACCTCGGTGTCTCGGCCAGGCAGTCCGGCGACAGCGCGTTCTGATGATCGGATTGGCCCTGACCTGCTGATTCTTGGCGCGGTCGGCCTGATTCGAGGAGTTTTCCACAGCGCGGGCAGGGGGTGCCGCCGCGGAGCTACGGTCGTCACCGAGAGTATTCACACCTCACGGGGGAGACCGTCATGACGGTGCACGAAGCAGCGGTTGCGTACCACGAAGCAACGGTCCGGGACCACGAAGCAGCGGCGGTGCGGGGCATCGCGCCCGCTCGGGCAGCTCGCGAACTGGAGCTCAAGCGCAGCGAGTTCGATCTCGCCGTCCAATTGGGGCACATCCGCACCACGCGGGACCCGGACGGCAGCCCGCCACGGGTCGGCCAGGCGGAGATCGACCGGCTGCGCGGTGCGAAGGGGTTCCCGGACGCGCTGCGGGACCGGGGGCGGGCCGTTGGCACCGTCGAGGGCGCGGCACTGGTGACCATCAGCCCGGCCCGCTTCACCCGACTCGCCCGGACCGGGCACTTCACCCCGGTCCGGTTCTATCTCAACCGCTACCGGGCGGTCGTCTGGCTCTATCTCGCCGACGAGCTGCGCGAGTTCGCCCGGGACCACGCAGAGCTGCTGACCGGCCGCACCCCGCCCACGGTACTGGCCGCGCTTGCGGCCGGCGAGGACAGACGGGCGCGCACCTGGCGGGGCCGTCGGCTGGGGCTGCTGCTGCGCTCGACCGCGGACCCGTGGGAACGCGCGGCCGCGATCGCGGCCGTGCTCGACCCGGTGACGATGGCCGAGGTGGTTCCCGATCCGTACGAGCGCTCGCATCTGCGGGTCCTGCGCCCCTCGCTCGCCCCGCCCCTGGCCCAGTCCCCGGCGGCGCAGGAGGTCGTGGCCGGGCTGCTGCTGGCCGACCATCCGGACGAGATTCTGTGGCACCGGGCGAGTCTGGCGGACGCTCTGCGCGAGGCACGCCGGCAGGGACCGGCCCCGAGGCCCGAGCCGGCCAAGACTTCGCAGAGCCTTCCGGACCCGGCACATCGCCGGTCTGCCCGCCCATGGACAGTCCGTTCCAGGCCCGCCCTCACGGAGCCCGCGCCTGCCCGCCCTGCCAGGCCGACGCGCCGTACACCGCTGGCGCTGCTGGCGAGACTGCGCCGTCGAAAGAGCCCCGCCGCCCGCACCTGACCCGGCGATCCGAGCGGCTTGTGCGACCCGGTGATCCCCGGGCATGAAGCTGCGCTGTGGGCCCGCTTAAGAAAACCTCGATGGACGCGACGCTCCGAGCTGGGCAGATTGGTGCGCGTCCACTGACCGGAGCCGTATTTTCGGTATCCGGTCAGTCCCGCAACCTCCTCTGGAGCCGCACCGATGAAGGCACTTGTCAAGCAGCATGCCGAGCCCGGCCTGTGGCTCATGGATGTGCCCGAGCCCGAGACCGGCCCCGGCGACGTGCTCATCAAGGTGCTGCGTACCGGCATCTGCGGCACCGACCTGCACATCAGGTCCTGGGACGGCTGGGCGCAGCATGCCGTCAGCACTCCGCGGGTGCTCGGCCACGAGTTCGTCGGCGAGGTTGCCGCCATCGGCGCGGACGTCCGCGACATCGCGGTCGGTGATGTGGTCAGCGGCGAGGGACACCTGGTGTGCGGCAAGTGCCGCAACTGCCTCGCCGGGCGTCGCCACCTGTGCCGCAGCACCATCGGACTCGGCGTCGGCCGGGACGGCGCGTTCGCCGAGTACGTCGCACTGCCCGCGTCCAACGTGTGGGTGCACCGCACCGAGGTGAACCTCGACGTCGCCGCGATCTTCGACCCGTTCGGCAACGCGGTTCACACCGCCCTGTCCTTCCCGCTCGTCGGCGAGGACGTGCTGATCACCGGCGCCGGCCCGATCGGGATAATGGCCGCCGCCGTCGCCAGGCACGCCGGTGCACGCAATGTAGTGATCACGGACGTCAGCGAGTCGCGCCTGGAGCTCGCCCGCAAGGTGGGCGCGACCCTCGCGGTGAACGTCGCCGAGACCAGCATCGCCGAGGCCCAGCGCAAGCTCGGTCTCAAGGAGGGCTTCGACATCGGCCTCGAGATGTCCGGCCGCCCCGAGGCCGTGCGCGACATGGTGGACAACATGACGCACGGCGGCCGCATCGCCATGCTGGGACTGCCCGCCGAGGAGTTCGCGGTCGACTGGTCGAAGATCGTGACGTCCATGATCACCATCAAGGGCATCTACGGCCGCGAGATGTTCGAGACGTGGTACGCGATGACGGTGCTGCTCGAGGGCGGCCTCGACCTCAGCCCTGTGATCACCGGCAGCTACGGCTACCAGGACTTCGACGCTGCCTTCGACGAGGCCGCCACGGCCCGCAGCGGCAAGATCATCCTCGACTGGACCGTCTGAGCCCCCTGTCCCTGAGTCCCAGCACCTAGGAGAACCCTCATGTACGCGTCCGTCCGCGACGAACTCCGTGCCACACTCGACGAGATCCGTGACGCCGGCCTCTACAAGCCGGAGCGTGTCATCGGTACCCCGCAGAGCGCCTCCGTCGCCGTCACCGCGGGCGGAGCTCCCGGCGATGTGCTCAACTTCTGCGCCAACAACTATCTCGGCCTCGCCGACCACCCCGAGGTCGTCGCCGCGGCCAAGGACGCGCTGGACCGCTGGGGCTACGGCATGGCCTCCGTCCGCTTCATCTGCGGCACCCAGGACGTCCACAAGGAGCTCGAGCGGCGGCTGTCGGCGTTCCTCGGCCAGGAGGACACGATCCTCTACTCCTCCTGCTTCGACGCCAACGGCGGAGTCTTCGAGACCATCCTCGGCCCCGAGGACGCCGTCATCTCCGACGCGCTCAACCACGCCAGCATCATCGACGGCATCCGTCTGTCCAAGGCCCGCCGCCACCGCTACGCCAACCGCGACCTCGCAGACCTCGAGCAGCAGCTCAAGGAGACCCAGGACGCCCGCCGCCGCCTGATCGTCACCGACGGTGTGTTCTCCATGGACGGGTACATCGCCCCGCTGCGCGAGATCTGCGACCTCGCCGACCGCTACGACGCCATGGTCATGGTCGACGACTCGCACGCCGTCGGCTTCGTCGGCCCCGGCGGCCGTGGCACCCCCGAGCTGCACGGCGTGATGGACCGGGTCGACATCATCACCGGCACCCTGGGCAAGGCGCTCGGCGGCGCGTCCGGCGGATATGTCGCGGCCCGCGCCGAGATCGTGGAGCTGCTGCGCCAGCGTTCGCGCCCGTACCTCTTCTCCAACTCGCTTGCCCCCGTCATCGCCGCCGCCTCCCTCAAGGTCCTGGACCTGCTGGAGTCGGCCGGTGATCTGCGGGACAAGCTCGCCGCCAACACGGCGCTGTTCCGCACCAGGATGACCGAGGCCGGTTTCGCTGTCCTGCCCGGCGACCACGCCATCGCACCCGTCATGATCGGTGACGCCGCCGAGGCGGGCCGCATGGCCGAGCTGCTCCTCGAGCGCGGCGTCTACGTGATCGGCTTCTCGTACCCGGTGGTCCCGATGGGCCAGGCCCGCATCCGTGTCCAGCTCTCCGCCGCGCACTCCACGGCGGACGTGGAGCGGGCGGTGGCCGCTTTCATCGACGCACGCGCGACAATGGCCGGGTGATCGACCCCCGCCGGCTGCGTATCCTGCGGGCCGTGGCGGACCACCGTACGGTGACCGCCGCGGCCTCCGCGCTCTATCTCACCCCGTCCGCCGTCTCCCAGCAGCTCACCGCACTCGAGCAGGAGACCGGGCACGCCCTGCTGATCCGCAGCGGCAAAGGGGTGCGGCTGACGGCGGCGGGCGAGATCCTGCTGACCCACACCCATACGGTCCTGGCTCAGCTGGAGCGGGCCGAGGCGGAACTCGCCGCATACGCGGGCGGTGCGGCAGGCGAGGTGACGGTCGCGGCTTTCGCGACCGGTATCGCCGAGGTCGTCGCGCCGGCCGTGGTCAGGCTCGCCGCCGACCGGCCGGGCATTCGCGTGCGGGTGCGGGACGCGGAGGGCGACGAGAGCCTGCCGCTGGTGCTCGACGGCGAGGCGGACCTCGCGGTCGCCGTGGAGTACCGGGGCGCACCGGGTGCGGACGACCGCCGTCTGGCCCGGGTGTCGCTGTACGCCGAGCCGTTCGACGCGGTACTGCGCGCCGACCACCCGCTCGCCGGCAGCGAGCGCGTGGAGCTGGCCGAGCTGCATGACAGCGAATGGATCGGCCCCTATCCGGGCAACCCGTGCCACGACATGGTGCTCCTCGCCTGTGAGCTGGCGGGTTTCCAGCCGCGGCTCGTGCACTCCTCCGACGACTTCCGGGCCGTGGTCGCCCTTGCCGGGGCGGGCGCGGGAGTTGCCCTGGTGCCGCGGTCGGCGCTGCGGGGGATGGAGCTGCGGGACACCGTGGTCCGCCCCGTGTCAGGACCGGCCGCCACCCGCAGGGTGTTCGCCGCCGTACGCCGCGGCGCGGAGTCGCACCCGCTGATCCGGCCCGTGCTCGACGCTCTCGCGCTCACCGCCGCCGGGCTGTCCACGGACTGATCCGACCGCCCTACGCGGTCCCGCTCTCCATCGCCCGCTTCAGGTTGTCGAGTGTGGTGCGGATGTTGCGCCGCTGGAATTCGGCGAACGTGTGCCCGCGCGTCGCGATCCGGTCGAAGGCACGGGCCAGGAAGTCGGGCCAGGCACGGCGGTCGTCGGTCCAGGTCTCCGTCACCAGCGTCCCGCCGCCGGGCGCCGCCTCGAAGCGGTACTCCCAGGTCGCGATACGGCTGGGCAGCACCGGGCGCCGCATGCCGATCGCCCGTACCCGGAAGGCGAACCTCTGGTCCGGATCGGCGGCCGTCACGGTGCACCGTGTGGTCCAGCTCAACGGGCCACGCGTGTTGCGGCCGTCGAAGACCATCCCGACGTACGCCCGCTCACTCCGGCCCCGCACGGTCGCGCCACGGTTCTCGGGGCTCCACCGGCCCATCAGCGCGGGATCGCTCACCTGCTCATAGATCACCGAGGCGGCCGCGTCGATCACGACGCTGTCCGAGACGCTGAATATCCGTGCCATGGGGTACGACTCCGATCCTGGGGGCCGCCCGACGCTATCGCGCCGCCGTTCGGCCGCAGGGCCGGGGGTGGTGCGGGGTGTGCCCTGGCCGACGGGCCGCGGCGCGACGGCCCGTCGGCCGGCTCCTGGAAGATCTCGAAGACGCTCGGTCCAAGGGGCGGTTGTTCAGCCGGGCACCGACCACTTCTGGTTGGCGGCCCCGGTGCAGGTCCAGATCTGCAGACGGGTTCCGTTGGCAGGGCTGTTGCCGGTGGCGTCGACGCACTTGTCGGCCTGGGGGTTGACGATGTCGCGGGCGGTGTTGGCGACCCAGCGCTGGGCCGCGCTGCCGTTGCAGTCCCAGAGCTGGACGACGGTCCCGTCGGCGGTTCCGCCGGAGGCGACGTCGAGGCACTTCCCGAGCGCCTTGATCGTGCCGTCGCTGCCGACGGTCCACTGCTGTGCCCCGGTGCCGTTGCAGTCGTAGAGCTGTACGGGGGTGCCGTTGGCGGTGCCCGCCCCGGCCACGTCCACGCACTTGCCGCCGATGCCCGTGATCTGCCCGCCGCCGGACGGGCTGTCGCCGGTGCTGACCCGGACGTGGTCGACGACCAGTTGCTGCGGGAAGACCGTGCTGCCGTCCGGATCGCCGGGCCAGTATCCGCCGACGGCGAGGTTGAGGATCAGGAAGAACGGCTTGTTGAACACCCAGGTGCGGCCACCGAGGTCGGCCGGTGTGCGGCGCTGGTAGACCGTGCCGTCCACGGACCAGGTCACCGAGTTCGGGGACCAGTCGACGGCGAAGGTGTGGAACGCGTCGGCGAAGGCCTGCCCGCCCGGCAGCGTGTACGCGGCGCCGATGCCGCCGGATCCGGAGTATCCGGGGCCGTGGAGCGTGCCGTGCACGGTGGAGGGCTCGAAGCCGACGTTCTCCATGACGTCGATCTCGCCCGAGGCGGGCCAGCCGACCTGGCCGATGTCGTTGCCCAGCATCCAGAACGCGGGCCACATGCCCTGTCCGCGCGGCACCTTCATCCGCGCTTCGACGTGTCCGTATGCCGTCGTGAACCGGCCCGCGGTGTTGAGCCGGGCGGAGGTGTACTCACAACGGCCGTACCAGCACTGATAGTTGTCGGGGTTCTCGCGACGGGCCGTGAGGACCAGATGGCCCTGGCCGTCGAGGGCGGCATTGCGGTTGCCGGCCGTGTAGTACTGCCGTTCATGGTTGTTGACGTTGTCGCCCGTCTCGATCTGCCACTTGGCGGCGTCGACGGCCGCGCCCGCGGGGCCGTCGAAGTCGTCGGAGAACGTCACGGCGGCTGCTGCCGCAGCAGGCTCGACGGCGCCGGCGGTCTGTGCAGCGGGCTGTGGGTGCGTCGGAGCGGAGCCGATCGCGGCAAGAACGAGCACCGAGGCGACGGATACGAGAAGGCGTCGTAAGAAGCGTGGGGAGTCCATGACTCTCCCTTCCGGAGCAGTGGGGGAGGAAGGGCGCAGGAGCACTTAGTTCAGTACGTGATTTAAGAAGTGAACTATGTGCGTGTCAAGGCCTTGGTATGGACCGCAGCTGCCGTCAGTTCCTGACGGGATTCACCTCCGGCATCGCCTGCCCACCGGGGCCGGAGCGGGGCAGGGCCCCTTCGGCAGTCGGCGCCTGCAAGTAATGTCGCTTGCAAATAATGCGCGTCTGCAAGTATTGTCGACGCTTGTAAGGCGCACTAGCAATGGACAAGGAAGGCTGTCTCCCATGCCTCTCGCGCTTCTGGCCCTGGCTGTCGGGGCCTTCGGTATCGGCACCACGGAGTTCGTGATCATGGGATTGCTTCCCCAGGTCGCGGGAGACTTCGGGGTCTCGATCCCCACGGCCGGACTCCTGGTCACCGGCTACGCCCTCGGTGTCGTGCTCGGGGCCCCGCTGATGACCGCGCTGGGAACCCGGGTCACGCGCAAGCGGATGCTGATGGTCCTGATGGGTCTGTTCGTGATCGGGAACCTGCTGTCCGCGATCGCCCCCACCTTCGGCCTGATGCTCACCGGACGGGTGGTGGCCTCCCTCGCCCACGGCGCGTTCTTCGGTATCGGCTCGGTCGTCGCCGCAGACCTCGTCGCCCCCGGCAAGAAGGCCGGCGCGATCGCCATGATGTTCACCGGTCTGACCGTCGCCAATGTCGTGGGCGTCCCGCTGGGTACGTTCATCGGCCAGAGTGCCGGCTGGCGCGCCACCTTCTTCATCGTCGCCGCGCTCGGCGTACTCGGCCTGGCCGGTGTGGCCAAGCTGGTCCCGGACATGCCGAAGCCCGAGGGCGTGCGGCTGCGTCATGAGCTGGCCGCGTTCCGCAACACCCAGGTGCTGCTCGCGATGGCGATGACCGTACTCGGCTTCGGGGGCGTGTTCGCCGCGATCACCTACATCACCCCGATGATGACCGAGGTCGCGGGCTTCGCGGATTCCTCCGTGACCTGGCTCCTGGTGCTGTTCGGCCTCGGCATGGTCGGCGGCAACCTGGTCGGCGGCAGGTTCGCCGACAAGCACCTCATGCCCCTGCTGTACGTGACCCTGTCGGCGCTGTCCGTGGTGCTGGGCCTGTTCACCGTCACCGCGCACCACAAGTTCCTTGCCGCCGTCTCGATCGCCCTCATCGGCGCGCTCGGGTTCGCGACCGTGCCACCGCTGCAGAAGCGCGTCCTCGACCACGCCCACGGTGCTCCCACCCTCGCCTCCGCGGTCAACATCGGAGCCTTCAACCTCGGCAACGCTCTCAGCGCCTGGCTGGGAGGGATCGTGATCGCCGCAGGCCTCGGCCTGACCGCCCCCAACTGGGTCGGTGCCGTCCTCGCCGCCGGCGCCCTCGTCCTTGCCGTCCTCTCCGCCGCCGTCGAGCGCCGCGACCACCGCACGACCGCCGTCCTCGCCGCCACTCCGGCCGCCCCGCGCCGGGCCGGGTACCGGCCGCCCGCTGACCGCCCCATCCCCACCGGCCACGGACGCGCGTGAGGGGACCGCACCCGCCAGGTGACCGGGCGGCACAAGCCGCCGCCCGGTCACCTGTGCGGCGGCGTCTCAGACCACCGCGCCCGAACGGTCTGCGGCCCGGGCCCGTGTCTGTGCCACGCGGGCGGCAGCCGGGTCCTCCGGGTAGCGCGACTGAAGGATCACGGTCAGTGGCATCGCGGTGAACACCGTGGATGCCGTTCCCACCACGACACCCGCCAGCAGCGCGACCGAGAAGTCGGTGAGCGAGTCCCCGCCGAGCACCGCGAGCGCAACCAGCACGAACAGCGCCCCCATGCCGGTGTTGACCGTACGCGGCAGGGTCTGCGCGATCGCCCGGTCGGCGAGGCCGGCCAGAGCGACCGGCCCCCGTACGCGCCTCAGTTCGCGCAGCCGGTCCAGTACCACCACGGTGTCGTTGACGGAGTAGCCGACGACGGTGAGCAGCGCGGCCAGGAACACACTGTCCACCGGCTTCCCCAGCCAGGCGAACAGGCCCACCACCAGAGCGACGTCCTGAACCATCGCCACGACCGCGGCGGATGCGAACGTCCAGCGGAACCGCACCGTGAGATACAGCAGTTGCGCCGCTACGGCCACACCCAGCGCGATCAGCGCATGCGTGCGCAGTTCGCTGCCCAGGCTCGGCCCGACGAGCTCGTCCTGCTCGACGGTCACCTTCCCGACCGACTTCTCGAGCGCGCCCTGGATGCGCATCTGCTCGTCGTTGCTCAGCTCCCCGGTGCGTACGGTGATCGCTCCTGCGCCGGTGGTCTGGACGACAGCGTGCGGGAAGCCGGCCTCGGCGACGGCCTCGCGCGCCGTGTCCGCGTCCGCCGGCTCCTGGACCGCGTACTGCACCACCCGCCCGCCCGTGAACTCGACGCCGAACTCCACTCCCCGGACCCCGATGCCGGCGACGGCGAGTACCACCAGGCCCGCGCAGATCCCGAGCCACCGGCGCCGGTGCCGCATCAACCGCGGTGGGCGCCGGGTGAGCCGGGCCCGCAGCCGGCCGGTCGTCGCGAGCCCCGTCAGCGCGGGGTGCCGTCGCACGGCGGGACGGCGCACCGCCCACTCGGCGAGCAGCCTGGTGATCACCATGGCGGAGACCATCGACGCCAGCACACCGATGGCGAGCGTCACCCCGAAGCCCTTGACCGGCCCGGTGGCGAAGACGAACAGCAGGCCCGCCGCCAGCAGCGTCGTCACATTCGAGTCGGCGACCGCACTCCAGGCCTTGGTGAAGCCGGCCCGCAGCGGCCGGCGCAGATCCGCCGAACGCCGCGCGGAGCGCGCGTACTCCTCCCGCGCCCGCTCGAACACCAGCACATTCGCGTCGACGGCGATACCGATGGCGAGGACGAACCCGGCCAGCCCCGGGAGGGTGAGCGTCGCACCGAGAGCGAGGACGCCGGCGTACGAGATCAGCCCGTACAGCGCGAGCGCCACGGTGGCGAGCAGCCCCATCAGCCGGTAGACGGCGATGACGAAGACGCCGGTGCAGACCAGGCCGATCACCGCGGCCAGCGCACTCGCCCGGATGGCCTCGGCGCCGAGCGTCGGCCCCACCGTGCTCTGCTCGACAGCGGTCACCGGCACCGGCAGCGCCCCGCCCTTGACCAGCGCGGCGAGATCGCGTGCGGCCGCCGCGTCGAATCCACCGGTGATCTGCGCCGAACCGCCCGTGATGCCCGTCTCGCAGGGCACGCTGCTCTGCATTCCGGGCGCCGACAGCGTCCGGTCGTCCAGCACGATCGCCACCCGGCGCCCGGGGTCGCCGGGCGCGGCACAGGCGGCCGCGCCCGTGATACGGGCCCATGCCTTGCCCGCGTCACCACGGAAGGCGAGGTCGACGCCCCAGCCGCCTCCCGACCGGGTGTCCAGCACCGCCGCCGCGTCCTTGACCCCGTCGCCGGTCAGCGCGGGCGGACCGAGCCGCAGGAAGCCCCCGGACGTATCCGGATCGGGCAGCACCCGGGATCCGTCGGCCGCGGGAGGGGCGGCCGGCCCCTGCGACGCGCCGAGCACGGGGTGGAAGGTCAGCTGAGCGGTACGGCCGATCACCGCGGTGGCCTTGCGCGGGTCCTGAACACCCGGGAGTTCGACGACGATGCGGCGCTCGCCGGAGCGGGCGAGGGACGGTTCGGTGACCCCGAGCCCGTCGATGCGCCGGCGCAGCACCTCGAGGGCGCGGTCGGTGGCGTCGGCGTCGGCGCGGACGGTGGGGGAGTCCCGGGTCTCGAGGACGATCCGGGTGCCGCCGCGGAGATCGAGTCCGAGGCGGGCGGGAGTGGTCAGGGCGACATACAGGGACACGGCAACGACGGCGAGCGCGATCAGCGCACGCCAGACCGTGGCGGAACGGGACATCAAGGCTCCACGGGCAGCACACAGACGCCCGGCGTCTGCGGACGATGGACATGAGGGAGAGCAACGCCAGGGCCTGGTCACCGTGCGGGTGCGGGCATGCCGCGACACGGGACGGCGGGCGTCACACGACGTCAGCTGTGCCGGGTGGAGGGTGGAGCGCGGGTGTCCCGCGGGTCGTACGGATCATGTGGTGGCGCCCGCTCCTGCCGCGGCTGCACCGTGCCGTCGCTGTGCAGGCCGCGCAACGGGCCGGCGGCCACCGGGCCGGGCAGTACCGGGGGCGGGCCGGGCGGGCGGACCGTGGCGTCGGCGGCCACGAGCTGCCGGAGGGCAGCCGCATGCGGAGCCTCCGACCGCGGCTGCGTGACGGGCCTCGTGTGCTCGGGCCGTACGGCGACGGCCTGTGCGGCGCCGGCGTGCGTGACCACGGAGGCGGCCGGGGCGGACAGGGCGACGGCCCCATCGGCCGTACCGGTCAGCGTCAGGAGGACGGTCCAGACCCCGAAGAGGACGGACGGTAGGACGGCCGTGACGTAACGCCGTGCTCGTCCGCTCATCCCGCCCCCCTCCACCGCTTGTTGATCGCCGCCGGGTGCCTGGCCGTGCCCAGCGTAGGCGAGGTGTCCGGAAATGGGGCGGGCGGCCATGACAACTGCCCTGTCCAAGGTATGGAACACCTGATGGACGGGTACGTCGACCCACGCCTTCGGTGGCTTACGATCTCGGCGGGTGGTCGCGATCCGGGCCGCCCGCCCTCCCCCCACGACCATGGAGGTCACCGTGTTCCGGACGGCCAGCGGTCACCGCTCCCCGCGCCTCAGCGTCCGATTCCGCGCCACCGCCGGTGCTCTGGCGGCCGGTATGTTCCTCGCAGTCGGCTGTTCCTCCGGCGAAGAAGGACCGGGCGAAGCGGCGGGCGGTGTTCCCGTGGTCGAAAAGGGCAAGCTGACCGTCTGCACGCATCTGCCCTATCCGCCCTTCCAGTTCGAGCAGGGCGGCAAGGTCGTCGGTTTCGACGTCGCCCTGATCGACCTGGTGGCGAAGGACCTCGGCGTCGAGCAGAAGGTCCTCGACACCCCCTTCGAGAACTTCAAGACAGGTGCGTTCCTCAACTCCGGCAAGTGCGATCTGGCCGCGGCGGGCATGACCATCACCGACGAACGCAAGAAGAACGTCGACTTCTCCGTTCCTTACTTCGACGCCACCCAGGCGCTGCTCGCCACCAAGAAGAGCGGTGTGAAGTCTCTGGCGGACGTCAAGTCCATGAACAAGAAGCTCGGCGCCCAGGCCGGGACCACGGGCGAGAGCTATGCCACGTCGCAGGGCTTCGACCCGGTGGCGTTCGAGAGCTCCGACGCCGTACTGAACGGCCTGCGCACCGGCCAGGTCGATGCCGTCATCATCGACTACCCGGTGGTCCAGGGCTGGCTCAAGGACAAGGCCAACGCGGCCGAGTTCGTCCTCGGCGAGAACATCGAGACCGGCGAGCAGTACGGCTTCTCGGTGAAGAAGGGCAACGACAAGCTGCGCGCCGCGATCGACAAGGCGATCGAGGACGCGAAGGCCGACGGTACGTACAACAAGCTGTACGAGCAGTGGATCGGCCCGCTGCCCCAGGGCCGGTCGTGACCTCACGCCTCACCCGGCGCCAGCGGCGCCGGGTCTCCCAGGGCATCCAGTACGCGGTCTTCGTGGCGGCCCTGGTCCTGATCGGCTTCCAGGCCGACTGGGGCCGCCTGCAGAACCAGTTCGCGCAGAAGGACATCGCCGAAGAGCTCTTCCCGGACATCATCACCATCGCGCTGCGCAACACTGTCGTCTACACCCTGTCCGGGTTCCTGTTCGGTCTGCTGCTCGGGCTGATCATCGCGCTGATGCGGCTGTCGTCCGTGGCCCCCTACCGGTGGGTCGCGAGCGTGTACATCGAGATCTTCCGGGGCCTTCCGGCCCTGCTGATCTTCATCTTCGTCGGCGTCGCGGTGCCGCTGGCCTTCCCGGGTACGCAGATCCCCGGAGGCGTCTACGGGCAGGTGGCGCTCGGCCTCGGTCTGGTCGCCGCCGCCTATATGGCCGAGACCATCCGGGCGGGCATCCAGGCGGTGCCCAAGGGACAGATGGAGGCAGCCCGTTCACTGGGCTTCTCGCACGCCAGGGCCATGGTCTCGGTGATCATCCCCCAGGCGTTCCGGATCGTCATCCCGCCACTGACCAATGAACTGGTCCTGCTGTTCAAGGACTCCTCACTGGTGCTGTTCCTCGGTGTCACCCTGAACGAGCGGGAGCTGACCAAGTTCGGCCGGGACCTCGCGAGCCAGACCGCCAACTCCACCCCGATCCTGGTCGCCGGCCTGTGCTACCTGCTGGTGACCGTGCCGCTGAGCTTTGTGGTGCGCCGCCTCGAGGCAAGCGCCGAAAAGGCCAAGTGAGGACGAGATGCCACAGAAGCAAGCACCGGTGCCCGAGCCCGTGAGTGCTGCGGGCCGCGCCGAGATCGAGATCCGGGGTCTGCACAAGTCCTTCGGGGACAACGAGGTTCTGCGCGGCATCGACCTGGACATCGCCAGGGGCGAGGTGGTGTGCGTCATCGGCCCGTCGGGGTCGGGCAAGTCGACGCTGCTGCGCTGTGTGAACCTGCTGGAGGAGCCGACCGCCGGTCAGGTCTTCGTGGGCGGCACCGAGGTCACCGACCTGGATGTCGACATCGATGCCGTGCGTCGCCGGATCGGCATGGTCTTCCAGCAGTTCAATCTGTTTCCGCATGTGAGCGTGACCGAGAACCTCACCCTGCCCCAACGCCGCGTGCTGCGCCGCGGCAAGGCGAAGGCGGCCGAGGTGGCCCGGCAGAACCTCGAGCGCGTCGGCCTCGCCGACAAGGCGGACGCCTACCCTGCCCAGCTGTCCGGCGGGCAGCAGCAGCGGGTCGCCATCGCCCGGGCGCTGGTCATGGACCCGGAGGTGATGCTCTTCGACGAGCCGACCTCCGCTCTCGACCCCGAACTGGTGGGCGATGTCCTGGCCGTGATGCGGCTGCTGGCCGCGGAGGGCATGACCATGATGGTCGTGACGCACGAGATGAGCTTCGCCCGGGAGGTCGCCGACCGCGTGGTGTTCATGGACGGTGGTGTGATCGTCGAGCAGGGGCCGGCCGAGCAGGTCGTGGGCGATCCGCAGCACGAGCGGACCCGCAACTTCCTGATGCGTCTGCTGGATCCGGCCGCGGCGGAGCAGCCCGGTCCGGGCGACGGACCGCCGTCCCAGGGTGGGAGCAAGGGCGTCTGAACGCTTCCCGCCGGTGCCGGTGCCCGGCCGGGCGGGGGCGTGGCCCGGCCGGGCGGGCGAGGGTCAGCTCTCCGGGCACTCCTTCCAGGCCAGGTGGTAGACGGTGCTGATGGCGCCGTCGGTGGAGTCCATGGTCATGTAGCTGGTCGCGCCGGGGGCCGAGGTGCCCTTGTTGACGCGCAGTTCGGTGTTGATGTTGAAGTTCCGCTGCACGCCGCAGGGTGCCCAGACCAGCTGCGCCCAGTCGGTCTCGTCCGTCGCCTGCCAGTTGTCGTCGTACGGGCCGCCGAAGTTGTGGGTGCGGGAGGCGGTCTGCGGTGAGCCCTGGAAGTAGTACGAGGCCTTCTCGGTGCTGCTCGCGCCGGGCGCGAGCGACGCGTACCCGCGGTAGTCGGCGCTGGCGATCGCGTAGGTGAAGCCCTGCGGGACATGCACGATCAGGTTGAGCTGGCAGTTCTTCCGTGCCGCGGTGGGCGGGGCGCCGCCTCCGACCTGTGCCAGGTACTGGCTGTAGGTCACGGTGAAGGCGGTGTTGTCCTGGGAGACGGCGACGGCGGCCGTGTCCTTCGGACACCCGGATCCGTTGACCGTCGCGATGTCGATCACGATCCTGTCCGGCGGCGGGTCGACGATCGAGGACGGGCTGTGCTGTGCGGGGAGAGCCGTGGTGAGCAGCGCGGCTATCGCGCCGGTCACCAGCAGTCCACCGGTCATGGTTCTCCAATCCATGCTTCAGTGCCGGGCGGCACGGCGGATGTTCCGACGTGCCGCGCGGTGGGGGGTGCGGTCGGCCGCGGATGCGGCAGGCCGTCACGGACGTGTGCGCTGGACGGAACGTTGAATCGTCATGCACATGACACCATCGAGCATGTGGCACCCGATCTGTGAAGACCCGGTGTCGGAATCGTAGAAACCCTTGACGGAGTGGACTAGAGCGATGTCCGGCCATTCACGGCGCCGTGTGGCGGGGTGCGCTGACCGGTTTCAGACCAGCAGCCGCAGCGCCGTGTCGCAGACGCCGAAGCGCACCGACTGTCCCCAGGTCAGCTCAAGGGCGTCCGCTTCCATTCCGTCGCCGAACACGACCAGCCGGTCGGACTCGACAGTGATCCGCAACCGCTGCCCGCGTGCAAGAGTCCCCGCCACCTGACTGGTCCCGGTCGCGGGGGAGGGCCAGGCCTCGCGGACGAACCAGACCAGCAGCGGGTCTGCCGGCCCGGGCAGGGCGAGGGTGCTGCCCCGCTCCTGCCACAACGACCTCAACCAGCCTGTGGCGCCCGTGCCCGTGCCGACCAGAACCCCGGACGAGGCCTGCGGTTCGGCCTGTGCACCCTCGCTGTCCGGGCCGAGCCGGTAGCGCGCGCTCTGGTGCCCGGACCGGCCGAGATAGATCTCGTTCAGCGCCAGCAGCCGCTGTGTGTCGTCCGAGACGGCCTCGACCATGGTGAGCTCGTCCGTGCCGGCGCCGGGGAGGACCGCCGCACGCAGCAGCCGGCCCGCGTCCTCGGCACGATGGCGCACCAGCACTCCCGGATTGCGGCCGGGATCGGTGTCGATGCCGATCACCGGCTGCCCCGTCAGATACTTCGCCGTATTGGCGACGAGCCCGTCCTGGCCCACCACGGCGACCACATCCTCGGGTCCGAAGAGGAAGCGGTCGAGATCCGCGCGCTCCACCCGGGTCTGACGCCAGGTCAGCGGAACCGCACCGGCCACATCCGCCAGTGCCCGGCGTGTGCGCCGGTGCCGCTGTGCCACCTCATCGATACTGCGCCCGCGCGACGCGAGGAAGAACTCGGCCTGGCCGTGGGTGCCATGGCGGGCGAGCAGTTCCTCGTACTCGGTGGTGCGGTGCACGAGCACCGCACGCGGGGCGAGGCTCATGGCCGCGCCGCCGTGCCGCCGGTCGGCCCGCCCGAGCCGCCGAGCCTGGCGAGCAGGCCGGTGAGGACATCGGGGGAGAGGGTGACGCTGTCGATCCGGGGCAGGTTCTCCGCCAGCCGGGTGACGGCCAGGGCGTGCAAGGTCGTGGCGTCCACGTCTGCGTGCACTCGCAGCCAGGCTGCCTGGGCTCCGGCCCGCGCCTCTCCGACCTCCCGTGCCGCCTCGGCCTCGGCCCGGGCGAGCCGCACCGTACGGCTCGCCTCGGCTTCGGCCCGCACGGCATCTGCCGCCGCGCTCTCCTCGGCCTGGCGGCGCGCGTTGGTGCCGTTCTGTTCGACCAACTGCTCCTCGCGCCGGGCCAGTTCGATCTTGCTCGCCAGTTCGTTCTCGGCGATCGCCCGCTCGCGCTCGACGGCCACGGCGCGCCTCTCGTACGTCGCCCGGTCCGCCTCCTGCTGGATCTGCTCACGCGCCGGTGTGCGCAGTGCCCGCTCGACCTCGGGCTCGGGGCGCAGCGCGACGACGCGCACCGCCACCACCTCGATGCCGGTGGCCGGCAGCCGGGGCTCCGCCGTGAGCCCGTCCGTGATGCGCCCCCGTACCTGGGCGACGCCGTCCGCCAGCGCGGCCGACAGGGGGGTGCGGGCCAGCACGTCGAGGGCGTGCTGCTGGGCGGTCTCGGTCAGCAGCGTGGCGATCTGTTCCAGCGGCGCGCCGCGCCAGACCCCGGTGTCCGGGTCGACGGAGAAGTCCAGCCGGGCGGCGGCGGTGGCCGGTTCGCTGATCCGGTAGGTCACGGTCGCCTGCACGCTGATGTCCTGGAAGTCGGAGGTGCGGGCATGGAAGGACATCGCCAACTCGCGGTCGTCGACGGGCACTTCGGACAAGGCGGCGGTGAGCGCGCGGAACCAGAAGCTCAGGCCCGGCCCGTCGTGGACAAGGCGCCCGCGCCTGTGGTGACGGACATGGGCCGTGGGTGCGGCGCGCAGATGGCGCCAGCCGAAGCGTGCGGTGATGTCGGCCATGACAGGAACCCCCTCTTTTCGTCCCTCTGACGATATAAGTGCGAGTCGATTATCGTCAATAAGACGAAAGGAGGTTCGGGTGCCGACCGCCTGATGCCGGAGCCGACCCCCCGTCCCTGCCGCTACGCTGATCGGCGATGTTCACCCCTCAGGGACCGACCCTCCGCGAACTGGCCGTCCAGGCGCTCTCCTCGACCGAGCACGGCTACGACCTGCTCGCCCCCAAGTTCGACCTGACGCCCTTCCGCACACCCGGCCCGGTACTCGATGCCGTCGCCGAAGCCGTACGGCCGCTCGGGCCCTTCACTGCCGGACTCGACATCTGCTGCGGCACCGGCGCGGGCATCGGCATGCTGCGGCAGGTGTGCCGGGAACGGGTCGCCGGTGTCGACTTCAGTGCCGGAATGCTCGCGGCCGCCGCCTTGGCCGGGCTGTCGGCCGACGACAGCGGGCCGCCCGTGTCCTGGGTACGGGCCGACGCCCGCGCCCTGCCGTTCGCGCCGGTTTTCGACCTGGCCGTGAGCTTCGGCGCCTTCGGTCACTTCCTTCCCGCTGAGCGCCCTCTGCTCTTCGCCCAGGCCCACTCGGTGCTCCGCCCCGGCGGCCGGTTCGTGTTCCCGGTCATGGCTCCGCCGCGCCCGGCGTCCTGGCTCTACTGGGCGCTGCTCGGCTTCGACCTGGCCATGCGGGTGCGCAACGCTCTGTGGCGGCCGCGGTTCGTCATGTACTACCGCACCTTCCCGCTCTCGAAGGTGCTCGCCGACCTGAGGCAGGCGGGATTCTCGATGGAGTTGCTGCCGCTCGAGGGGCTGGGGCGGCTGCCCGACTCCCGCCCGCGCGGTGTGCTGGTGGTAGCCCGGAAGGCGGGCGCGGGAGCCGGGCCGGACCACTCACGCTGAGGCGGGCGTCCGCCGCGCCCTACGCGATGCAGAACTCGTTGCCCTCCGGATCCTGGAGCACCACGGCGAAGTAGTCCATGCCGGGCTCGTCCATGGTGCGCAGGATGCGCGCCCCCGCAGCGGTCAGGCGCTCGACCTCGGCCGTCACCCGCTCGGTGCGCAGCGCCAGAGGAACGCTCCGGCCGCCGCTCACCTTCAGATCGAGGTGCACCCGGTTCTTGACGGTCTTCGGCTCCGGCACGTGCTGGAACCAGACCCGCGGCCCGGCACCCTTGGGGTCCACGATCGACTCAGGGGCCTCACCGACCCCCTCGGTCAGCTCCGCCTGGGGCACCCCCATGTCCGCCCAGTACTCCCGCCAGGTGGCGTGGCCACCCGGCGGCGGCTCCGGCACGTAGTGCAGCGCCTGGGTCCAGAAGGCCACGAGTTTCTGCGGGTCGGTACAGTCGATGGTGATCTGCAGTGTCGTTTCCATGTACGCAGGTTGCCAGAGGAGACTGACAACGCGGCCGATCCGCACCCGTGCGGGCCCCGGGTCGTTTGGATACGGATCCGGCGTCGGTCGGGCGACGGCGTGGAGGGGCTGCGACATCAGCTCGTAGCGAGCGCCGACGACTGCGAGCGCCGGTGACGATCCCGGCGGGGGGATCCGATGGCGCTCGCGGTGCCGACCCGGCGCGGGCGTACCGTGATCGTATGCCCACACCTGTCCTGTACTGCAGTGATCCGCTCAACCCCCGGCGTGTCGACGCACACTTCGCCGCCGAGGCACACGAAGTCCGGGCGGCCGGTGGTGACATCGCGCTGATCGACCATGACGCCCTCCTCCAGGGCGACGCCGGGCGCGCCGTCGCCCGGGTGCCACAGGGCATGGGCGCGGCGTGGTACCGGGGCTGGATGATCCCCGCTGACCGCTACGCCGATCTGAGCACCGCGCTCCTGTCGCGCCGCAGCGGTCTCCTGACCGCACCGGACCGCTACCGGGCTGCCCACGAACTACCCGGCTGGTACGAGACGTTCCGTGAGGTCACTCCCGCGAGCGTCTGGCGCCGGACCGATCCGGGACAGACCCCGACCGCGGCAGAGCTGTCCGCGCTGGCCGCGCAACTGCCGGCCGGTCCCGCCGTCGTCAAGGACTTCGTCAAGTCCCGTAAGGACGCCTGGGACGAGGCCTGTTACATCCCCGATCCGGCCGATGGCCGGCAACTGCACCGGATCGTCGGGCGGTTCGTCGAGCTCCAGGAGCAATTCCTGGCGGGAGGAATCGTGCTGCGGACCTTCGAGAGGTTCGTCAGGGACGAGTCCATCGCCCCTGAGCTGCGCGTGTGGTGGCTGGATGGAGAGCCGCGGCTGATCACGCCGCATCCGGACAGCCGTATCACGGCAACGACCGCACCGGAGCTGGCGCACGTGGCGCCCGCCGTGCGCAGCCTTGGCTGCCGGTTCGTCACCACCGACGTCGCCCTGCGCGAGGACGGGGCCTGGCGTGTCATCGAGGTGGGCGACGGGCAGGTCAGCGATCTGCACCCGGCCGGGGACCCGATCGCTCTGACCGCACTGCTCGCCGGAGAATGACGCAGGTCCCGCCGTCAGCTCCGCGCGAGCGGACGGCGGGACGTGGGTGGCAGGGGTGACAGGAGTCGAACCTGCGGCATTCGGTTTTGGAGACCGACGCTCTGGCCATCTGAGCTACACCCCTTCGGCACCCTCAGCCTCGCACACCCGGTCTCCGCCGTTCCACCGGATTTACGCGGCGCCGCCGAACGGACCGGATCGTCACTCGGAGGGCGTCGGCTCGGGCGCAACCCCGGAGCGCGACATCGAGGTGTACATCGTCCCGATCCTGGCCGCGCTGCCGTTGCCCACCCCCTCGAGAGCCACCTGCTTCCTGGACTTCGCATCCTCGCCGAACAGCGCCAACGACGTCACAAGCTCCGGCGAGCAGCCGATGTACCACTCCGCCTTCCTGTCGTCCGAGGCGCCCGTGACCCGCGGGACGAACCAGTCCGGCGGTCGGCGCGCCGCTGCGTCCTGGACCGGGACGGGACCGCCGGCGACGAAGTCGGTGCCGAGGGACCCGGTCACCACGGCGGCCGTCTCGGGGCTCACGGCCTGGCCTCCGATCGCGGGCGGCAGATTCGTGCGCTCGTCGCCGCGCTGCGCCGACTTCACGATCGAAGGGGTCACCTTCTTGCCGCCGTTGGAGAGGGTGGCGTAGACGCCCGCCATCTCCATCGGGCTGACACCCATGAGCCCGAGCGACGTCGACCGCGGCGAGGTGAACCCGCTCGCCTGCGGGTTCATGCCCAACTCCACGGCGGTCTGACGGACTTGGGTGAAATAGTCCGCGGCGGCGCGGGCGCCCCGCTCCTCGGGCGGCGCGTCGACCTTCGCGGCCAGGGCCACCGGACCGAAGGTCGGTCCGGCCTGGTAGTCGGAGCGGGTCGCGTTGCTGATGAAGTGCTTGAGGTAGTCCCTGCCGCCGTACAGCGCCAGGATGCGGCCGGACCTCGGGTCCACCGACACCGCCCCGGTCTGCCGGTTGATGTCCGAGTCCGTACCGCCGGCCCCGACTGTGCCGTCACTGGTCGCGACGGCCTGCTCAAGCGCCCGCTGCTGGGCCGGATCGACGGTGAGGGTGATACGCCAGCCACCGCCGGCGAGTTCCTGCTCGCTGATGCCTGATGCCAGCAGCTCCCGCCGCGCGGCCTCGACGAGATACCCGGTGCGTCCGCCGAGGCCCGCGGTCGGCTTGGGCGCGAGCGGCGCCGCGAAGCGCATGCCCTGCCGCGCGGACGCGTCCAGCCAGCCCTCCTCGACCATGTTGTCGAGCACATAGCCCCAGCGCTCCACGACCCGCTGCCTGCCCGAGGGGCCGGCCACCGCCCAGTCGTACTGGCTGGGAGCCTGCAGCAACGCCGCGAGGTACGCACCCTCCTCGACGGTGAGCTGTCCGACCTCCTTGCCGTAGTAGGCGCGGGCCGCCGCCTGTATGCCGTACGACTGGCGCCCGTAGAAACTGGTGTTGAGATAGCCGGCGAGAATGTCGTCCTTGGAGGTCTGCCGGTCGACCTTGAGGGCGATCACCAGCTCCTGCACCTTGCGGCTGACGGTCTGTTCCTGGCTGAGGTAGTAGTTCTTGACGTACTGCTGGGTGATGGTCGAGCCGCCCTGTTTGCCTTTGCCCGTCAGCGTGCTGAGGATCCCCCGTGCGGTGCCGCTCAGGGAGACTCCGGCGTCGCTGTAGAAGTCCTTGTTCTCCGCCGCGACGAAGGCGCGCCGCACATTCTCGGGCACTCGGTCCAGCGGCACGCTCTCCCGGTTGATGTCTCCGGTGCGGGCCAGGCGCGTTCCGTCGCTGTAGAGGAAGACGTTGCTCTGTGCCTTGGCCAGGTCGTTGGCCCGGGGGATGTCGATCGCGAAGTACAGGACCGTGAAGCCGCCGACGAGCAGGAGGCACAGGGTGGCCAGGCCGAGGAGGAGCCTGCGCCAGCTGAGGAACCGGCGTATCCCGGTGCGTGTGCGGGCCCGGCCGCGCATGCCGGGGAGCGGTCGCGACGTGCGGCCTCTCCTGCGCGGGCCCGTCCTGCCTGCGCCGTCCTGTTCTGGCGTGTCCGCCCGGCCGAACTCGCTCGCAGTGAGCCGCCCGGTCGGCCTGTCCGGGTTCCGCCTGATACGCATGGCACCATCCTCGGCGCCGAAGATCTTCGTCAACCGGAAGGACGGCATCGGCCGGCTCTCGGTGATGTATCGGTCGTGTATCGGTCAGCCGTCCCGCTCGTCCTGTCCGCCGGCCTCGCCCACCGGTGCCGGCAGCCGCAGAGTGGCGACCGCTCCGCTGTCCGGGTCGTTGGCGAAGACCAGCGTGGCTCCGATGACCTCGGCCTGGCCACGCGCGATGGTCAGGCCCAGACCATGGCCCGTGCCCCGCTCCCGCGTGCCCGTGCGAAATCGTTGCGGCCCGTCCTGCAGCAGCGACTCGGGGTAGCCCGGGCCCCGGTCGCGTACGGTCACGGTCACACAGTCGTCGCCGGTCACGGACACCGTGACCGGAGCACGGCCGTGCCGGTGTGCGTTGACGACCAGATTGGCGACGATGCGCTCCAGGCGCCGCGGGTCGGTCCACACCCTCATGTCATCTTCGTCGGGCTCGGTCGGCCCCTCGACCAGTACCTGCGTGGACAGCCCGGTGCGGCCGACTATCTCCGTCACCAACGGGCCGATCGGGCACGGCGACACATCCGCCTCCTCCCCGCCCGAGTCCAGGCGGGAGATCTCCAGCAGCTCCTCCACGAGCGTGCTGAGCACCCGCACCCGGTCGCGCACATATCCGGCCGCCTCGTCCTCCGGCAGCAGTTCGGCCGCAGTGACCAGCCCCATCAGGGGCGTACGCAGTTCATGCGCCACATCGGCGGTGAAACGCTGCTCGACCCGCAGTCGCCGCTGAAGCGCCGCGGCCATGCTGTCGACCGCCGCGGAGATCTCGGCGATCTCGTCCTGTGGGCGGGGCCCTGCCGAGATACGGGCGTCGAGGTCCCCGTCGGCGATGCGACGCGCGGTCCCGGCGGCCGTACGCAGCCTGCGGCTCATCCGGCCCGCGCTGAGCACCCCGAGCGGCAGCACCACCACCGTCGTGAGCACACAGGCGACGACGATGTTGGTGTCGAGCGCGCCGAGGTCGCGCATGGTGACGCTCAGGTCGATGCGTACGGAGAGCACCTGGTCGCCTGCGGGCCGGGCGGCCCACATGGCGGGCCCCGCCGGTCCGTCGGTGAACTCGGTGCCCTGGCGCCCCTTGTCGACCAGCGTGGCAAGGCCGTGCGGCAGCCCGGTCGCGCCGAGTGCGGCACCCGATCCCTGGACCGTGCCGGTGCGGGCGTAGATGACGGCAGCCCGGTCGAGCGTGGTGCGTGCGGCTTCGCGTGCCTGCGACAACTCCCGGTCGCGCGAGGCGTGGTGCACCAGCACACCCACGGCGGTGGCAACGGCGCAGATGGCCACGCCCACCAGGACGGCGATCCGCCAGCGCAGGTCCATGGTCAGCGCCGCAGCTTGTAGCCGAAGCCGCGGACGGTCTCGATCCGCTCGGCGCCTATCTTGGCCCGCAGCCGCTGCACATGGAGGTCGACGACCCGGGTGTCGCCGTGCCACGCGTGGTCCCACACCCGGCTCAGCAGCGTACGCCGCTCCAGTACGACGCCGGGTGACGCGGCGAACTCCAGGAGCATCCGCAGCTCGGTCGGCGTCAGCGCGAGCGTGTGTCCGGCGCGCCGCACCTCCATGCCGCGGGTGTCGATGGTCAGATCGCCGAACGTGGCCGTGGAATCCTCGTCGCCCGGGGACCCGTCGCCGGCGGGGACGGCGGTCGGGAACGAGGCGCGGCGCAGCAGCGAGCGGATGCGAGCGACAAGAATCGCGCTCTCACAGGGTTTGACCACATAGTCGTCGGCGCCCGCCTCCAGGCCGGAGACGACGTCCAGCGTGTCGCCGCGGGCCGACATCATCAGGATCGGCACGAGGCTCAACTCGCGGACCCTGCGGCACAGTCCGATACCGTCCAGCTCGGGCAGCATGACATCCAGCAGCAGCAGATCCGGGCTCGTCTCCCGGAACAACTCCAGCCCCGTCAGCCCGTCGCCCGCGGTCGACACGGTGAAGCCGTACCGCTCGAGCAGCATCCGCACGGTCTTGCGGATCACCTCGTCGTCCTCGACGAGCAGCACATGGGCTTCGGAGCGAGCCGGTGGGATGTTGGTCATCGGGACGTCCTCGTCGGGGGCACGGCCGCCGGTGGGTTGGTCGTGCTGGGAGGCACAGGAGCCGTACCGCCCCGACCGCCGGGCGGCCGTGGCTCGTCCTGCGGTGAGCCCGGGGTCATCACGGTGCCGTTCCAGCGGTATCGGGTGGTGAAGCTTCCGTCGTGACCGGCCGCGGTGATCACCAGGTCATGGCCGAACGTCTCGCCGGTCAGACCCAGTTGTCCCCAGGTGATCAGCACCGGGCGTACGGTGCGGCCGGAGGCCCGGTAGACCTGGAGCAGCGTCAGCGACGCGGAGGGTTCGTCGAAGGCGACCACGAGTTCGTCGCTTCCGTCGCCCGTCAGATCCCGGAGGACGGGGGAGCGCAGCCCGCAGCGAGCGCCGGGACAGTTCGAGAGCGCGGCCCGGACCAGCGGGGGCACATTCGGATCCCTTTCCAGCAACTTCTTGACGGGCATGCCCCGCAGGCCGCTCACGGGGACCTCGATGGGCACGGCAGGGTAGGGCCGGTACGCGGGGAGGGGCTCACCGCTGCCGAGCGGCCGTGGCGGTTCGTACTGCGGCCACAGGGGCGAGGCATGAACCGGAGGCGAAAGACTGGGCGCGACGCCGCCGTCCCGCGCCCCGGTCTCCGCCGCGCAGCCGGTCAGCATCCAGGCACCCGCGGCCATGGCTGCCGCAGCCCGGAACGCTGCGGCGCCTGTGCGGGTACGCCGCACAACAGGCATGGGACGCGAGCGGGTACGGCGCGAGCGGATGTGGTTCGAACGGAGCATAGGCGCCTCAGCCTAACCGGCCGCCATCGGCGTGTACGGGTCAGACCAGGTGCTTCACCGACATCAGCAGGTGGCGGTGACCCGGCTGCGCCGTGCCGTGGACCGCGTCCGCGCCGCTGAGCAGCGCCCGCTGTCCCGGGCCGAGCAGATGGAAGCGCACGCCTGCGCGTCGAACGACGACAGGGCATCCACGAGATACGACGGGTCGAAGGCGACCGTCATTCGTCGGCGCCTTCCAGAGCCGCCGGCAGCACCTGGGAGGCGACATCGTCCGCGTACCCTGCCCGGAGCCGGACGGAGGCGCCCGTGGAGGACAACTGCATCGGCCCGTCGCCCTCGGCGACGACTGCGACACGCCTCACTGCGTAGAGCAGCGGCGCGCGGCCCGTGACCACGGTCGCTTCCGCACCCTCGGGCAGCCCGAACAGCTTCTCGTGATGGGGCAGTTGTCCGTCGAGCAGACGGGTCGTGATGCGCATCCCGGCGTTCTCGACCTCCTCTTCGGATGTCCTTGCGACGCCGGCCGCCGCCACTGAACGCCATCGGCCCGGCACGATCTATCCTCGGGCGGGTAACGGGGGCAACGGGGAGGGCGTCATGGACGGGACGCAGGAGCACATGGCTGCGGCCCCGCCGGGGCGCCGAGTGATGCGTCGGCGCCCCGCGTTGTGGGGCACGCTGTGCCGGGGCCGATGCGGTCGCAGCGGGACCGCGCAGCGTCGTCGCTTCTCGTGGCGGAACGGCCGCATCACCGCCGCGGCCGCCGTGGTCGCGGCGTGCCTGCTCGCGCTGCCGTCCGCCGTACCGAACACCCTCGGCCGCCTCGGCAGTCTCCTGGAGACGTTCCTGCCGTGGCTCGGGCTCGTCGTGCCCGTACTGCTGGCCGTGGCCGTGCTGCGCAGGTCCCGCACCGCACTGCTCGCGCTGTTGCTGCCCGTAGTGGCGTGGCTGGGCCGGTTCGGCGCGTTGCTGCTGCCCGCGCAGGGAGCCGCGCACGACCTGGTCGTGGTGCAGCACAACGTCAGTGACACGAACACCGACCCGGAGGCCACCGCCCGGGCCCTGGTCCGGATCAGCCCCGACCTCATCGCACTGGAGGAGGTCACCGAATCCGCCCGGCCCCGCTATCGCGAGGCCCTCGCCGCGCACCATCCGCACCATGCGGTCGCGGGTACCGTCGGACTGTGGTCGAGGTTTCCGCTCACCGACGTACGGCCACTGGACATCAAACCGGCCGGGATCGGCCCCGGCTGGAACCGGGCGCTGCGCTGCACCGCGCGTACGCCGCAGGGCGAGATCGCCGTCTACGTCGCCCATCTGCCCTCGGTGCGCCTCGCAGTGAACGGCCTGGACTCGGCGTGGCGGGACGAGAGCGCCCGCCTGCTCGGCGCGGCGATCGCCGCCGAGCCGCTGGACAGGGTGATCCTGCTGGGTGACCTCAACAGCACGGTGGACGACCGCGGCCTGCGGCCGGTCAGTTCACAGATGAACCCGACCGGGCCGGGGTTCGCGTTCAGCTGGCCCGCGGCGTTTCCCGTCGCCCGGATCGACCAGGTCATGACCAGGTCCGCCACCGTCACGAGCGTGTTCTCGCTGCCTGCGACCGGCAGCGACCATCTGCCCGTCGCCGCCCGCGTCAGGTTCTGACCGCCGGACCCGGCCCCGTCGGGGATCGCGTACAAGCTGGGCCTCCGGGTGTCCCCGGCCGTCCTGTGAACGCGGCGCCCGCCGCCGACGTACTGGACGACGGCAACCGTCCAGCCCCCAGCACGCAAGGAGGTCTGCCGCCGATGACACACCGTCGCCCGGGACCCGCCACTGCCGCCGCCGTCGTTCTCGGGGCGGTGCCGATCCTGCTCACCAGCGCGGCCGCCGGCGTGGCACACGCCCACGGTGCGCCGACCGATCCGGTCAGCAGAGTCGCCGCCTGCGGCCTGGACGGGGCGCAGCGCACATCGGCCGCCTGCCGGGCGGCCGTTGCCGTCAACGGGGGAGCGGACTTCCGCGCATGGGACAACCTGCGGGTGGCGGACGTGCGGGGCCGGGACCGGCAGGTCATTCCGGACGGGCAGCTGTGCAGCGCCGGCCTGGACGCGTACCGGGGCCTGGACGTCGCCCGGACCGACTGGCCCGCGACGCCGCTCGAGGCGGGTGAGCGGTTCACGCTCACCTACCGCTCGACGATCCCGCACAGGGGGACGTTCAAGCTCTATCTCACGAAGGAGGGTTACGATCCCGCCGGGCCGCTGCGCTGGGACGACCTGGCAGCACGGCCGTTCGCCACCGCCACCGACCCCGCGCTGGTCAACGGCGCCTACCGGATCCGCGGGCGTCTGCCCGCCGGGCTGACCGGCCGCCATGTGCTCTACACCATCTGGCAGAACACGGACACGCCGGACACCTACTACTCGTGCTCCGACGTGGTACTGACCGGCAACGCGAAGGGCGAGGAGGCACACGAAGCGCCACCGAGGGACACCGCGCCGCCGACCGCGCCCTCGCCGAGCCCCCCTGAGGACGATCCGACCGAGGAGCCGACCGAACCGCCCGTGACGGCAGAGGCCGCGCCACCGGTCACCCCGCCCGTCGGCCCGCCGGCGGACCGGTCCGCCGCAGTATCGGCGGACGGGGACGACAAGACGCTCACCCTGATCGCCGGTTCGGGAGCCGCCGTCCTCGCACTCCTCGCCGTGACGGGATCGGTGATGCTCCGGCGCCGTCGAACGTGACCCGGCGTCACCCGTCGCCGCGGCGCGACGCGCCCGGTGACACCACCTTCCCGGAGTCCGGAGAGTGATCGTCTCACCATGAGAGGCAACCTCTGCGGCCGGGAGGTCATCCCTCCATACGCAATGGGCTGCAGAGATGCGGCCTGCCCGCACCAGCGCATGGAGTGAAATGAGAACGGTCCACACGTCGGTCGTCGTCCCGTGCTTCAACGAGAGCGAGGTGATCGACGCCTTCCACGCTGCTCTCATCGCCGCCCTCGAGCCGACTGCGACGACCTTCGAGATCTGCTACGTGGACGACGGCAGCAGCGACCGGACCCGGATCCGCCTCCGTGATCTCGCGGCAACGGACCCGCGGGTGCGCTACACCTCCTTCAGCCGGAACTTCGGCAAGGAGTCGGCGATGCTCGCCGGTCTGCGGATGTCCCAGGGGGAGGTGGTCGTGCTGATGGACGCCGATCTCCAGCACCCTCCCGAACTGCTGCCCCGCATGCTGGAGTTGCACCGCCACGGCTACGACCAGGTCATCGCGCAGCGGGACCGCACCGGGGAGGGTGCGGTGCGCAAGGCGCTCAGCCAGACGTACTACCGCCTGGTGCGCCGCTTCATGGACGTCGAGGTCCTCGACGGGGCGGGCGACTTCCGGCTGCTGTCACGCCGCGCCGTCAACGCCGTCCTGTCCCTCCCGGAGAGCAACCGCTTCTCCAAGGGGCTCTTCTCCTGGATCGGCTTCGACACCGTCAGCTTCACCTACCAGAACGTGGAGCGTGCCGCCGGCCAGTCGAAGTGGGGCGGCAGGCGGCTGCTCAACTACGGCATCGACGGGCTGCTCTCCTTCAACAGCCGCCCTTTGCGCATGGCGATCCACACCGGGCTGTGGCTGTTCCTGTCCGCCCTCGGCTACGCGCTGTGGATAATCGCCAACGTACTGCTCGACGGCGTCGAAACACCCGGCTACGCGACCATCATCACCGCCATCGTCGCCCTCAGCGGCATCCAGCTCGCCACGCTCGGAGTCATCGGCGAGTACGTGGGACGGATCTACCACGAGGCCAAGCGGCGGCCGCACTATGTGATCCGGGAGACGGACACCTCCCACGCGGCGGCCGCCGACGCCCTGACCGCCGAGGTCATGGAATCCGTGTCGAGTAAGTGACCTTCTCGAGGTCGTAGTAGTCCGCCACACACTGGGCCGGCCAGATCCTGCGGCCCTGGTCGCCGAACGGCTCCAGCATTCTGGCCACCCGTACCGGCGTGTACGGCGCCACCTTCGCGCCGCTTGCCGCCTGCTCGCGCAGGAAGCGGTCCTGGCGGTCCCACTGACCTGCCCGCACCTGCATCGCGTCCCCGAGCCCGTGGAGCGGCCCCACCAGGCCCAGCATGGCCGCCGCGCACACCGCGGCGGCGGCGGCCGCCGCCGTACCCGTGCGGCGCCCGCGCAGCCGAACTGCCCGGCCGGCGAAGGCACCGGCGCCGGTCAGCAGCAGGACGAACAAGAGCAGATAGTCGTTCCAGGTGCGTTCGGTGGTCACCACCCGGGCCCCGAACACGGGGTATGTGATCACGGTGCACAGATAGCCGGAGACGACGAACGCGGCCGCGCCGAGGGAGAGAAGAAACAGCGGACGGCAGGGCAGCAGGGCGGCGGGCCGCCCGGCCCGGCCGCGCGCCAGCAGCCCCAGCAGCACACCGGCAGCGACCGCGCCGAGGTACTGCCATGTGGTGAGTACGGTCGCCAGGATCTGCCCGAATCCGCGAAGCGAGCCGAGCAGGGTTTCGGGCGCGAACAGGGAGGCGCGGTCGGCGCCGTAGCGCTCGCGGCGTTCGATCGAACCCGGGGACGTCATCAGCACCACCGTGCCGATGGCGACACCGGCCATCCCCGCCAGCGACCAGCGGCGCACGAGCCTCGTCACGCGCGGGACGAAGACGCGGTGGGCGAAGAGCACCGCACCCGACAGGACCACGAGGGCGACGACCGACGTCTCTTCGGAGAGCGTGCCCATGAAGATCCCCGCCGCGAGCACCGTGGCGAGCGCGGCGACACGGCCCCGCCGGCCGCGCGCCCGCAGCAGCGGGATCGCCGCCGCGCAGGCGAGTACCGGCGCGACGGTGTGCGAGACGGAGGCCGCGGGCCAGTAGAACGTCTTGTACGTATTGGGCGTGGCGAACAGGAAGACCGCGGCAATCACGGACGCCACGAGCAAGGGGAGACCGCGTGGCACCACCAGGCCGGCCCGGCGCAGCAACTGCGTGGTCAGTGCCCACAGCAGCGCCAGCATGAGAACGCCGCTGATCAGCCCGAACCACTGGTGCCCGGCCACAGGGAACTTGGCGTAGAGCCCGACGAGCAGGCCGTTGCCGACCCGTCCGTTGTCGGTGAAGTAGAACTTGCCGATCAGACCCGTGATGCCGTGGTCGCGGACGCTGGGCAGAAAGCACCACTCGTCGGCACTGGGCCGGACATGGCGGCCGAGCAATGAGGCCATGGCGAGGAGACCGAGCGGCAACAGGGACAGGGCAAGCGGCCAGGAGGTGCGCCAGGACCAGAAGGGGCCTTGCCGGCCGTTCCATCGCTCAGGTCCCGGCTCCGGATCCGGATCTCGTGCGACGTTGACGCCCGATGCGTCGACGGCCATATCACCACTGCCTTTCTGGAAACTACTGGTTCGACACCGTAGAGGTGAATCCTCTGCGGGCCGTTCCATGTCCGGCGCGGCGGGTCGGAGAGTCGAGAAACGCCGGTGGTCTCCGGCAGCGGGGCCGCCCCCGTCCACGGACCCGGCGAAGTACGCGCCGGACCACAGGCTGATCGCGCGGTAGTGGTGCGGCACGAGGTGGGGGAAACCGGGCAGGAAGCAGGAAGCAGGAAGCAGGCCGCCGGCTCAAGCCGAACCTGACAACAGACGCCAGGGAGGAAATCGCCCACGCTCACGTGGGCGGAGGAGGTCAGTACAGCATCGTCCCGACGATCCGTCAGGATGCCGGATGCCGGATGCCGGATGCCGGGCACCGGTGACGCCTGGCGTGGAGTTCCACGGTCTGCTGGTCGTGTCGCTCAGCGGCAACAACCGCAGCCGCCCCCCGTCCGCACGGGGGCGCGGCTCAGCCGCATGTGTACACGAAGCGCGCCGACGCCGAGTGAGCCGACGGAGCGGTGATGCGCAGCTCCGCCGCTGCCTGGTACCTGCCCTTGCCGTGGAAGGTCCACAGCAGATGCAGGCGGGCCTGCTTCTGGCCTCGCGTCAGTTTCTCCTGCAACTGGCCCGACGTGGTGCCGTCGCTGCGCACCCAGCGGTAGGTGAGGGTGCCGGGCCGGCCGTTGGTTCTCACCACGCCCACGACATCGGCCGTGCCGTCACACCCGGGCCCCTCGGCGGAGGTCCGCACGGTCACGTCCCGGACGGCCAGGCCGGGGCCGTAGCGCTGCCAGGCCAGGAAGGCCAGCACGGCCACCAGCACAGCGGCGGCGAGGGAGTAGCGCCGGAGCACCCGGCGCCGGGGAGCGCGCGCCCGCTCCGGCTCGTCGGCGGGCTGTCCCGCAAGGGTGCCGTGCCAGATGTCGACGGCGGTGGTGCCGTTGCGGCGGCTCCGGACGGCAGCGGTCACACCGGGCCCGAAGCGCAGTACGTCGCCTTCCACCCGGTCAGGGGCCACGGGCTCGGACGGCTCGCGCCGGACGAGAGTGGGTGTGTCCGCCGGAGCGTCGCCTTCCGGCCGCTCGAACCAGTGACTGCCGAGAGCTGTCGCGCTGTACTCGTCGTCGCGCTCGCGCTCGCGCTCGCGCTCGCGCTCGGGCTCGGGGGCGGGCACGGGCACGGGCTCGGGCAGGCGGACGGTGTCCGGGATTCGGGGTTCGTTCATCGGACCGCTCATGTGATCGTGCACCGCTGAGTCAGGATCTGCTGCATGGAACTGCCGTTCGCGGCGGTCGGGTTCGTTGTCGCCTGAACCCCCCAGTAGCAGGCTCGCCCCGAGAAGGAGTGGGTCAGGTCGAGGGTGTACTGCGTCGCACCACTGCGCTCGAAGGTCTGCGTGCCGTCAGGGGTACCCGGGTCGCCCTTCGAGTTACTGATGGACCAGGAGATGACGATCGTCACGGGACCTGTGCCGTCGGTGCTGACGCCGACGGTCGCGGCACCAACGGTGAAGTCCGTCTGCCGGAAGCTCGTCACCGACACGTTCCGTACCCGCGCCGACGGCGTCACCGTGGGTGTGGCGGTCGTCGGGTCCGTGGTCGGGGTGGTCGTCGGCAGCGTGGTCGCGGCGTCCGTCGTGGTCCCCGGCGTGGGTGACCCAGGCCCGGCGGTCGCGCTGTCGGAGGCTGTGGGGGACGGGCTCGCAGAGTCCGATGCGGACGGGGACGGTTCGGCGGAGGCAGAAGCGCCGGCGGACGGTGGGACGTCCGGGGCCTGTGGAGTGCCGGGATCGGCGCTCGTGGTGGCGACGGCCTGCGCGGTCGTCTCCTGCGGGCCGCCGCCCTGGGCCCCGGCAGCGATCGCGACGACCACGGCGACGGCCAGGGCGACGGCCGCGGTCAGCGCCTTGCGCAGCAGCGGTGACCAGCCGCCGAGCTTGCTCCCGCCGCCCAGCGCGGTCGTGGCGAGATCGGTCGTGCCGGCTGCCTGGCCCGCCGCGGAGGGGAACAGCAACGGCAACAGCGCGGCGAGCGCCGCCAGTTTCCGTTGTCCGCGCTCCTCCCAGTCGGGGCCGTACGCCGCCCCCGCGATCTCCTCGAGCTCGGCCACGAACGCCATCGCGTTCGCGGGCCGCTCACCCGGCGACTTCGCAAGGCCCCGCCGGATCAGCGGCCGTACCGGCTCGGGTGCCTCCTCATCGGGGATCGGGGCGTCGAGATGCTGCAGTGCCAGCTCGGCGAAGTTCTCGCCGGTGTAGGGCTTGCGGCCGGTCAGGCACTCGTAGAAGGTCGCGGTCGCCGCGTAGACGTCGGCCGCGGGCGAGGCGGGCTCGCCGTTCCACTGCTCGGGGGCCATGTACGCGGGGGTCCCGGCCACTCCCGGGGTGCTGTCGCGGCCCGCGGCGATACCGAAGTCGACGAGCTTCGACGAACCGTCGGCGGCGACGAGGACGTTCTCGGGCTTGTAGTCGCGGTGCACCACACCGGCGCGATGTGCGGCGGCAAGACCCAGCAGTGAGCCCTTCAGTACGACGAGCGCGGCCTCGGGGCCGGTTGCGCCCTCCCGCTGGAGCAGCGCGCGCAGGGCGATTCCGTCGACCAGCTCCATCACGATGGCGGCGCCGTTCGGCGCTTCGACGTACTCGTAGAGCCCCACGACATGCGGCGAGTCGAGGTCACCGAGCAACCGCGCCTCGGCGCGGAACTCCCGCACGAAGGCCGAGTCCGTACGCAGCCGCTCGTTCAGATACTTGACGGCCACCGGCATGCCGGTGGCGTCATGGACGGCCAGGACGACTCGGCCGCAGCCACCGGACCCCAGCTCCCGGGACTCCGTGTACCCAGGCACCGACCACACGTTCATCATTTCCCCCAGTGGGAGCCGCCAGCGGTCCCCTATGACGCCGTACCCCACGGTGGCTTCTGTACGACCGCCGCACGGTAGCTCACATGCTGTCCCCATGACAGACACAATTGCGTCACGCCCGGTTCCGCCGACGGCCTGTGCACCGTGGGCCGAGGTCCGTTGCCGAAGGAGCGCCGGAGCCTTACGGCGACGACCGCGAGGATCCGGTCTCAGCCGTAGCGGGCGACCAGCCCGTGCAGATACTCCTCCAGCCTCGCCGTGAGCAGCGACGGTGCCAGATCCGCACGTCCCAGCTCACGCCACGGCACCGCGACCTTCTCCGCGTCCGGGGCGAAGGCCAGCGCGTCCAGCACGCGCCAGTACAGATGCGCCGCGGGATCTGCGGTCAGGGTCCCGCCGGCCGCGACGTACCGGTCGGCGAAGTCCATGCCGGCGCGGGCGCCGTGGAGCAGGGCAAGCGCGGTGGAGCAGTGCGCCACGTCCAGGTCGGCCGGGCCCCAGGAGGTCTCCACCCAGTCGACGACGCCGGTGATCTTCAGATCGCTGCCGTGTCCGGTGAACAGGACATTGCCCGGATGGAAGTCCCGGTGCAGAAAGCAGGGCCGGTACGGCGGGGGGTCGTTGCGGATGATGTCGACGGCCTGCGCCCACAGTTCCGGATGCCGGGTGGTCCCGGGCACGCGCACCCGTTCCGCTGAGGTCCACGCCTCGTACGTTCGGGGCCTGGCATGCTCCGGTACGTCCAGCCGGTGGATCGCGACCAGTTGCCGGGCCAGCAGCGCCGCGCGCTGTGCGGCCTCCTCGTCGTCCAGCCGCACCCCGCCGGGCAGTAGCGACATCAGCAGCGAGGGATGGTCGCAGTGCTTCCCCTTCGCATCGACGGCGTGCAGTGCGGCCGCCGGTATGCCGGTCGGTGCGAGCAGCCGCAGGATGTCCGCCTCGCGCGTGAGGAGGGCGTCGGCGACCCGCAGGTAGAACGGTTTGACGAAGGACCGCAGCACCAGCGCGCGCGGTGTCCGCGCGCCTGTGATGTGCAGACGGCGCATGTGCGAGGACCAGCCGCCGCGCAGAGTGCCGACGGCTTCGATGCGCTCGGACGCGTGCAACTGGCTCTCCACCCACGCACGGGTGCCGGACCAGTCGTGGTCGCCCTCGGTCGCGGGCGTCATGCGGGGAGCTCCACGGTCAGGTCCAGCTCGACGAGCCGACCGTGAAAACCGAGCTGCGCCACGCCGAGCGGCGTGCTCGCCGTCGTGAACGCCGGCCCGAGCGGCGATGTCGTCAGCCGCCTCCAGGCCGCCGCGAGCATCTCGGTCTCGTCGCTGACGACATGGATCATGGAGCGGACCGTCTGATCCGGCGCGGCGTCGACCGCGGCCGACGCGGTCATGGCGTTGGCCGCGACCTGGTCGATCTGCTGGTCGAGGTCACCCTCGCCGACGAGCTTGCGGGACGGATCCAAAGGGCACTGCCCGGCGAGATACGCGGTACGGCCGGACCGGACAACGGTCATGTGGTGAGAGCCGGGTGTCGGGTGCAGAGTCTGGGGATCGATACGGCAGATCGAGGACGACGCCGAAGGGTCGGATGTGGTCATGGAAAGATCATCTGCTGTCGACGCGCTCTCCCACAGGGGATTTCGACAAACGCCGAGGCCGTGGACAAGACCTTCGGACCGCATCACACCTGCATCCGTTCCGATGTCGCACGAGCCGGACCACGCGATCGTCCACGAGTGGCACCGCGGCCTCGGTTTCGGCACAGTGACCCAGCTCCGGTGATTCTGCGCGAGGTTGCACCGCCTCCAGCGGCAGGCCCTGCTCGGCCCTGCGCCCACCGATCTCCCACGATGCGCGCAGGGCAGCGTCACGGCCTTCCCCCGGCCGCGTCAGGGAGCCGCCGTTCTGCCGCAGACAGCGGTGGAGCTCCTGCCACATCACGTCGGGGTCCGTCTCCATCGCCGCACGGTAGGACGGTTCCTGCTCGCGCAGGGTCACTACCACCCGACCGGTCAGTCCGGTGACGTCGTCGACGAGCACCTGGGTCGCCCTGCGCAGTACCGCCGTCGCATCGGCGTCGAGCCGCGAGGGCTTGCGCAGAGGCGAGGCATGGCTCTCAGAAGGTCTTCGGGCACGCGGAGCCGAGGCATGGGACATGGCGGTGTCTCCAGGGAGTCGGCCGGCTCCGGCGCGCCAGAGCACTGCATACAGTCGGCGCGCCGGATGCTCCTGACCGCCGCAGAATGCCATACCGCACTGGGGCGCCCAAGGGTTCACCGCACTCGGTGCATTACGGTCCGGCAACCGAGAGAGCAGGAACAGAAGTTACGTCGACGACCGGGACCTGTCGCGGAACGGCGCGGCCCGGCCGGGGACTTCAGTGGACCGGGTGGACCGCTTCCCGCAGCGCGTACTTGACCTGCGGAATCCGCACGTCGGGGAAGTGGACCACGGAGGGTGCGACGGCACGCGGGTCCATGGCGCACTGTGCACCGCCTGCGGCGGCACCCAGGTCACATTCCCTGCCCGGCAGTGGGCCGTCTGCACAGAGTGCGGCACAGGCCGGCCCTCCGGCGGCGCCGCCCTGTGCACCCGAACACCGCGCCCAGCAGCCGGACATCGAGCTCGGCTCCTGACTCAGAGTGTTTCGCCGAGTGAGTCCGCGAGCCGGCGGCGAGCCGTGCGGACCGCGGGCAGCGCCGCGGCGGCGACCGCACCGAGCACGGCCCCGACCCCCACCAGAGCCAGCAGGTAGCCGGGCAGCGGCTGTGCGATGCCGGCGCCGATGCCGCTGATACGGCCCTGCGCGTCGACCAGCCACCGCCCCGAGACCACGCCGAGCACCGTGCCGACCACCGCCGCCGCGAGTGCCGTGAGACCGGCTGCCGTCACGATCACCGAACTGATCTGACGAGGTGTCAGACCGATCGCCTTGAGAGCCAGCAGATCCCGGCCGCGGTCACGCACCCCCGTACTGATCAGCGTCAGCAGCTCGATCAGCCCGATCAGGGCCAGCACCGCGATCAGGGCCGCGATGACCCCGCGGGCCGGACCGAGCCGGTCCGCCGGATTGGCGACCTCGCGGATCTCCAGCGTGCCGCCGAAGGACGTGGCGAGCGCACTGCTGACCTCCCGCGGGTCCGCGCCGTCGCGCAGCGCCACGAGATGGAAATCCGGCCGCAGCGTGGCATCGTCCTCCCGCAGCGTGTCCAGCGTGGTGGAGATCACCCGGCCGCCGTCTTCCGGCTCGATGCTGCGTCCGACGATGTGAAGGATCTGCGGCCGGCCCTCGACCGTCAGCCGCACCCAGTCCCCGACACCGACATCGAGCAGGTCGAGCAGCCCCTGCCCCGCGACCGCCTCGTCCGGCCCGTCCGCCGCGCGGCCTTCGGCCACCGTGTACGGATACGGGGCCGACGCCGTGCCGAGACCGCGGAGCGCGATGGTGCCGGTCTGCCCGGGGGCGAGCGCCGCGACCTCGGCGCCGGGGTGCGCGGCCACCACGTCCCGCTGTGCGGTCAGGGCGCGGTCCAGCTCCCGGTCCGGGATGCTGCCCGGCCGTTCGGCGCGCACCGTCAGTGCCGCCGGGAGTCCCATCTCGGCAGGACGGCTGCCGAACCGGTCCACGGTCGTCCAGGCGACCAGCGCCACGGTGATCATCAGCAGTGGAAGTGCCAGGCGTGCCACGGGGACCAGTGCCAGGGCCCGGCGCGGGAACGCGGCTCGCCAGCCGAGCACCAGGGCCGGCGGCACACGCAGCCCGAGCGCCCGTCGGCCCAGCCCGGTCATGGGCGCGGCCGAGGGCAGCGCCATGCGCGCCACGGGTACCGGCGGCACCCGCCCCGCCCGCCAGGCGGCGAGCCCGGTCGCGGCCGCGATCAGCAGGACCGCGGCGCCCGGTACCCCGAGGAGCACCGCCGTGTACCCGGGCATGTCCTGCCACACCCCGGCCGCCTCGCCGATCCGCCCCGGCAGCCGGCCCCCGAGCAGCGCGATCGCCGTCGTACCGAGCGTGATCCCGAGCAGTGCGAACGCGAGGTGCTGGATCAGGAAGCCCCGTATCACCTGGCCGGGCGTGAAGCCGATCGCCTTGAGGATCGAGATGTCACGCAACTGGCCGCGCACCCGGGCGGCGATCGCACCCGACGCGGCGAGCGCGGCGCACAGCAGCGCACCGAGCCCGAACACGGCGAAGAGCTGCCCGAGCAGCCGGTCGTCGCCGCCTGCCTCGGCGCGCGCCTGCTGCCATTTGGCGACCTGGGTCACATGGTCGGCGCCGAGCACCGTGACGGCGCGCTGGACGGTGAAGTCCGTGTCGGCGGGGTCCGCGAGCCGTAGTCCGGCCGTCACGCCGCTGGTTGCCGGCACGGACCGGTCGAGCGTGCCGGGCAGTACCCAGCCGGTCCCCGGCTGTCCGCCCGGGCGATAGCGCAGCTCGGCGCTCTCCGCGATTCCGGCGACACGCAGCGTCCGGGCGGTGCCGGCCGCGTCGGCGACGGTGATCTCGTCGCCCGGTTCCGCCCACAGCACGCGTGCCACGGACGCTTCGAGAACCACCCCGCCGAGCGCGGCCCGGTCCGCGGCGCCGTCGGTCGCCGGATCGAGCCAGCGGCCGGCGGTGAGCAGCGGGCGCGCGATCTCTTCGGGGCGTGCGTCCGTGGCCCGTAGTTCGACCCGTGCGCGCGCCCCACGGGACTCGAGCGTCGCCTGCCCGGTGCGGTAAGGCCCGGCCACACCTTCCACCCCGGACAGCTCGGCCAGTGCGGCGGTGTCGGCGTCGGACTGGGTGTGGATCCACACATGGGCGCCGTGGGACTGGGTGAAGATCCGCTGCCAGGGGTTGGCCGCATAGTTCAGCAGTGCTCCGGCCAGCAGCAGCGAAGCGATGATCCCGGCGCTCGCCAGCACGACGAACAGCGCCTCGCCGCGGTGCGCCCGCAGATCGGCGTGTGCCCAGCGCAGTGTGGCCCGCACGGTCGGTCCTTCAGTCCTTGAGTTCGAGTACGCCGAGGACTCCGCCGGGGCCGCCGCGTCCGCCCCGACCCTCGCCGAGGGCCGCGTCGTCGGCTATTCGCCCGTCGAAGAAGCTGATGACCCGGTCGGCCGCGCTGGCCATCCGGGCGTCATGGGTGACCAGCACGATCGTCTGGCCCCGCTGGTGGAAGCGGGAGAGCAGCCGCAGCACCTCCCGGGTGCCCTTGCTGTCCAGGCTGCCGGCCGGTTCGTCGGCGAGCAGCAGGGAAGGGTGGTTCACCAGTGCCCGGGCCAGCGCGACGCGCTGCTGCTCGCCGCCGGACAGCTCGCCGGGCATCGCGCGCTCCCTGCCTTCGAGCCCGAGCTCGGCCAGGAGTTCGGCGCGGCTTTCGCGCGCCGCCCGGGGTGAGGCCCCCGCCAGCAGCGCGGGCAGTTCGACGTTGTCGGCCACGGTGAGATTGGAGACCAGATTGAAGAACTGGAAGACGATGCCGATGCTGCGCCGGCGCAGCCCTGCCCAGCGCGCCTCGCGATAGCCGTCCACCCGCTCCCCGTCGAGCCACAGCTGCCCGCTGTCGGGCCGCTGGAGCCCGCCGAGCAGATGCAGGAGTGTGGACTTTCCTGCTCCGGACGGTCCGGTGACGGCGACGAACTCGCCCGGCTGCACGGTCAGATCCACCGAGCGCACCGCGTGCACGGGCCCGCCCTCGCCGTGGTGCGTCTTGCACAGCGCCTGCGCACGCACGATCGGCCGCACACCGGGGCCATCGGCGCCGCTCCCGTGGGCGGGCAGCCGGGACGGAGCCGTGTCGTCGGTCATTCCAGCTCCTCCTGGCAGCGTTCCAGCCAGTCGAGATCGGCCTGCAGATGCAGCATCGCGCCCTCGATCAGCAGGTGGGACATGCGGTTGTCCCGGTCCTCCGTGGCGGCCAGCCTGGACAGTTCACGCATGGTGTTCAGATACTGCCGCCGCTGTTTGTTGATCAGGGTGACCGCGTCCGCGAGTCCGGACTGGGACGCGAGCGCGAGCTTCATGAAGAACTCGTCCCGCACCCGGGGCTCGTCGGCGGTCTCCTCGAACCAGGCGAGCACGGCCTCCCGGCCGGCGTCGGTGAGCAGATAGGTGCGCTTGTTGGGCCTGCCCGACTGCTCGACGTCCTCGCCCTCGATGAGACCGGCCTTCTCCAGCCGCCCGAGGGTGACATAGATCTGGCCGACGTTCGGCTGAGGGTACGCGGCACCCAGCAGCTTCTCAAGGTCCTGCTTGAGCTCGTAGCCGTGCGCCGGGCCGCGGGTGAGGAGCGCCAGAAGCGGCAGCCGCACGCGCCCCCTCCTCCCGCTCGGTAGTTGCTCGTAGGCTCACGTGGCAGGGTGTGACCCACGCCCTTGTCCGGCCCGCCTGCATGTCTAGTATCGCTCATGCCTAACGGGTATATATAGGCCACAGCTACCGGCGGCGCAGCCGGTACGTGTACTGGGAGGAACCTATGCGGTGGACGCGTGCCGCGGGTAGAGCTCTCCTGGTGATCGCCGTGCTGCTGGTCGGCTGGACGGGATTCTCCGCGCAGCCCGGCACCGTGAACGGCGAGGGCCGCGGCCCCATGACACTGGTGACCGCCGGTGATCTGACCGACTATCTCGCCCCGTTGCTCGAGGACTGGAACGCGGGCCACCCCGACGAGCCGGTCACGCTCGTCGAACTGCCCGACTCCGCCGACGAGACCAGGGCGCAGATGATCAGCGAACTGCGTTCGGGCAGCGACCGGTTCGACCTGCTGAACATCGACGTCGCCTGGACCTCCGAGTTCGCCGCGGCGGGCTGGATCGCGCCGCTGGAGCGGGACCGCTTCCCGCTGGACGACTTCCTGACGCCCGTGGTGGACACCGCCACCTTCGGCGGCCGGCTCTATGCCGTCCCTTATATCACCAATGCCGGACTCCTCTACTATCGCGCGGACATCCTGCGGCGCGAGGGCCTTGCTCCGCCGCGGACCTGGGCCGAACTCGCCCGGCAGGCCCGCGAGATCGCTCCGAAGTACGGACTCGACGGTTACGCCGGTCAGTTCCTGCCGTACGAAGGCCTCTCGGTCAACGCCACCGAGGCGGTCCATTCGGCCGGCGGATCCTTCCTGCGCGACGACGGCACCCGTGTCACGGTGAACTCCGCGCCCGCCCGCGCCGGACTCGGGTTCCTGGCCGACGGGGTGCGCGAGGGGTGGATCTCCAAGGAGACCCTCGCCTACAAGGAGGAGGAGTCGCGGCAGGCGTTCCAGGACGGCAAGGTGCTGTTCCTGCGGAACTGGCCGTATGTGTACGCGCTCGCCAATGCCCAGGACTCCAAGGTGTCGGGCAAGGTGGGAGCGGTGCCTCTGCCCGGACCCGACGGGCCGGGCGCCAGTGTGCTCGGCGGCTCCAATCTCGCGGTCAGCGCACACTCCCGGCATCCGCAGTCGGCCGCCGACCTGATCGCCTACCTCACCAGTGAGCATGTGCAGCGCCAGGTCCTCACCGAGGGTGCTCTGCCTCCTGTACGGGCCGATCTGTACGACGATCCGGCGCTGATCCGCGACCACCCGTATCTCCCGACCCTGCGCCGCAGCGTGGAGACTGCGGCGCCGCGCCCCAAGAGCCCCCGTTACGACCAGGTGACCCTGGCCGTGCAGGCCGTGGTGCAGGACGTGATGGCGCTGCGCCAGTCGCCGGAGCAGGCGGTCGTCCGGCTCTCCCGTGAGCTGGAGTCGATCGCCCGCAGAGGCTGAGCCCATCACCGCCTCCTTCTGCTGAACCCGTCAGCCGCGTACTTACATGTTAAGTACGCGGCTGCTGTGTTGCACCCTCAAATATCGGGGCATTACCGGACAGCTTCAGGTCAGTTCGTTGACACTCTCCCGACACAGCTATTTAACATGCATGCATAACGGCGAGCCCGAGCAACGTCTCTGCTCCGGGTCGCTCTCGCATCCAGCAGGAACAGGTCACACGCGAGATGCTCACAGCACCCCCGGCCGGAACCGGCCCCCTCGTCCGCACGCCCACTGCCTGGTGGCGCGACGCGGTCATCTACCAGGTCTATGTCCGCAGCTTCCTCGACAGCACCGGCGACGGCATCGGCGATCTCGCCGGCGTACGCGCCGGACTGCCGTACCTCAAGAAGCTCGGCGTCGACGGCATCTGGCTCAGCCCGTTCTATCCGTCCCCGCAGCACGACCACGGCTACGACGTCGCCGACTACTGCGACGTCGACCCGGTGTACGGCGACCTCGCCGAGTTCGACCGCCTGGTCGCCGACACCCGGCGCCTGGGCCTCAAGCTGCTGCTCGACATCGTCCCCAACCACTGCTCCAGCGAGCACCCCTGGTTCCAGGAGGCCCTGCTCGCCGAGCCCGGCAGCCCGGCCCGCGCCCGGTTCCACTTCGCCGACGGCCGCGGCCCCGGAGGCGACGAACCTCCCAACAACTGGCGCGCCATGTTCGGCGGCCCCGCCTGGAGCCGGACCACCGAGCCGGACGGCACCCCCGGCCAGTGGTATCTGCACCTGTTCACCCCCGAACAGCCCGACCTGAACTGGCGCGACCCCGCAACCGGCGACTTCTTCGAGCACGTCCTGCGCTTCTGGCTGGACCGCGGCGTCGACGGCTTCCGCATCGATGTCGCCGCAGGGCTCTTCAAGCACCCTGAGCTGCCGGACTCCGACGACCCGAGCGCCGACGAGCGCACCCGCGACTCGGTGAACCCGCTCGCCTGGAACCAGCCCGAGGTGCACGACGTATGGCGCCGCTGGCGCTCGGTGTGCGACGAGTACGCCGACCGTGACGGCCGCGACCGCCTGCTGGTCGGCGAGGTCTCCGTACCGACCGCTCGCGAACACGCCGAGTACGTACGGCCCGACGAACTGCACCAGGCATTCTTCTTCGACCTGCTCAGTGCACCCTGGGACGCCGCCGCCTTCCGCGCCACCATCAGCGAGGCGATACGTGACATCGCCGGAACCGGCTCCACCGTCACCTGGGTGCTCAACAACCACGACCAGGTCCGCACCGTCACCCGCTACGCCGGGGAAGTCGGCGTCGAAGGCAGCGGACTCGGCGCCGCCCGCGCCCGCGCCGCAGCCCTGCTCATGCTCGCCCTGCCCGGCGCCGCCTACGTCTACCAGGGCGAGGAACTCGGCCTGCCGGAAGTGCTCGACCTGCCGGACGAGGTGCTCACCGACCCCATCTTCCGGCGCACCGGCAGCCGCGCCCGCATCCGCGACGGCTGCCGGGTCCCGCTGCCGTGGTCCGGCCACGCCTCCCCGTTCGGCTTCAGCCAGGGAGCCGAAGGGGCCAGGCCCTGGCTGCCGCAGCCCGAATGGTTCGCCGACCACGCGACGGACCGCGCCCTCGCCGACACCCGCTCCTTCTGGCACCTCTACCGCGAAGGCCTCCAGCTGCGGCGCAGCCTCCCGCAGCTCGGCGAAGGCACCCTGCACTGGCTGGACGCACCGCCGCAGGTGCTGGCCATCGCCCGCGGCGACGGCCTGATCTGCGCCGTCAACTTCGGTACCGAGCCCGTGCCGGCCCCGGCCCCCGGCACTCCGCTGATCGCCAGCGGCCCCTGCCCCGACGGAGTGCTCCCCGGAGCCACCGCGGCGTGGTGGACCGGCGAATCCGGCCCCCTGTGAACCGAACGTCCCCGCGTGACCCGCAGCACCTCACCCATCCCCGGAAGGAACGCATCATGTCCCGAAACATCACGGCACGGCGTACGGCGGCAGCAGGATCGGCGGTACTCGCCCTCGCACTCGGCGCGAGTGCCTGCGGCGGAGAGGCGACCGGACCCGCGAGCGCCAAGGAGCTCAGCGGCCAGACGGTGACCGTCGCCGGCGTGTGGACCGGAAGCGAGCAGAAGAACTTCCAGAAGGTGCTCGACGCCTTCTCCGAGAAGACCGGAGCGAAGACCACCTTCGTGCCCACCGGTGACAACGTCTCCACCTACGTCGGCAGCAAGATCGAGGGCGGCAACGCCCCTGAGGTCGTCATGGTGCCCCAGGTCGGTGTGCTCCAGCAGTTCGCGAAGGAGGGCTGGCTCTCCCCGCTGTCCAAGAAGGCCGACGCGACCGCCGGTGCCGGACTCGCTCCCGTGTGGAAGAACTACGGCACCGTCGACGGCACGTACTACGGCCTCTATTTCAAGGCCGCCCACAAGTCGACCGTCTGGTACAGCCCGGCCGCCTTCGAGCAGGCCGGGGTGGGCGAACCCAAGACGTACGAGGACATGCTCAAGACCGGCCGCACCCTCGCCGACTCGGGTCTGCCCGCCTTCTCCGTCGCGGGCGAGGACGGCTGGACCCTCACCGACTGGTTCGAGAACATCTACCTCTCCCAGGCCGGCCCGGAGAACTACGACAAGCTCGCCGCCCACAAGCTGCCCTGGACCGATCCCACCGTCGTCAAGGCGCTCACCACGCTCGGTGACCTGTTCAAGGACAAGCAGCTGGTGGCGGGCGGCGCGAACGGCGCGCTGCGCACCGCCTTCCCGACCTCCGTCGAGCAGGTCTTCGGCCCCGAGCCCAAGGCCGGCATGGTCTACGAGGGCGACTTCGTCGGCGGCATAGCCAAGGACGAGTTCGGCAAGAAGCTCGGCGAGGACGCCAAGTTCTACCCGTTCCCGCCGGTCGGCAGCGGCACTGCCCCGGTCGTCAGCGGCGGCGACGCGGCCGTCGTCCTCAAGGACGGCAAGAACCGGAAGGCCGGCATGGCCCTGCTCGAGTTCCTTGCCACGCCCGAGGCCGCCGAGATCTGGGCCGGCGCCGGTGGCTTCCTTTCGCCGAACAAGAACGTGAAGCTCTCCGCGTACAGCGACGACACCACCCGCGCGACCGCCGAATCGCTGGTGAAGGCCGGTGACTCGGTCCGCTTCGACATGTCCGACCAGGCCCCGGCCGCGTTCGGCGGCACGAAGGGTGCGGGCGAGTGGAAGCTCCTGCAGGACTTCCTGCGCAACCCGTCGAACCCCAAGGCCACCGCGGCGAAGCTGGAAGCCGCGGCAGCCAAGGCGTACGGGAACTGAGGCCACCCGTCATGGCTGTCAACGCCCCCGCCGCCGCCGCGAATCCGCGGCGGCGGGCCCAGCGCAGCAGGCGCGCCATCGCGATCGCCTTCGTGCTGCCCGCTCTGCTGCTGCTCGGTGCCCTCGTCGTCTATCCGGTGCTGTTCTCCATCGGCCGCAGCCTCTTCGACGCCACCGGTGACCGGTTCGTCGGCGGCGAGAACTACGCGGAGATATTCCGCGACCCGGCCACCCTCAAGGCCATCCGCAACAGCACCATCTGGGTGGTCGTCGCACCCGTCCTGCTGACCGGACTCGGCCTGGTTCTCGCGGTGCTCACCGAAAAGGTGCGCTGGGCCACCGCGTTCAAGCTGCTGCTGTTCCTGCCCATGGCAGTCTCGTTCCTCGCCGCCGGCATCATCTTCCGGCTGGCGTACGAACAGGACCCGGACCGCGGCGTATTGAACGCCATGGTCGTCTCCGTCCACGACAGCTTCACCGGCAACTCCGCCTATCCCACCGCCCGCGCCCGCGAGGACCAGGGACTGGCCAAGGAGCCCGGCGGCTCGTACGGCACCACCGGCACGGTCACGCCGGGGGAGAGCGTCTCGCTCGGATTCGTCGGCGTGGCCCCGGACGCGGTGCCCCCCGAGGCCAGGCCGGCGCAGGGCGCCACCGGGACCCAGGCCGCCGCCGACGAGGTCAGGGGAGTGGTGTACCTGGACTTCACCCCGGGCGGGGGCGGCAAGCCCGGCACGGTCGATCCGAAGGAGAACGGACTGCCGGGCATGACCGTGGAAGCGCTACGGGACGGCAAGGTGGCCGCCACCGCCACCACCGGACCGGACGGGTCCTTCACCCTCACGGGCCTTGCCGACGGTTCGTACACGGTCCGCCTCCCGGCGGACAACTTCGCCGCACCCTACGAAGGCGTCTCCTGGCTCGGTCCCGCCCTGGTCACCCCGGCCATCATCGGTGCCTATCTGTGGATCTGGACCGGCTTCGCGATGGTGCTGATCGGCGCCGGGCTCGCGGCCCTGCCCCGCGAGGCGCTGGAGGCGGCCCGGATGGACGGTGCCAACGAGTGGCAGATCTTCCGGAAGATCACGGTGCCGCTGCTCGCCCCTGTCCTGACCGTGGTCTTCGTGACGCTGGTCATCAACGTGATGAAGGTCTTCGACCTCGTCTACATCATCGCTCCGGGTCCCGTGCAGGAGGAGGCGAACGTACTGGCCACCCAGATGTGGCTGGTGTCCTTCGGCGGTGGCAACAACCAGGGACTCGGCAGCGCCTTGAGCGTCCTGCTGCTCGTGCTGGTCGTCCCCGCCATGATCTTCAACGTCCGGCGCTTCCGCGGGAGCAGGAAATGAGCCATCACAGCACCATCGAGCGCACCCCGTCCCCGCAGCCGGCCAAGACCGACGCGCCGGGGCGGGCAAGGACGGCCCGCGGGCGCCGGAGCACTCCGGGCAGACTGGCCCGGCTGCTCGGCAGCGGCCTGGTCCAAGCGGTACTGATCGTCGTCGCCCTGGTGTGGATCACCCCCCTGGCCGGGCTGTTCCTCTCCTCGATGCGGTCCGAGAGCGACAACGCCACGGACGGCTGGTGGACCGCGCTCACCGATCCCGGTCAGCTGTCCCTGGACAACTACACGGCCCTGCTGAAGGACTCCGACATCACAGGGGCGTTCTGGAACACCGTCCTGATCTCCGTGCCCACCACGGCTCTCGTCGTCGTGCTGGCCGCGCTCGCCGGCTACGCCTTCGCCTGGCTGGAGTTCCCGGGCCGCGACGCCGTCTTCCTCGTCGTGGTCGGACTGTTGGTGGTGCCCATCCAGATCGGATTGCTGCCCGTCGCCAAACTCTTCGGATCGGTGGGCCTGTTCGGGACGATCCCGGGTGTCGTGCTCTTCCATGTCGCCTACGGACTGCCGTTCGCGGTCTTCCTGCTGCGCAACTTCTTCGCGGAGATCCCGCGCGAGATGCTGGAGGCGGCCCGGATGGACGGCGGCAGCGAATGGCGCATCTTCTCCCGGCTCATCCTGCCGCTCGGGCGTCCCGCGCTGGCTAGCCTGGCCATCTTCCAGTTCCTGTGGGTGTGGAACGACATGCTGGTCGCCCTGCTCTTCGCGGACAGCGACTCCCAGCCGCTGACCGTGGCCCTGCAGTCGGAGATGCGGCAGTTCGGCAGCAATATCGGGGTGCTGGCACCCGGCGCGTTCCTGTCCCTGGTGGTGCCGGTGGTCGTCTTCTTCGCCTTCCAGCGGCACTTCGTGCAGGGAGTGATGGCCGGCTCCGTGAAGTGACCGGCTCGCGTCCACGCGCAGCGGGCCCCGCACCGACCCGGTGTCGCCGCCCGCTGCGCCTCCCGGTGCGGGGATGATGTCGAAAGGACGAGCTCCCGATCGACGCATGAGTGAGAGCACCATGCACCCCGAGGACGAAGGAGCACCTCATGACGATCGTCACGGCAGACATGACCATGTCCCTGGACGGCTGTATCGCGGGGACGGATGTGAGCGCCGACAACCCGGTCGGCACCGGAGCCGAGCGGCTGCACGACTGGATCCATCCCCTGGCGAGCTGGCGGGAGCGGCAGGGCCTGGCCGGTGGCGAGGAGAACCGCGACTCGGAGATCCTGCGCGAGTGGTTCGATGCCACCGGCGCGGTCGTGATGGGCCGGACGATGTACGACACCGGCGAGAAGCCCTGGGGCGACAACCCGCCGTTCCGCGCCCCGGTGTTCGTCCTGACCCATCGCCCGAGGCCGCGCCTGGTGAAGGAGGGCGGCACGACCTTCACCTTTGTCACCGACGGTATCCACGGTGCACTCGACCAGGCCAGGAAGGCTGCCGCAGGACGGAACGTCGACATCGCGGGCGGCGCCGACACCGTGCAGCAGTACCTGCGGGCGGGACTCATCGATGAGTTGCAGCTGCATGTCATCCCGGTGCTGCTCGGCGCCGGGCTGCGGCTCTTCGACCACCTGGGCCTGCAGCAGCGGGAGCTGGAGCCGGTGCGGGTCGAAGGGACCGCCCGCGCGACGCACCTCACATACAGACTGACCGGCCCCCTCCGGTGATCCGCGGGATCACGCCTGCTGGAGCACGGAAAGGACGTTGTCCGCCGGGTCCTTGAACCACGCGACGGACGGTATGTCGTCCTCGGGGCGGACGATGACCACCAACCACCAACCATCTCCGCACCCCTGCCTGCCCAAGTACGTGACTCCTCCAAATGCCTTCGTCGTCCAGGACCGCGACTACCTGTCGGCGCGCCGGCCCGGAGACGCGTACCTCTTCGGCCGGCGGTTCATCGGACTGCTCGAGGAGCCGGTCCGGTAACGGCGTGTCAGTGGGTGGCGAACGCCGCCCGCAGAATCCGGACCACCTCGTCGTCGCCGACCTGCCCGAAGTCGTCGTACCACTCACCCACCGACCGGAAGGCCAGGGGCCGGTGCAGGTGGACCAGTTCGTCGATGTCCGCGCCTATCGCCAGGTACGCCTCGGTGGAGCACACCGGCACGGCCACCACCACGCGCCCCGGTTCGTCGGCACGGACGGCGGTCAGCGCGGCCCGCACGCTCACACCTGTTGCCAGACCCTCGTCGACGACGATCACGGTCCTGCCCCGCAGATCCGGTGCCGGGCGCCGGCCGCGGTAGAGGTCCTCGCGGCGGTTGAGCTCCACCCGCTCCCGGGCGACCTGCGCTCCCAGACGATCGGGCGTCAGATCGAGCATGGCCAGCGCCTGCTCGTCGTACAGCGGCGGGTCGTCGTCGACCAGCGCCCCGATGCCCAGTTCGGGATTGAACGGAGCTCCGATCTTGCGCACCACGAGCACGTCCAAAGGCGCGCCCAGCGCCTTGGCGACCTCGTCGCCCACGGGCACGCCACCACGGGGCAGCGCCAGTACGAACGGATCCGGGAGCTGCCCGCCGCGGTGCTTCTCGACCAGCCGGGCGGCGAGTTCACGCCCGGCCGCCCTGCGATCGGAGAACCGCATGACTGCCTGCCTTCTGGGAGACCCCGGCTCACACGGAGGCTTCACATGTAGTACGCGTACAGGCGCCGCTCCTCCCGCTCGGAGAGATGACCCCCGGCGTCCACCTCGACCCGCGGCGCATCCTTGACCATGTCCTTGGGGTACGGCACCTGGAGGTGGTCGTCGACCAGATCGGCATCCCGGATCGGGACGAACGACTCGCTTGTGCCGAACAGTCCCGTCTCCACACTGACCCAGTCGGGCTCGCCGGTGACGTCGTCGAGGAAGACCGTCCTGGCATTGCCGATCTTGCTGCCCTCGGCGTCGTAGACGGGATGGTTCAGCACGCTCGGGATCTGCTCCAGCGTGATCACGTTCCCTCCTCCTCTCCAGCGCCCCTCCACCAGTGCGGGTAACCGCGCCGAACAGGTCTAAACAGGCTGTTTTACGTATCAATCACCCTGCAGCGTGCGACGCCCCGGGAGGTGTCATGACGATCATCGAGTACGCCCTGCACCGGGGCGCTCAAGGTGAGGACGACGACTGGGGCTTCACCTCGCGCAGCACGCCGATCTTGTCGATGCGGTGCTCGGGGTTGCCCCGGTCGTCGCGCCAGAAGTTCCCGGCCGCGTCGTCCTCCGGCGTCGCGCAGGTGGAGATTGTGATCATCGCTTGCGTGGGCTTCTTGCCGGGGTGGCCGGGAACCGCCGCACGCTGCTCGGCGAGCGACCGCTCGGAACGGAAGGACGTCTGCCGGCTGCCGGTGATCACGTACTTGTAGGTCACTCCGCCGGACGTGACCAGGACCGAGTCGCCGTTGCGGACCGAGGGGAGGTTGCGCAGTGGGCCGCCGGCGGACAGCCGGTGGGCGGTGACCAGGTAGTTCCCTGTCTCTCCGGGGCCGACTCCGCCCCGGTTGCCATAGGGGCTCGCGGCGACGCCCCGGTTCTGGATCCGTGTACCCGGCCAGTCGTCGGTCGTCCCCTTGTAGGGCACGACGCTCAGGTCCTCGACACCGATCGACGGGATGGACAGTGATGCGGGCCGGGTCCGTGTGCTGGTAGCGCTCGGACTCGGCTCGGGCGACGTGGTGCTCGGTGCGGCCGCGACAGGTTCCGTCGTCACCGCCTCCGGCGTCCCGCCCGTGGTGGCCGGAGGCGGCGGAGTGACGGATGCGCCTGTACCACCGGAGGAGCAGCCCACGAGCACGGCGACGAGTGCGCCGGTGAGCGCGGCGGGAACGGCTCGGAAATGGGCCATCGGCACTTCGCTGGGGTAGCTGGACGTGCGGGCCGCATTCGGCACCCGCCGGTTCAACGCGCAGAACAACGCGAACCGGCCGGATGTTCCCCGGGCATGCGTCCGTCACTCAAGGCGGCGCTGTCCGCACGTATCGTGGCTCCGGCCGGCGCCATGACCCAGGGACGGGCCGTCCCTCAGTTCCTTTTGCCGAAGTTCTGTACCCACGCCGGGCGCTTGCCGGGGCTCACGCCCACTCCGATCTCCGTGAACGAACAGTCCAGAATGATCTGGCGGTGTCCGGTGCTGTTCATCCAGCCCTCCATCGCCTCGGCAGGACTCTTCGGTCCGCGGTAGATGTTCTCGCCCCACTTCTGCCAGCCGTAGCCCGCGGCGGAGATCCGGTCCCCGGCATCACGGCCCTCCGGGCTGTGATGCCCGTAGTAATGGCGGGTGGCCATATCGTCGGCGTGCGCCGTGGCGGACCTTTCCAGCCGGCCGTTCCTGCGTACCGGTGGACACCCCACCTCCGCACGCCGAGCGTTCACCAGGTCCACGACTTCGTCGACCTCGTCCTCAGGTACCGGCGCCGGCACAGGAGCCGGGGTGGGGGCCGTCGTGACTTCGCCACCGGCACGCAGGGTCGGCCGGGCCGCCTGTGTCGGGACTACGGTGCCGCCGTCCAGGGTGCGCAACGACGGAAGGGCCGAAGGCCTCGGCGTACCGTCCCGCGCGCTGCTCCACAGGAGCATCCCGGTGATGACGGCCGCGGCCACGCCCGCGGCCGGTACGGCGGCCCGGGCGCCCGCCCGCCTGCGCCTGCCGACTTGCTCCTTCGACGGTTTTTCGTCACGGCGTCGCATGGAGTCCACTCCGTTCTTCTGTCAGTGCCGCATGCCAGCATGGGGAGCATGCCGCACCTGGCCCACCTGAAGCAGTTGCGGCTCGCGAAGGACGCGATGGACCGCGACTGGGCCGAGCCGCTCGACCTCGACACCATCGCCGCCCACGCCGGATACTCCCGGTACCACTTCGTCCGCGCGTTCAAGTCCGTGTACGGCCTGACCCCCGGCCAATATCTGTCCCGGCGCCGTATCGAGCGCGCCGAGGAGATGCTCCGCAGCGCGAACCTGTCGGTGACCGAAATCTGCTCCCTCGTCGGATTCAGCAGCCTCGGCACGTTCTCCGCACGCTTCAAGAGGCACACCGGTCTGTCCCCGAGCGACTACCGCGCACGGCATGTGGGCCGCGGCGCCGCACTGATCCCCGGGTGCTACGCGATGCTGTGGGCCGGCGGCTTCTCCCCGGCCCGTCCGGAGCACCGCAATTCTGAAGAAGCGAGCTGAGGGTGCGGCTGCCTACGGTGGCAGGGCAACGCAAACCCCGTCCCCTGAGGAGCACGAGATGATCAAGGGCCTCGCGATTTCCACGGTCTGGGTACTGGACCAGGACCGGGCCAAGGAGTTCTACACCGAGAAGCTGGGTCTCGAGGTGCGGACCGACATGACGATGGGCGAGGGCGGCATGCGCTGGCTGACCGTGGGGGCCAAGGACCAGCCCGACGTGGTGCTGACACTGATGGTGCCCGCGCCGCCCGCCATGGACCCGGAGTCCGCGGACGCCATGAGGACGCTGATCTCCAAGGGCGTTCTCGGCGCGGGCGTGCTGGCCACTGACGACATCCACGGCGACTACGCAAAGCTCAAGGAGCGCGGCGTGGAGTTCCTGCAGGAGCCGCAGGAGCGCCCCTACGGCACCGAGGCGATCTTCCGTGATGACTCGGGCAACTGGTTCTCCTTCACCCAGGAGCGCGAGGGCGGGCTCGACTTCGACAAGGAGTGGGCCTGCTGAGATCCGCGAGCCGCGCCGACCGCCTTTCGCCGCGCCCCTGCCCGTAGACCTCCACTGCGATGGTCGCCGGCGGGGGCGCTGTCGTGCGTTCTCCCGAACAGACGCTCGCACAGGGCGATTTGAGGCTGTTTGGGCCCTCTCGGGTGTAGCGTGCGTCACGCCAGGGTCGAACAATGAAACCCGTGGGGCGCGTGGGACGTCTGCCTGAGTGGCTACGAGAAGTCGGATTTCGGCAGCTGGTCGGTACCCGTAACGGGGCTACCGGCCGTATCCGCCTTCCAGCCGGCCAGCAGCGCCCGCATGGTGACTCTTCGTATTGAAACCGTGACGACCTTTGATACGTACTGTTACCGAGCGCCCCAAGCAGCCCCGCGCGGGCAAGGAGGAAGAGCATGAAGCCGTTCGCGTGGAACTACGCACGCCCAGCCGAGTTGTCACCGATCACCGCCGCCTACTCGTACGATCCCAACCTGCAGCTGAACGTCCTGCCCGACGGCCGACCCGCCATCATGGACAGGGCACTGCTCGCAGCGGCCGGGACCACGACGTCAAAGGCCGGCTCCGCAACCCACTTCGACGACTGACCGGTTGTGCGCGATGACGGTGCTGATCCTGACGTGCCGGGAGGATGTGACCGCGGACATGGTGGTCGCGGAACTGCACGCACAGAGTGTCCCGCTCGTCCGCTTCGACCCCGGTGACCTGCCGGGCGACGCGGCGCTGACGGCCGAGTACGTACGGGGTGAATTCCGCGGCTACTTGTCGACGGGGGGCCGTGTGGTGAGCATGGACAGTGTTCGTTCGGTCTGGATGCGCAGGCCCAGCGAGCCGGCCGCCCATGCCCCCGAGCCGTCGGCATGGCTCTCCCTCGAGACCGGGCAGGCGCTGTACGGGATGCTCGACTGCACCGCGGCACGCTGGATGAACCATCCCAGCGCCGCGGCCAAGGCCCGCCACAAGCCGTGGCAGATCCGGGTCGCGCACCACAGCGGCTTCCCGGTCCCGGCCACGGTCGTCACCACCCATCCCAAGATGGCCCGTCAGTTCGCCGACCAGTACCGGCATGTGGTGGTGAAGTCCGTGTCGGGCAAGGCTCCCGGCGATCCGCCGATGGCGCTGCCCACGACGCTCGTCCCGCCGGACGCCGACTTCGCCGGCGTCGCAGCAGGCCCCACCCTGCTGCAGCGGTACATCGCCAAGTGCGCCGACATCAGGCTGACCAGCGTGGGCGACGAGCACTTCGCAGCGCGGAAGGTGGCGGAGCCCGGGCAGGTGGACGGGCGTTACGGAGAGACCGGACACAGCTGGGAGCCCGTCGAGGTGCCCCCGAGGATCGCGCGGGCCGTGGAGACGTACAAGAAGCTCGCCGAACTCTCCTACGGTGCTTTCGACTTCGCGGAGGACTCCGAAGGAACCTGGTGGTTCCTCGAATGCAACCAGGGCGGCCAGTTCGGCTTCGTGGAACTGGATACGGGACTGCCGATATCGGCGTCCGTCGCCTCATGGCTGGGCGCGGCGGTGTGACCCGGCGGCGCTGGGGTCCGTGACGCACCCCGGCGCCCCGAACGGGCAACGAGGTACCAAGGGCGCGGCGGGCGTACGGACGCCTCTCACCTCCCCCGGCAGCCGTCATGCCGGGGGAGCGGGTCCCACCTCCTCGGCGGGGCCCGGGGCCCACTCGCGCAGCTCGCCGGGCCTGAGCCGTGCCGCGGCCCGCAGCGTCCTCATCCGCTCACGGCGCACATCCTTGCGCATGCGCCCTGGCGGCCCGGCAGGCGCAGGATCACCCGTTTCCCCCGCTCCGGGGTGCCGCACCCGCCCCACCGGCATTCAATGCGGAGTGTCCATGTGTTCGCTCCGGCTCGGCGCCGCGAGGAGCACGGGGACCTCGGCGGCCCGGCGCGCGCCGAGCGCCGGAGCATGTCGGGAGTACGCATGTCGATGCCGCAGCCCGCGCCCGAACACGGCGCAGCGCCGCGTCCGAAGGGACTGCTGCGGCGCACCGGCGAATGGTGTGCCCGCCACTGTGTGCTCGTCATCGTCCTGTGGCTGGCCGCCCTCGTCGGCGTCCAGGTGCTCGACCGGGCCTTCGGCGGCGAATACTCGGACAACTTCGCCCTGCCCGGCACCCAGTCGCAGGAGGGCCTCGACGTACTCAGGGCGCACGAGCCCGCCGCGGGCGGCTACAGCGCCCAGGTCGTGCTGAACGACACCTCGAAACCGCTCACCGAGGTGAGCAGCCAGGTTGCGAGCGTGGTGGCCCGTCTCCAGAAGCTGCCGCATGTCCTCAGCGCACAGAACCCTCTGCCGCCGCCCGGTTCCACGCCGCCGAAGCAGCCTGCGGGAACGCCTGACGTCGGCCCGCTCTCCGCGGACGGGAAGACGGCGTACATCACCGTCCGGTTCGACACCCAGCCGTCCGTTCTCGGCCCGTCCTACCTGGACGGAGTGAACGAGGCCGTCGTGCCGCTGCGCGCGGTGGCAGTGGACGTGGAGTACGGCGGCACACTGGGAGAGCTGGCCAGACCAGAGCCGAACGACCTGCTCAGCGAGGCGATCGGCTTCTCCGTGGCGATCCTGGTCCTGCTCATCGGCTTCGGCAGTGTGATCGCGGCGGTCCTGCCTCTTGTCACCGCCCTGATCGCGGCGGTCTGCGGACTGGGCCTTCTCGGCCTGCTGGCCGCCGCGTTCACCTTCGCCACGGTCTCGCCGACGCTGGCCACGATGATCGGTCTCGGGGTCGGGATCGACTATGCGCTCTTCCTGATCACGAGGCACCGCCAGAACCTGATGAACGGGCAGGATCCCGTGCACGCCGCCGGGATGGCCAACACCACGAGCGGACGGGCCGTACTCGTCTCCGGCTGTACGGTCATCATCGCCCTGTCCGGCCTGTGGGTGTCCGGGATCAGCTTCATCGGCAAACTCGGCCTGGCTGCGGCGGTCACCGTGGTCACCGCCGTTCTCGGCGCACTCACCCTCGTACCCGCGCTGCTCGGACTCATCGGCCGGCGGATCGACAAGTGGCATGTACGCAAGCCCGTCGCGGAGGCCGACGCCGAGCCGGGCGAGGAGGCGCACGGCACCTGGCACCGCTACGCGCAGCGCGTGGAGCGCCGGCCCTGGTGGTTCCTGGCCTCCGGCGGCGTGGTGCTGGCGGTGCTGTCGATCCCGCTGTTCTCCATCCAGCTCGGACACATCGGCGACGGCGCCGACCCGAAGTCCTTCACCGACCGGCGCGCCTACGACCTGATGTCCTCAGCGTTCGGGCCCGGCTCGAACGGTCCGCTGACCCTCGTCGTCGATCAGAGCGCCGTGCCGCAGTCGGACCGTCAGCAACTCGCCGCACAGCTGCAGAAGGCCCTCACCGACGTCCCGAACGCGGCAGTGATCACGCCGCTGAAGCCCACGTCGGACGGCGATGTGCTCATCGGCACCGCCTACTCCGTCGCCGCACCGCAGGACGAGAAGACCACGGAACTCGTCAACGATCTGACGGGCGACGTCCTGCCCGGGGCTGTCTCGGGCACCGGCGCCGGAACCTATGTGACCGGCACGACGGCTGCCCAGGTCGACTTCCTGGACATCGTCTCCAGCCGGCTGCCCCTCATCATCGCGGTGGTCGTCGGCCTGGCATTCCTGGTCATCCTGGTTGTCTTCCGTGGCGTGCTGGTCGCGCTCAAGGCGGCCGTACTGAACGTGCTGTCGATCGCGGCCTCCTACGGAGTCGTGGTGGCCGTCTTCCAGTGGGGCTGGGGCGGGCCCGCGCTCGGCGTCTCGGGAGATGTGCCGATCGAGAGCTATGTGCCGATGATGATGTTCGCCATCGTCTTCGGGCTCAGCATGGACTACGAGATCTTCCTGCTCTCCCGCGTTCACGAGGCCTGGCTGCGCACGGGGGACCCCAAGGCGAGCGTTGCGCACGCCCTGGAGATCACCGCACGGGTCATCACCTGCGCGGCGCTCATCATGGTCAGCGTCTTCGCGGCCTTCATCGTCAGCGACAACATCGTGGTGAAGATGCTGGGGCTGGGACTCGCGGCGAGCGTCTTGATCGACGCCACCATCGTCCGGCTGCTGCTCGTGCCCGCGGCGATGACCCTGCTCGGCAAGTCCGCCTGGTGGGCCCCGCGCTGGCTGGACCGGCTGCTGCCGCATGTGCACACCGAAGGCGAGGACGAGCCGGTCCCGGCCGTGACCGGGAGCCGGGAACCGGCCGCCTGAGCGGGTCCGTGCGAGCGCGCGCCGCCGTCAGATGCCCATCGAGGCCATCTCGACGGCGGAGCGGTAGTTGGCCGCCGCGACGACCACACAGGCGCGGTAGCTGCGGTTCTCCTTGACGACGCGGAAGTAGTCCCGGACCTGCTTCCAGTAACTGCGCAGATAGCCGGGCCCGGGGAAGAACGCCGGCGGGCGCGGGACCAGGGCGAACGCCTTCGAGCACTCGAGGATCTCGCCGGTGGCCTGCGACAGCACCGCCTCGACGTCGCTGTTCATGTTCCATCCGGCGGCCAGCTCCGGAGTCCAGATGGTGCCGGCCACCTCACGCAGACGCTCCTGCTCCTCCGGGGTCGGGTCGCTCTGCGCCACGGGCGCGGCCGCCCGGACCCCGGCCGTGCTGGTCTCCTGAGCCTGCGCCGTACTCGTCGTGCCGATGCTCAGCGTCGCGGCGACGGCCACGAGTGCCACCGCGGTCACCCAGCGGGATTTTCCTGCCTTCATCGGTGCTCCTCTCCTTGGCTTGCGCACACCGGCCCGGCGGTCACCGGGCCCGCTCGAAGCTGACACGCCATGATCACCCCGTCAACGGTGCATGACGCGCCATCAGCGGATGACATGGAACGCCGATGTGATCATCCGGTGTCGTGGCATTCCGGAGATCTTGATAAAAGTACGGATTCCACTGCAACCGTACGGTTTCGGCAACTGTCTACGTTGATGACACCACTGTCCCCGTATCAGGAGAATCTGGGGGCCCGCCATGTTCAACCGTCCACGCCTCGCGGCTGTCGCCGCAGGCATACTGCTCACTGCCGGGGTCGGCGCCACGATCCCCGCCTCCGCCGCGGCTTCCGCACCGCAGTCCGCTCCGGCGATCGCCCTGGTCACCAATGCCCGCTGGGGCGGCCACGGATCGTTCGACCGGATCGTCGTCGATGTCCGCGGCAAGGTGCCTCCGGTCACCGTCAAGCCGGTGAAGGAGTTGCGCTACGACGGCTCGGGCCAGAAGGTCCCGCTCGCCGGAAAGCACTTCCTGGAGATCAAACTCTCGCCTGCGGCCGCGCACAACGACGCGGGTGCGTCCGTCTACAAGGGGCCCCGGCTGACCAAGGTCTGGCTCCCGACGCTCAAGGGGCTCGCTCTGACGGGCGACTACGAGGGTGTGGTCACTTTCGGGGCGGCCTTCAACGCCAAGCCGGCCTACAAGATGACGAAACTGCACTCGCCGGAGCGTGTCGTCATCGATGTCTGGATCCCGTCGGGGTGCCGGGCCTGAGTGAGGAGAAGGCGCACACAACGGGCGCGTCGCCCGGGGTGTGCGCCGCACCTGTCTGTTGGTCACCGAAGCACTGTGATCACCTCTGCCGCCCTCCGGGCGGGCTTGGCGGACATCCACCACGGTGATCGACCTCAGGACCTGCGCGCCGCTGTCGAACGTTGCCGTCGACATCCGGCACTTGCGACGCGGTCGCGATCTACTCCGGCTGTCTGGCCGTCGTATCGGCGCCGGTGCACCACGTTTTTGCGCGCAGCCGACCTTGCTCGTGATGATCACACTGCTGCCGTAAGCCCGTTGATCATGCGGTCGAGAAGGCGGTCGAACACGGCTCGGGGTGCCGGGTCGTTGCTCGGCACCGTCAGGGCACGGGCAACTCTGGGATACGTGCCTCCGACAGATGTGGACCGAAGGTAGCGGGCCTGCGCTTCGAGGATCTCGCCGGACGTTCGGCCGGCGGCCTCTGCCGCCTGCTCCTGGGCGAGTTCGTAGGAAACGTGGCCGGCCACGAAACCGGTGAGCAGGCTGAAGGTCTCCAGCGCTGCCCTGGCATCCAGGCGGACGGGTTCGAGTACGGCGAGTGCGTACTCCAAGGTGGCAAGGGTGTTCGGGCCGAGGGTCTGCCGTGCGGGCAGCGCCGCAGGCAGCCATGGGTGGCGCCGCATGATCGCACGTTGCTCGTGGGCGAGCTTCCGAAGATCGGCGCGCCAGTCACCGGAGGGCCCGGGTGGAAGGCGGTGGTCGCCGCTCACCTGGTCGATCATGAGCTCCAGCAGAGTCTCTTTGTTGGGGACGTAGCTGTACAGGGACATCGTTCCGGCCCCGATCCTGGCCGCGACCGCGCGCATGGTGACTGCGGTGAGCCCCTCGGTGTCGGCGATGGCGACGGCTTCGGCGGTAATTGCGGCGCGGCTGTAGGCCGGTGGCCGCCCGCGTCGCGGCCGTTCGGCCGGCGACCAGAGCAGCTCGGGATCCACACCGGCGCTGCGGCCGGATGGGCCTGTACGAGTCACGGCAACCTCTCCTCACTCCTGCCGCCATCCAATCACCCGCTATTCTCGTACTACGTACGAGAATGATGACGGATCCTGCTCCGGGAAACGAGGCACCATGACCACGGCGACGTACCACTCGTCCGCGAAGAAGCCGCCCTTGCACGCCCGGGCCATGAGGCGCTCCCTGCGGGGTCTGCCTCCCAAGCTTCACGACATCGCCTACGAGTCAGGCCTCGTGGTACCCGCCGCAGACGGCAGCGCACTGCTGACCGACCACTACTTCCCCCTGGACGACGGTGACTTTCCCTCGCTTCTGGTCCGGTCGCCGTACGGCCGGGGATTCCCCTGGGCGTCGATGTACGGCATGCTCCTCGCCGAACAGGGCTTCCACGTCGTCCTGCAGAGCTGCCGTGGCACCGGAGGATCGGGCGGCGAGTCGGCCCTGTGGCAGAACGAGGCCGCCGACGGCCAGGCCACCGTCGCCTGGTTGCGCCGACAGTCCTGGTTCTCCGGCGTGCTGGGGACCATCGGCCCCAGCTTCCTCGGCTACGTGCAGTGGGCGCTTGCCCTGGACCCGCCGCCGGAGCTGCGGGCGATGGTGGTCCAGGTCGGCCTGCACAACCTGCACGGCTACTTCTACCCCGCAGGCACGTTCGCCTTGGAGAACACGCTTGTCACCACGGTGGCCAGGACGAGTCAGCACCGAGGCCTCCCGAGTTTCCTGCGGGCCGTTCTGCGGCTGCAACGCCACCTCCGGAAGATCACGCGAACCCTGCCCCTCGGCGAGGCGTACGCGCCCGGTCTGGGTGGACGGGTGCCGTTCCTGGAGGAGGCGATGGCCCACCCCGACCCCCAGGACGAGCACTGGCAAGGGGCGGACGTGGGGGCCGTGGCCGAACGCCTGACCGTGCCGACCGGCCTGATCTCCGGCTGGAACGACGTGAGCCTCGACCAGACCCTGCAGCAGTACGACAGGCTGCGGCGCGCCGGCTGCGACACGGCCCTGCTCATCGGTCCCTGGACGCACAACTCCGCGCTGCAGCAAGGCTGGCCCGAGGTCTTCGCCGAGAGCCTCGCCTGGCTGCGGGCCCACCTGTGCGACGACCCGTCCGGCCTTCGGAAGACAAGGGTGCGTGTCCACCTGGGCGGCCGGCGGACCTGGCACGACCTTCCCGACTGGCCCCCGGCCGCGACAGGCCATCGCTGGTACCTCGGCAGCGGCGGCACACTGAGCACCCAGGCGCCAAAGGACACGCCGCCGCTGTCCTTCCGCTACGACCCGGCCGATCCGACCCCCTCGATCGGCGGTCCCCTCCTGTCCAACAAGGCCGGCGCTCAGGACAACACCGCTCTGGAAGCCAGGGACGACGTGCTGACCTTCACCACCGCACCGCTCACCGAGCCGATCCACATCCTCGGACCTGTCAGCGTGGAACTGCGGGTCAGCACGGACACGGGCCACGCCGATGTCTTCGCCAGGCTCTGCGACGTCGACGACCGGAACCGCTCCTCGAACGTCTGCGACGGGCTGCGACGACTGCGACCCGCCGAAGCCACCGTGGCCGCCCCTGCCGCTGTCACAGTGCCGATGAGTTCCACTGCCTACTGTTTCCCCGCCGGACACCGGATTCGACTCCAGGTCAGCGGTGGCGCCCACCCGCGCTTCGCCCGCAACACCGGTACCGGTGAGCCTCTGGCGACCACCACCCGGCTCATACCGTCCGAAGTCACGCTCCACCACCCGTCCGTGCTCGTACTCCCCACCCCGGGAGAGAAGTTCGCAAGCCCGGGTCCCGCGCACTGACGGGACCACAGGCGCCTTCGCCGCCACTGGTGGCGAAGGCGCTGTCCGCGCGGACCGTGACGGCGATCACCTGCTGCTGTCTTTCGGGTGCGACAGCCGTGCGCCGCTCGGCATCACCTCGGGTGATCGGCCTTCGTGCGCCCTCCGCCCGTGACCTCGGGGATGGTTGAGACGACCCGTCACTCGTCCACGGCACCGGGGAACAGCAGACGGAAGGCGTCGGCGGAGTCCGTGCCCGACCGGCCGAACGGCGCGTCGAAGTCCCAGACGAGGAAGAGCAGGAACGCGATCAGCGCGCTGAAGAGCCCGGCGAGCAGAAGCTCCCGCGGCGAACGGCCGATCTGCATGGTGAAGATGAGACCGATGGTGACCAGCGCGCCGCTGATCAGACCGAACCACACCACGCCGGGCAGGGTCTCCCCGGCGTTGGCCGCCCGCGCATGGCGCGCGTCGTCGGCGACGGCGACCTGATCGAGCATCGGCTGGTACGCCTGGGCCTGGAGCTCGCCCGACGGTTCCCGCTGCGCGATGTGCGTGCGCACGGTGTTGAGCAACTGGGCTCCCTTGTCGGGCAGTTCGTTGTTGTCGATCATCCGCGGCCACTCCTCGTGGACCACATGGGCCACATAGCGGTCGATGTCGGCGCGCAACTCGTCCTGGACGGCGGCCGGGTAGACCTGCGCCCGCCGGGTGATCTCGTGCAGCGCCTGGGCCTCGCGGCGTACGTCGTCCTGCGCGGCGCCACGTGCCTCCCAGACGCCCGCGATGGCCAGACCGAGCACGATGGCGTAGACGACGCCGACCATCATCGTCATGTACTCGAGGACGTCGGGGGTCTCATCGAGCTGCTCGCCGGCTTCGCCCTCCTCGCCCGCCCGGCGCTGGCTGAGCAGCATGACGACAAGGACGACGGCGCAGGCGGCGGCCATCACGAGGGCAAGGACGAGCCAATCCGACATGAAGGACTCCCGAAGTCGGTGTGGTGGGGGTGCGCGGGTGTTCAGGCGCGGCCGCGCCGGGACGCGGCGGACTGCGAGCGCGGGCGCAGCATGGCTGCGGCGAGCACGGCGGGCGTCGTGGTGACGAGCATCAGGACGACGAGCGGTGTCCCCGTGTCCTTCGGTCTCCCGGTCGGCGGACGGTAGTTGCGCACGGTGGCCGGACGCGCGACCTGGACCGGAGGCCGGGCTGCGGGCGGCGGCGCGGCCGCGGGAGCGGGGGACGTCCTGGCCACCGGCTCCGGAGTGATCTCTGCCGGCTCCTCGGGCTCCTGCGACGGCTGCGGCTGCGGTGACTGCGGCACCGGCGGAGGAGTCGTGGGCGGCGGTGGGGTGGGCGTGGGCGTCGGCGTCGGCGTCGGGACCGGGGTGGTCGGCACGGGCTCGCTCGGAGTGGGTGCGGGCTCCGGAGGCAGGCAGTCCTCTGTCCGGATCGAAACCCTGACGGTCAGCGACAGCAGCGGCAGCGACACGGACAGGGCCGCGTCCACCTGCCCCGGCGCCGATGCGGAATCCCCGGAGGACGCAGCCACATCGACCGACGCCGGCCCGGGCCCCGCCAAGGACACCGAGGCCGTCATCGACGCCTGATCCACCGGAGGCCTGCCGTCTGCCCCGCCCGCCCCGGCCGACACTCCGCCGACCGCCTGTGAGCCGAGGATCGCTGCGACCCCCACTGCGCTCAACTGCTCCCATCCCGCCACAACGATCACGTTATGGGCGCCCGGGCACTCAGTACGACCAACGTCACCCGTCTGGTCGATCAGCACGTTTGTCGGATTGGTGACCGGTCCGTTGTGGGGGAGGGGAGCGTGTGCTCAGAGGAAGCTGACGTTCTGGGCCAGGGCCAGCCGGCCCGAGTAGTTGACGGTGTTGGTGGCCGACCGCATGTACGCGCGCCAGGCGTCGGAGCCGGACTCGCGGCCACCGCCCGTCTCCTTCTCGCCGCCGAACGCACCGCCGATCTCCGCGCCGGAGGTGCCGATGTTGACGTTCGCGATGCCGCAGTCGGAGCCTTCCGAGGACAGGAAGTGTTCGGCTTCCTGCTGGTCGCGGGTGAAGATGCTCGACGAGAGCCCCTGCGGCACATCGTTGTGCAGGGCGATGGCTTCGTCGAGGCCGCCGTAGGTCAGGACGTACAGGATCGGGGCGAACGTCTCCTGCCGGACGATGTCGCTCTGCTCGTCGACGCGGACGATGGCCGGCTCGACATAGGCCGCCTGAGGGGCGGCATCCGCGAGGCGCCGCTTGCCGCCGACGAGGACCTTTCCGCCCACTGCCTGCACTCGGGTGAGGGTGTTCTGCATTGCGTCGAGTGCCGCGGTGGTGATGAGCGGACCCACCAGGGTGGTCTCGTCGAAGGGGCTGCCGATGGGGAGCTTCTGGTACGCAGTGGTCAGCCGCGCGACGAGGTCGTCGGCGATGTCGTGGTGGACGATGAGACGGCGCAGGCTCGTGCAGCGCTGGCCCGCGGTACCGGCGGCGGCGAAGACGATGGACTGCACCGCGAGGTCGAGGTCTGCGGAGGGGGCGACGACTGCCGCGTTGTTGCCGCCGAGCTCGAGGAGGCTGCGTCCGAAACGGGCGGCGACGCGGGGGCCCACCTGCCGGCCCATACGGGTCGAGCCCGTGGCGCTGATGAGAGCGACGCGCGGGTCGTCCACGAGCTTCTCGCCGATCGCGCCGTCGCCGAGCAGCAGCCGGTGCACGTCGCGGGGCGCGCCGACCTCCTCGGCCGCCTGGGCCAGCAGCCGGTCGCAGGCCAGGGAGATCAGCGGGGTGAGCTCCGACGGCTTCCACACCACGGTGTCACCGCAGACCAGGGCGATGGCGGTGTTCCACGACCACACGGCGGCGGGGAAGTTGAACGCGGAGATGACGCCGACCACTCCGAGGGGATGCCACGTCTCGGCGAGACGGTGGCCGGGCCGCTCGGAGGCGATGGCACGGCCGTAGAGCTGACGGGACAGGCCCACGGCGAAGTCACAGATGTCGATCATTTCCTGGATCTCGCCGAGCGCCTCGGAACGGATCTTCCCCGCCTCGACGGTGACGAGATCGGCGAGGTCGCTCTTGTGGTCGCGCAGCAACTCGCCCAGCCGGCGGACGAGTTCGCCGCGGCGGGGGGCAGGGATGGTGCGCCAGGCCAGGAAGGCCTCACGGGCGGCGGTGACGGCAGCCTCGGTGGCGGCGGCATCAGCCGCCGTCAGTACGAACAGATCCTCCCCTGTGATGGGCGTGCGGGCGTGGAGGTCGCTGCCTTGCGGGACACCGGCGCCGATGCGTTCGAGGGCGGCGCGGGCACGGGCGCGCAGGTCGTCGGTGGCGGGCAGTGCGCTGCTGGTCATGATGCTGCTCCCGTGGGGCGTTGGGGACGTGGGGCGTCAGCCGGGCGTGCGGTCGAGGCCGAGTTCTTCGGCGACGGTCCGCAGGGAGTGGTCGTGCTGCTGCTCGTAGAGGGTGAAGGGGTCGTGGACGGTGCGGCCCATGACGGCGGAGAGCCAGTCGCTGTCGTAGGCGACGCCGGTGCGGTCGTTGTTCCTCGAGCCCTCGCCGCTGAGGTTGGACTGGAAGATCCCGGCCGCGGAGCGGGGCAGGAAGTCCTCGTAGACGATGGGTTCGGCGCGGATCCAGCCCCCCTCCACCAGACCGCCGATGTCGGCGGGCGGGCTGTCTCCGTCCCGCGGCCGGTCGCGCACGGCGTGGTACGTGAAGTGGGCAAGGCCCCGGGCGGCCAGCCCCTGCTCGTCGTCCGGCATGTGCTCGCCCCACACGGTGCGCGCGATGTCGCCGCGGTCGGCGCCGGGACGGCGGGCCGTCTGCTCGTCGACGCGGGTGAGGAGATCGTCGTACAGGGCCCGGCCGCGGCGGGTGAGGGCGATACCGCGTGCCTCGACCTCGCCGAAGCGCACCTTCAGGGTCCCGGGGACCACCCGGCCGTCCGCGGTGCGCATCGACCGTGGCTCGGCGAGGGCGCGGAAGGAGGTCTGCCGCAGCAGCACGTCGGGACCCTTCCAGCGGGGCGGACCCTGAATGGTGTCGATCATCTCGATGCCGCGTTCGGTCATGCGGCCGTAGAACTCGTCGATGTCCAGCACACGCGGGGTCAGGTGGTTGATGTGCGTGCTGCGTACGCCGCCGATGTCCGCGGCGACGGCGGAGATCCGTTCGAGCGTTCCGTACCAGGCCTTGTCGATGGGCTCCGGGGACAGCTCGAAGGCCTGGACGGCGAGGTGGAGAAACCGCTCGGCATCGGCGTCCGGGAGCTCCCTCTCGGCTTCGGCCCGGTCGGCCAGGGCGAGCAGTTCGGGAGGGAAGAGCTGACGGCTCTCCAGGAACCTCTCCAGCCGGGAACGCAGCTCGGCGTCGAAGAATCTGGGGTCCGCAGAGGTGAGCAGTGAGGTGAACACCCGGAAGGGGTTGCGTGCCAGCTCCGTGCCGTCGACGGGACGGAACGCGGTCGAGATGACGGGAACCGCGCTCGCGGCCGCCTCACGCAGGTCGTAGAAGCCGACCGGCTGCATACCGAACGCGCCGAAGACACGGGCGACCTGCCGCAGTTCCGCGGGCGTACCGACCCGGACGGCTCCGTGCCGCTCAGCGGTCACCCGGCTGATCGACCCGAGACGTTCGGCGTCCGCGCCCTGTGCGCGCAGGACGTCCTCGTTCACCGCGCGCGACACGTCGACGAGCGTGGTGTAGGCGGGGACCTCCCGCCCGTACATGTCCGAGAGCCGCGTGGCGAAAGCGGCGCGCAGCCGCCACTGGCTGATCACGTGTCCTCCCTGCCGGTCGACGGGCTCACACGACGGGGGCTTCGGGGCGGCGAGGTCACAAGGCTGTTCCCTTCCCAGGGCGGTTCCCGCCGTACCGGGACGCGCCGCCGGATCCGGCCTGCGCCGTCGCGTCAGCGCAGGACGTGCTGATCGCTGTCTCTGCGTCATCGTGCAGCAACCCGGTCGTGGACGTCCATGAACACTTCACGCATCTGATGCATGTCGATCCCGCAATGGACCGGACGAGTGCCCGGCCGCGGTGCCTCGTGGACGTCCGGGCGGCCTCCGCACCCCCGTCGCGGGTATCCGGAGCGATGACAGACCGCTCGCCTGCGGTGCTGGACAGTGACGGTCTGTCCGGTCATGGTCGTGTGGTGAGCCCCGCATCCGGCCTGATCCTGCGCCCGTACACCCCGGCCGACCAGGCCGCCGTACTCGCCCTCATGGAGTGCGACCGGCTGCCGGGGCAGCCGCGCACCACCCCCGCCATGCTCAGCGAGGCTCTGAAGGGCCGCTCCCCGGTGGACGGCGGCCGGTGGGAAGAACTGGCACAGCCGGCTGTCCAGGTGGCCATGGATGCGACCGGCACGGTCACCGGTGTCGTCTCCCACGCGCTCCGCCCGGACGACAACACCGGACAACTGCTCTGGCTGCACTGCCAGGAGGACCCCCGCACCGCCGACGCCCTGATCAGCCACACCCTCACGATGCTCGCGCCCCGGCCGATGCACGCCTTCCACTTCGCCTCCGCCCTCACTCTCGGTCTGGAAGCACTGCCGGTGCGCCACCGCGGCCGCACGGCGGCGGCACTGGAACGCGCCGGCTTCCGGGGGCAGCGGCAGTGGCGGTACTTGCGGGCCGATCTGCCCTCGCCCCGCCTGCCCTGCCTCGACCGCGTCAAAGTGAAGCCCGACCCCGCCGGGCAGGGTGCGTGCCGGCTGGAGGGGAGGGAGGGCAGGCGCGTGGTGGCCGAGGCCGTGATCGGCATGCCCGCGCACGGCATCGGTGTCCTGTGGTGGATCGGCGTGCTGCCGGACGCCCGGGGACGCGGGCTCGGCCGCTCGATGCTGGGCTCGGCGCTTTCCGTCCTGACCGGTCTGGGTGCCGCACAGGTGATCCTCTACGTGGACGACGACGCGCCCCCGGGTGGCGAGCGGGACCGCACGGCGGCCAAGTCGCTCTACCGGTCAGCCGGTTTCACCGAGGTCGACCAGCTGTACGTGTACTCCCTGCGAGGGGGACAGACCCCGTAGCACGACGGCACCGCACCACGTTCCGGAACGTCACAGTGCCGGAGGCTCCGCGGGTACGCCGAGGGTCCCCGCGACCGCCCCCCAGATCGCGGACCGCGCCGACCGAAGGTCCACCCGGGGGTCGGCCAGCATCAGACGGATACCGAACCCGTCGCACAGGGCGAGCAGCACAGTGCTCGTCGCGTCGACGTCGCACGGCTTGAACTCTCCGGAATCGATACCCCGCTTCAGCGCCTGGCCCACCCAGTCGTGCAGCTGCTCGTACAGATCGATCGCGAGGTGCTGTGCCGTCTCGTCCCGCAGAGCACGCACCCACAGCTCCTGCCACAGCTTCCAGTCCTGCCTCAGCTCCGGGTCGGTGGGCAACAGGGTGTTCAGGATGCGCGCCAGGATGACCGCGGCAGGCACCGAATCGGCGTCCCGGTCGAGTTCGGTGCCGGTCTGCGCGAAGGAGTGCGTCATCGCTTCGGTGAAAAGCTTCTCGCGGGTCTCGAAATGGTAGTGCAGCAGCGCTGTCGACACCCCCGCGTGCTCCGCCACCATCCGCATGCGGATCTTCTCGAAGCCGACCTCGGCGATCACCTGGCATGCCGCGGCGAGAATCCGCTCACGAGTCTCGCGAGTGCGTTCGGCCTTGGCCACGTCATTGCTCCCCAGTGTCGGTCTCGGTGTCGTCGTGCTCCGGTCGGCGGGGCGGTCTCTCGTCCCGTCGCGCCGATCTCCATCTTCCCGTATCCCGCCCGTCCAGGACCCCGGTCCCCCGGGCGTTCCGGAACGGCGCCACGGTCCTGCGGCTCATCGGTACGTATGAAAGCCGCGGCCCGACTTTCGTCCGAGCAGACCCGCGTCGACCATCCGGGCCAGCAGCGGCGGAGGCGCGTACAGCGGCTCACGGAACTCCTCGTAGATCGACTCCGCGATGGCCTGAGTGGTGTCCAGCCCGATGAGATCGGTGAGCGCCAGCGGACCGAGCGGATGGGCGCAGCCCAGGATCATGCCGCGGTCGATGTCCTCGACCGACGCCGCGCCCGACTCGACCATCCGGACCGCGGCCAACAGATACGGCACGAGCAGGGCGTTCACGATGAACCCGGCCCGGTCCGTGGCGCGCACGACCTCCTTGCCGAGCACCTCGCACGCGAACGCCTCCGCCCGACGCGCCGTGCTCTCGCCGGTCAGCAGCGACGGCACCAGCTCCACCAGCGGCAGCACCGGGACGGGATTGAAGAAGTGCAGCCCCACCACCTGTTCCGGGCGGCCGGTGGCAGCCGCGAGCCGGATGACCGGGATGGACGAGGTGTTGGTCGCGAGGATCGCGTCCGCACGCACCACCGTCCTGTCGAGCCGCGCGAAAACCTCCAGCTTCGCCCGCTCGTGCTCGGCCACGGCCTCCACCACCAGGTCCCGGTCGGCCAGCCGGTCCATGTCCGTCGTCGTCACGATCCGCGCCAGCGCGGCATCCCGCTCCTCGCCGGTCAGCTTCCCGGCGGTCGTGGCACGGTCCAGGGACGTGGTGATCCGTCCGCGGCCGGCCTGGGCGGCCCCCGCATCGGTTTCGACCACCACCACGTCCCGGCCGGCCCGCGCGCACACCTCGGCGATCCCGGACCCCATCAGGCCGCAGCCCACGACCCCGACCCGCTCGACATCAGTCATCGTCACTCCTGCTCTCTCGGCGCGTCACGCGACCGGCGGCGCCCGCGTCCCGGCGCACCGCCGGGACGCGGGGTCCTCCCCGTACCTCAGCCGGCGGACGGGATCTGCAGAACTCCCGTGCCCCGCTTGACCAGTTCGCCCGCGATGATCAGGCGCTGGATCTCGGAGGTGCCTTCCCAGATGCGGTCGACGCGCAGTTCGCGGTATAGACGCTCGACGGGGTACGAGCGGTCGTAGCCGCGTCCGCCGAAGATCTGCACGCACCGGTCGATGACGCGCCCCGCGGCCTCGCTCGCCGACAGTTTGGCGATGGCCGCCTTGGCGTGCAGGGTCTTGCGGTCGGACAGCCCCGCGTCCACCTCCCAGGCGACCTGGTGCGTGTAGGCGCGGTTGACGGCGATGTCGACGGCGCAGTCGGCGAGCATGCCCTGGACGAGTTGGAAGTCGGCGATGGGGGAGCCGAACTGGCGTCGCTCGACGGCCCAGTCGCGGGCCAGCTCCAGAGCGCGTTCGGCGGCGCCCGTCGTCCGCGCCGCGATCATCAGCCGCTCCTCGGTGAACCACGACCGGGTAATGTCGTACCCGTTCCCGATACCGCCCAGGACTGCGTCGTCGCCGACATGGACGTCGGTGAAGGTGAACTCGGGGTGCTCGTAGACGAAGGTGTGCATGAAGCGTGGCACCCGCGTCATCTCGATGCCCGGTGTCTCCTTGTCGACGAGGAACAGCGTCGGGGCGCGCTCCTCGCCCGCAGCGGCCAGCACGATCATGAAGTCGGCGTGGTCGCCGACCGTCACGAACCACTTCTCGCCGTTCAGCACCCAGCCGTCAGCGGTGCGCGTCGCCGTTGTGCTGATGTTCTGCGGGTCCGACCCGGCCTCGGGCTCGGTCACCGCGTAACAGTCGCGCCGCCGGCCCCGGATGACGGGAACGAGGTAGCGCTCGCGCTGCTCGGGCGTGCAGAACCGCAGCGCGTTCGCCGGGCGCCACACCATGTCCCACAGTGCGCCCGTGAGCCGGCCCAGCTCCTCCTGGACCACGGCCTGCTCCAGGATCGTGAGCCCGGCACCGCCCCACTCGGCCGGCATGTTGACGGCCTGCAGTCCGCTGTCGAGTACGGCGTCGCGGATCTCCGCGTGGGCCTGCGGCGGCAGACCGTTGTTCTCCTCGCAGTCGAGCTCGTACTTCATGATGAACTCGGTGAGCCCGCGCGCGGAGCCCTTGAGCTCCTCCTGACGGGCGGTGAGACGGAAGTCCATGTCAGTCCTCGGGGTCGTGGTGGTGGTTCGGACGGCGTGTCAGGAGGTGGGCAGCGCGAGCGCCCGGGTGCCGCGCTTGATGAGCTCGTTGGCGATGATCAGGCGCTGGATCTCGGAGGTGCCTTCCCAGATGCGGTCGACGCGCAGTTCGCGGTACATGCGCTCGACGGGGTACGAGCGGTCGTAGCCGCGTCCGCCGAAGATCTGCACGCACCGGTCGATGACCCGCCCCGCGGCCTCGCTCGCCGCGAGCTTCGCCGTCGAGGCCTTGGCGTGCAGCGCCTTGCGGTCCGTGCCCGGCTGATCGGCCTCCCAGGCGACCTGGTGCGTGTAGGCGCGGTTGACGGCGATGTCGACGGCGCAGTCGGCGAGCATGCCCTGGACGAGTTGGAAGTCGGCGATGGGGGAGCCGAACTGGCGTCGCTCGACGGCCCAGTCGCGGGCCAGCTCCAGTGCGCGTTCGGCGGCGCCCGTCGTCCGCGCCGCGATCATCAGCCGCTCGTCGGTGAACCACTCCTTGGTGAGCTCGTAGCCGACCCCGACACCTCCGAGCACGTCCTCGTCGGAGACGAACACATCCGTGAAGGTGAACTCGGGATGCCCGTTGACCGCGGAGTGCATGAACAGCGGCACACGCGTCATCTCCACACCCGGCGCCTGCTTGTCGACGAAGAAGAGCGTCGGCGCCCGCTGCGGGCCGGCATCGGCCTGCACCAGCAGGAAGTCGGCGATGTCACCGCAGGTCACGAACCATTTCTCGCCGTTCAGCAGCCAACCGCCGTCCGTACGGGTGGCCGTGCTGGTGCCCGACGAGGGGTCCGAGCCCGCACCCGGTTCGGTCACCGCGAAGGCGTCGAACCGTTCGCCGCGGATCACCGGCAGCAGATACTTCTCGCGCTGTGCCTCGGTCCCGTGCGCCAGGACGTTGGCGGGCCGCCAGGGGATGTCCCACAGGCAGTTGGTGACCTTCCCGAACTCCTCCTCGACGATGACCTGGTCCAGCAGGGACAGCCCGGCACCGCCCCACTCGGCGGGCATGTTGATGGCGTACACGCCGGCGTCGATCGCGGCGCGGGTCAGTTCGCGGACGGTCTCGACGGGCAGCGGGCCGCCCGCCTCCTCGGACTGCTCCTCGTACCCCATCAGCAGACGGGAGTACGCGGCCGCCCGGCGCTTGAGGTCGGCCTGTTCGGGGGTGTAACGGAAGTCCATTGGTGTCCTTAGGAGTTGCGTGCGAATCAGTGGGGAAGTCAGGCCAGTACGGCGCGCGAGTCCAGGGCCAGCACGCCGTCCGGGCGGACCAGCAGCGGGTTGACCTCGAGTTCGGCGATCTCGGGATGGGCCGCGGCGATCGTGGTGATGCGCTCGATGACGTCCGCCGCCGCAGCGACGTCCACCGCCGGCCGCCCCCGGACACCCGCGAGCAGTCCGGCGGTCCGCAGACCCCGCAGCAACTGCTCGGCCCGCGCAGCGGGAACCGGGGCCGGTGAGAAGGCGACATCGCGCAGCGTCTCGGTGAGGACACCGCCGAGGCCGACCATGGCGACCGGACCGAACCGGGGGTCGTGATCGACCCCCACGATCAGCTCGACCCCGTCCGTGAGGTCGGCCATCGCCTCCACTGAGTACGCGGGAGCCCCCAGCCGGGCGTGCATCTCCCGGTACGCGGCCAGCAGCGCATCGCGGTCCGCCAGCCGCAGAGCGACCCCGCCCGCGTCGGACTTGTGCAGGAGGTGCAGGGCCTTGAGGACGTACGGACCGCCGAACTCTGCGGCCGCGGCGAGCAGTTCGTCCTCCCCTGAGATCTCACGGGCCTCGGGGAACGGCACTCCGGCGGCACCCAGAAGGCGGCGCACGCCGTGGTACCCGGTGTCGAGCAGGGGCGCTGCGGCCGCCGGCAGAGCGGCCACACCGGGCGGGCCGGCCGGCTGCACCCCGGTCATCGCCGCCAGTGCGCGGGCGGCGTCCTCGGTCGCGGAGAAGACAGGGATGCCCGCCCCGACCAGCGTGCGGCAGCTCGGCGACTGCGGATACATGGACTGCACGACCAGCGGCTTGGGCGTCGCCCGCCAGTGCGTGACGATGTCCCGGGCGGCCTGCTGCTCGCCTTCGGCAAGCGTCGCGCCACCGCCGCCGAGTCCGCCGCCGGAGGCCGCGTAGCCGCCGAAGTACCCGGTCATCAAGATGGCGTCGACCTCGTTTGCGGCCAGCAGCCCGCCGACCGTCGTGGCGTACGACCGCGGGTCCTGCTCGCCCATTCCGGCGAGGTCGACGGGGTTGCCCACCGCCGACTGCTCCCACAGCAGGGCCCGCAGGCCCTCCTGTGCCTCGGCACCGAGCTCGGGTACGTCAAGACCCGCCGCCTCGGCCGCGTCGGCGGCGATCACTCCGTGCCCGCCGCCGTCCGTGAACACCGCCGTACGTCGTCCGGCAGCCCGGGACCGGGCGTTCAGCGCCGTCAGGACGACGGTCATCTCGCGCGGGGAGGCCACGAGTTCGACGCCTGCGTCCCGGCACGCGGCGGCCACGACATCACAGGACGTGGTGAGTGCGCCGGTGTGCGACTGTGCGCTGCGCGCCGATGCGGTGCCGCGGCCCGCGGTGAGCAGGACCACCGGCTTGCCCGCCTCGGCGGCGGCCCGGGCGAAGGCGCGTCCGTCGCCGAAGTCCTCCGCGTACACGGCGATCGCCGAGGTGCCCTCGTGCCGGGCGCAGTCCTGGACCAGATCGACGAGGGTGACGTCGGCCTGGTTGCCGAGCGAGACGAACCGGGAGAAGCCGAGGCCGTGCGGATCCATGCGCAGCTGGAGTTCGAGGGCCAGATTGCCGCTCTGGCTCAGCAGGGCGACGCCGCCGGGCGCGAAGGTGTCCGAGGCGAGGTACAGCTCGGTGGTGTTGTCCGCGATGCCGAGGCAGTTGGGACCGACCAGCACCGCGCCCGCCTCCCGCACCCGGGCCGCGACCGCCCGCTGCCGGGCCAGCCCGGCGGTGCCGGTCTCGGCGAAGCCGGCGGTGATGGCAACGATGGCGTGGGCGCCGCAGGACAGGGCGTCGTCGACGGCGGCCTCGAACCCGGGGCCGGGCACGGAGATCACCACCAGTTCGACGGGCTCCCCGATCTCGGCGAGGCTCGTGGCCGCGGGGCGGCCGAGGACCGTGCCGCCCCGGCGGTTCACCAGGTGCACGGGCCGGCGTCCGGGTGCGCGCAGCGCCTGCGAGGCCACCGCGTGGCCGTATTTCGCGGGGTCGTCGCTGGCACCGACGACAGCCACGGACTTGGGGTCGAACAGCGCCGTCAGATCACGTCCCATGTCACTTCTCCAGCCGCAGTGCGGAGTTGGGGCAGCTGGCGGCGCAGGCGCGGGCCGTCTCCTCCTCGCCGGGCGGGACGTCGGCGGCGAGCACCGCCGCATAGCCCCACTCGTCGAGTTCGACCAGGTCGGGGGCGTGCTCCTGGCAGAGCCCGTAGCCCTGGCAGCGTGTGGAGTCCAGGAAGAGTTTCACGGTGGGTCCTTTCAGCGGGGGCGCGCGGGAGGAGCCGGGCGGGTGGGGGATTCACACGGGGCGTCGGCGACGTGCGGCACGGGCACCACGAGCCGGTGACCGCCCGTCGGAGGACAGGCGGCGCAGGCCGCGCACGCTGCATCGAGGTGGCCGCGTACGAGGTCGGGGAACGCGGTCAGGAGGCTGCCCGCCGTGCCTGCGGCGGCGTCGAGCAGTCCGCACGCGCCACGGCCGGGCAGCCGGGACGCCCAGCGCTCCAGCCGTTCGGCGGTGTCGGCGGCCGCCGTACCGCAGGTCAGCTGCCGGAGCGTGTCGCGGATCGCGGCCGTGCCCGAGACACAAACGCCGCACTGGCGGGCGCTCTCGGTCGCGAGATGATCCACGGCGTCGGCGGCGGTCGCGACGGGGCACACACCCGGTTGGAGGAAGCGGATCGCCCCGCAGCCCAGTGCCGTGCCCGCGTCGGCCAGCGCGGAGTGGTCGAGCGGAAGATCCAGTGAGCCGGGCCCGATCAGCCCGCCGAAGAGTCCGCCCATCAGGGCTCCGGTCGCGTCCGTGGTGCCCTGCGCGGTGGCGAGGGTGCGCAGGGCGGTGCCGTACGGGGCCTCCGCGAGCAGTGGCGTGCCCCTGAACGCGGACAGGCTCAGCAGCGTGCTGCCGGCGATGTCGTGGCGCAGGTCGGGGTGAGCGGCGATGAGGGCGATCCGGGCGAGCGTTTCGACGTTGGAGACGAGGGTCGGCTGGTCGGACACTCCCCGTTCGAACGGGCGGGGCGGTTTGGCGGCCGGGAGGGCGGGCCCGCCGTTGATCCTGCGTACCACCGCGCTCTCCTCGCCGGCCACATAGGTGTGACCGGTCTCGATCACCGCGACCGGCAGGGCCGTCGTACGCTCGTCGAGGGCGGCGCGCACACGGGCGGCGGCGTAGGGATCGGAGACGTACACATAGCCCTGTACGGCTCCGGTGACAGCGGCCGCGCGGGCCAGTCCGTCCAGCACCAGATGCGGCCGTGCCCGCAGCAGCCAGCGGTCCTTCACCGACCCGGGCTCGCCCTCTTCGCCGTTCGCCACGACGACGGGCAGACCTCCGCCGTCCCGTACGGCCCGCAACTTGACGGCGGCCGGGAACCCCGCACCGCCGCGGCCGCGCAGCCCGGCGTCGGCGATGTGTTCCAGCAGCCTTTCGGGGTCGTCCGTGTGCCGGTACCCGCCGGTGTCGAGGTACGCCTCCGCGCTCTCCACCGCCCCGGGCGCCGGTCCGAGCACGCTGCCGGGCCCGCCGGGCAGGAGAGACGCGATGCGGGTGACGGCCGCGGTCGTTGCCGCGCCCCCGATCGCCCGCCCGGTTCCGCCCGTCGCCGGACACGGGACGGTGGCCGCTCCCGGCCGCCGGTCCGCGGTCCGGCCCTGCCTTGCGGTTGCCGTCATGCCCGGTCTCCTTGCGTTCGTGGCGTCGTGCCGTCGTCCGTTGCGGTCCGCAGCTGCCGTACCGCGCCTTCCAGGGCCCGGCGGTCGTCCTGCGTGCGGCGGTAGCCGGAGCCCGGCATCCCGATGAGCATTCGGTGGTGGTCCAGGACGACCTCGCCCGCGACCAGCGCGGCGTTGCGGTCTCCTGGGGCGGAGCCGTCGGCGACGGAGGTCACCAGGTCGGTGACCTCGGCCAGGTAGCGCAGCCAGCTGCGCTCGCTGCCGTGGAGGATCAGCCGCTCGACCCGCCGCCGTTCGGCGGCGGCCAGCTCGGGCGGCGCCGCGGCCGTGACCGGCGCACGGGTGCGCAGGGCAGCGACGGTGGCGGGCAGCTCCTGTTCCGGTTCGGGCGTGAGCCCGAGCCAGACGAGACTCCGACGACCGCTCATGCGTGCCTCCGGGAGGGGGATGGGGAGCCGTCACGGCGCGACGGGCGATGGGGGCCGAGGTGCGGTGTCCGCGGCCCGGTGCCTGGGGGCGGTATGCCGTGCGACGGGATTCGGCGGTAGCGGACCGGACAGCGGGTCGTCCGGGAAGCTGCCGGCGTCCGGTTCGGGCACAAGGTCCTCTTCGCCGGGAGCAGCGATGAGGACTACGCTAACTAATCAATTAGTCAGTCTGCAAGTCTTGACACTGCGGAAACCCGCCAGCAATCTGACTGACCAATTAGTCAGCGCGGTTCCGGTGCACCAGTTGCATCGCCAGGCCTCGCCGACCGCCCCTGGGCCGCCTCAACACCGATCGCCGCGTCCGCGGCATGGAGGAGTCAGCCGATGCAGCCCGAAGCCGAAGCCCCGACAGCGCCGTCAGCACCGCTGGAGCAGGAACTCCCCGCAGGCCTGAACCGTCCGGCAGGCGCCGGCCGGCACAGCCCCGGCCAGGACATCACGAGCCCCGACGGCCCGGGCCGGGCACTGTCCGCCCGCTACTACACCGACCCGGATACCGCAGCCGCGGAGACCCGGCACATCTTCGCCAGGTCCTGGCAGCTCGTCTGCCACGAATCCGACCTCCCCGGGCCAGGTGCCCGGCTCGCCGCCACGGTCGCCGACCGTGAGGTGCTGGTCGTACGCACCGAGGACGGCGCCCTCGCCGCCCACCTGAATGTCTGCCGCCATCGCGGCACCCGCCTGGTCACCGAGCCGGAACCCTCCGGCAAGGCCATCCGCTGCCCGTACCACGGCTGGACGTACAAACTCGACGGACGCCTGGTCGGAGCCCCCGAGGCACGGCAGATCCCGTGCCTGGACAAGCCGAGGCTGGGGCTCTTCTCCGTCCGCGTGGAGTCGTTCCTCGGCTTCGTGTTCGTCAACCTCGACCAGGACGCCGTACCGCTGGGTGAGCAGTGTGCCCCACTCGCCGAGGCGGTCGGCCACTACGCGGGGGCCGATCTGGTGCCCATCGGCCGCAGCCGCATCCACGACCTGGACGCCGCCGAGGTCCAGCACGCCAACTGGAAGGTTGCCGTCGACAACTATCTCGAGGGCTACCACGTACCCGTCGCCCACCCCGGTCTGATGCGGCTGCTCGACTACCAGGCCTACACCTGCGAGATCGACAAGGCGTACGCCCTGTTCGCCTCACCCCTGCGCGACAAGCCCTCCTCCAACTGGGCCGAACGCCTCTACCAGCGCATGGCCGCCCCCATGCCCGGCCTCCGCGAGGCAGACTGCCGTGTCTGGCGGTACGCCGTGATCTATCCCAACACACTCATCGACTTCTACCCCGACCATGTGCTTGCCTGGACCGCAATCCCGACAGCGGTGGACCGCGTGGCCGTGCCCGGAGCGTTCTACACCCGCCGTGGCACCGGACTGCGCACCCGGCTCGCCCGGCGGCTGAACATCCACATCGGCTGGATCACCAACGACGAGGATGCCGAACTGGTGGCCCGCGTGCAGAAAGGACTGACCACCCCGGGATTCGAACCGGGGCCCCTGTCCCGGCGCGAGTCCGCGGTCGGCTGGTTCGCCGGCCGTGTCCGGGCAGATCTCGACGGCGCTCCTCGCTGAGCCGCGCCCGCCGAGCCGCCTGCCCGAGCCGCAGCGCGGTGCCTCCCCACCGCCCGCGGCTGTCCGGTCCGCACGGAGTCAGGGCTCCCGTGCACCCATGACCGCCCCCAGCAGTGATCCGTCGGCCGGAACCCATGGATTCCCCCACGATCCCCGGATCCCGACGGACCTCACCGATCCCCAACGGACCTCACGGAGAGGACCACCATGTCCCCCGAGGCACCCTCGCTCCCGCTGTCCCGCCGCGCCTTCCTCCGCACCGGCGCCGCCGCATCCCTCGGTGTCGCGGCAGCCGGCTGCGGATTCCTGCCCGCAGCCCCCGCCCCCGCGGATTCCGACGAGCCGATCAAGGTCAGGCCCGACGGTGACCTGGTCTACTTCAACTGGGCCGACTTCGTCGATCCCGCCGTCTTCGCCGGATTCGAGAAGGAGTACGGCGTCAAGGTCATCCAGTCGAACTTCGACTCGATGGAAGGCATGGTCGCCAAGCTCAATGCCGGAAACCGCTACGACATCATCTTTCCCACGGCGAAATGGGCCCAGCGCCTCGCCGAAGGGAACCGGCTGAGAAGAATCGACCACAGCCGGCTGCGGCACGCCGACTCGGTGTTCGGCCGCTACGACTACTTCTCGGACCCCTGGTACGACAAGGACTCCGCGCACACCGTCCCGTTCACCATGTACAAGACCGGGATCGGCTGGCGCAAGGACAAGATCGGCGACGATCTGACCGGTTCCTGGGACGACCTGTGGAACAACCGAGCCAAGGGCAGGGTCTTCGTCCTCGATGACCGCGACGAGGTCCTCGGCATGGCCGCACTCAAACTGGGCCTCGACATCGCCACCACCGACGCGGACGACCTCGAGCGCATCACCCGCACGCTCCAGTCGCTCCGGCCCCGCCTTCGCGGCTTCTCCAGCGACAGCTACAACAACCTGCTCAACGGCAACGCAGCCATGACCCAGGCCTGGAGCGGAGACATGGCCGCCATGCTCGGCCAGGCCAAGGACCCCTCCGTCTTCGGCTTCGAGGTCGCCAAGGAAGGCGCCCCTGTCAACTCCGACTGCTACGCCATCCCCGCCAATGCCCGCCACCCCGGCACCGCGATGCTCTTCATCGACTACATGCTCCGGCCGGAGAACGTGAAGAAGAACATCGAGTACATCGGCTATCCCATGCCGGTCGGCGGCAGCGAGGACACCTATGCCGCGATCGTCGAGCCCTTCCCCGAGTGTCTCGTCGCCGCCTCCGACCTCAAGGACGACCTCTTCTTCCGCAACGGCACCTCGAGGGGCGAACAGGCCCGCGACACCGCCTGGACCCATGTGAAGGCCGGCTGACATGTCACCACACACGCCACCTGCGGACTCCCCGCCCACCCGATCCGGAGCACCGCGCCGCCGAGGCGGTACCGCCGCCGCCGGCGCCCGCCTGTGGACCTGGCTGATGATCCCCGGCACCCTCTGGATGACGACGTTCCTCATCGCCTCCCTCGTCCTCGTCGCCGCCCTCGCCTTCGGCACCACCGACCCGCTCGGCAATCCGCAGTTCGGGTTCAACCTCGACAACTTCGCCGCGATGACCGACCCCGCCTACCGCGTGGTGCTCCTGCGCTCGCTCGGCTACGCCCTGCTGACCTGCGCCATCTGCCTCGTCGTGGCCTATCCGGTCGCCTACGCCATCGCCCTGCACGGCGGACGCTTCAAGAACCTGCTGATCGCCGCCATCGTCGTCCCCTTCTTCGCCAACTACCTCGTGCGGATGTACGGCTGGTCCGTCGTCCTCTCCGACGACGGACCCCTGCTCAAGGCACTGCGGTCCGCCGGAATCGCCGACGCGAGCACGAAGATCCTCCAGACGAGCGGGGGAGTCATTGCCGGGCTGGTCTACGGCTTCATCGTCTTCATGATCATTCCGCTGTACGCGGCCCTGGAACGCATGGACACCTCGCTCATCGAAGCCGGACGCGACCTCTACGGCGGCCCGCTGCGGACCTTCTTCTTCGTCACTCTGCCCGCGACCAGACAGGGCGCCGCGGCCGGCTGCGTACTCGTCCTACTGCCCGCCATGGGCGACTTCGTCAGCGCCCAGCTCATGGGAGGCCCCGACCAGATCATGATCGGCAACCTGATCCAGGACAAGTTCTTCCAGGGCCAGAACTGGCCGCTCGGCTCCGCCCTCACCATGCTCATGATGGCGGTCCTGTTCGTCGGCATGATCGGCTACCTGCGCCGGACCCGCAAGGACGAGGCGGAGGCGGTCCGATGACCCTGCGCCCCGCCACCCCGGCCACCTTCCGCCCCGCACCGCGGACGGCCCCGCGACCCGCCACGGCCAAGCCAAGGACCATGCGGCGCCACCGCCGCGGCACCGACCGCAGGCCCCGCCTCGCCATCGCCGTCACGGTCCTCTTCTTCGCGCTCCTCTACGTCCCCATCGGGGTCGTCATCCTCTTCTCCTTCAACTCGCAGAAGTCGCTCACCGTCTTCAAGGACTTCAGCCTGCGCTGGTACTCGGAGTTCTTCCACGACGACGCACTCATCGCCTCACTCGGCATGAGCCTGCGCGTGTCCCTGGTCGCCATGGCCGGCTCCATGATCCTCGGAGTCGCCCTGGCACTCGGCCTCGTCCGCTGCCGCAGCCGCCTCGGCTCGCTCGCCGGCCTCATCATGCTCGTCCCGCTGATCACCCCGGAGATCGTCACCGGCGTCGCCGCGATGCTCCTGTTCAAGGGCATGGGCATCACCCTTTCCACCGGCACCGTCATGCTCGCGGAGATCACCTTCTCCATCTCCTACGTGACGGTCATCCTGCGCTCCCGGATCGCCGCCCTGAACCCGGAGGTCGAGGAAGCCGCGATGGACCTCGGCGCCACCCGCTGGCAGGCACTGCGCCTGGTCACCCTCCCCGCGCTGCTGCCCAGCATCCTCGCCTCCTCGGTCCTCGTCTTCGCCCTGGTCTTCGACGACTTCGTCCTCGCCTACTTCACCACCGGCGTCGACCCGCAGCCGCTGTCCGTACGCATCTACTCGGCCATCCGCTTCGGCGTCGAACCCACCATCAACGCCGTCGGCACCCTGATGCTCGCCGGATCCATCGGCCTCATCGCCCTCGCCCTGTTCATCCCGCGTCTGTTCGGCCGCCGCGGTGGCCTCGACCTGCTCTCCGGGAAGTGAAACCCGTGATACCCATGACAACAGAGGCCATCACGCCCGCCGTCCGCCTCGACTCCGTCAGCAAGGCCTACGGCGACTCCTACGCGGTCCACGACCTCGACCTCGACATCGCCCCCGGAGAGTTCTTCTCCCTGCTCGGCCCCTCGGGCTGCGGCAAGACGACCTCGCTGCGCATGATCGGCGGCTTCACCGACCCCACCGACGGCAGCGTCCTGCTCGGCGGCGAGGACGTGACCCAGCTGCCGCCCAACAAACGCAACGTCAACACCGTCTTCCAGAGCTACGCCCTGTTCGACCATCTCTCGGTCGCCGACAATGTGGCCTTCGGCCTCAAGCGCAAAGGCGTCGGCCGGGCCGAGGTCCGCGACCGCGTGGGCACCATGCTCGAACGTGTCCAGCTCGCCGGACTGGCCGACCGCAGACCCCGCACCCTCTCCGGCGGACAGCGCCAGCGCGTCGCCCTCGCCCGCGCCCTCGTCAACGGACCCCAGGTCCTGCTCCTGGACGAGCCGCTCGCCGCCCTCGACCTCAAGCTCCGGCGCCGCATGCAGGTCGAACTCAAGCAGATCCAGCGAGAGATCGGCATCACCTTCGTCTTCGTCACCCACGATCAGGACGAGGCCCTGACGATGTCGGACCGGATCGCCGTGATGAACGAGGGCCGCGTCGAACAGTGCGGCACCCCCGAGGACGTGTACGAACACCCCGCCAACAGCTTCGTCGCCTCCTTCATGGGCACCTCCAATCTCGTCCCCGGCACCTACCGCGCAGGCCGGGTCGTCGTCGACGAAGGCCCCACCCTCCCCGTCGGCACCCGCCCCGCCGTCCCCGACGGCAGCCGCGTCAGCCTCTCCATCCGCCCCGAGAAGATCTGGCTCTCCGACTTCGAGCCCGGCATGGCCCTGGCCAGCGGCGTCATCCGCGAGACCGTCTACTCCGGGCCCACCACGACCTACCTCATCGAACTCGCCCCCGGCATCACCCTGTCCGTCCTGGAGCAGAACACCGCCCGCTCCCGCATGGAGGACCGCTGGAGCGGCGGCGAGCGCGTCGAGTTCGGCTGGAAACCCGAGCACTGCCTGGTCCTGGACTGACCGCCCCCGCAGCCACCGAAGGAACGGTTCATGAATCACGATGTCATCGTGCTCGGCGCCGGACTCGCCGGACTCGCCGCCGCACGGGACCTGGCGGCCGGCGGAGCCGACGTACTCGTCGTCGAGGCCCGCGACCGGGTCGGAGGGCGCGTCGAACAGACCTCCCTGCCCGACGGCCGTCTCGTCCAGCTCGGCGGCGAGGTCGTCGGCCGGGCGCACACCACCTACCTCGGCCTCGCCGGGGAACTCGGACTCACCCTGGTCCCCAGCTATGTCGCCGAAGCCGGGTTCATGGCCCGCGCCACACCGGAAGGCGTCTCCGCGGGCGACCCGCCGCACTGGTTCGGCCCCGGTGACGACGCCTGCCACCGGCGGCTGACCGCCGCGTTCACAGCCCTGGCCGGGACCGTCGACCCGGACGACCCCTGGTCCCATCCCGAGGCGACGGCCCTCGACACCTTGTCGGTCGCCGACTGGCTGCGCTCCGAAGGCGCGAGCGGTGCTGTCGTCCGCCTGTGGGAGATCGGCCAACTCGCCCTGGCCAGTGGTTCCTACGAACGGACCTCGCTGCTCTCCGCCCTGCGCAAGCATGCGGCAGTCCCGGGCGGCGACGACAGCGAGCACTACGACTACGAGGACTGGGAGGGCCTGCGGGTCGCCGAGGGCTCCGCCACCGTCGCGCTGCTGATGGCGCAGGGGCTGGGGGAGCGGATACGGCTGGGCGCGGCAGTCGAGGCGATCGCGGTGCGGCCCGGAGGCTGCACCGTGCGGCTCGCCGGGGGCGAGACCCTCACCGCGGGCGCGGTCGTCAGCGCACTTCCCGTCGGTCCTCTGCGCTCGGTCGCCGTGACGGGCGTCTCCGACGCGAGACTTGCCTCCCTGCATCGCCAACGGCATGCGGTCACCGCCAAGTTCGTCGCGGCATACGACAAGCCGTTCTGGCGCGAGTCGGACCTGAACGGTCTGTCCGAGTGCGAGGGCGTCCTCGGCAGCACCTGGCCGCAGAACGAGGGAATCCTCTCCGCACTCGTCCCGCCGGAGCGGTTCGGCGTCCTGCTCGGCATGCCCGGCCACCTGCGACAGGGTGAACTGCTCCGCGACATCGCCCGCCTCTACGGGGACCAGGCGCACACCCCGGTCAGCTCGTACATCCGCATGTGGGGCACCGATCCCTGGACCCAGGGTTACGTCACCCAGTGGACCCCCGGCGATGTCATGGCCGTCGGCCCGCTGCACGCCACACACGAACCGCCCTTCTACGTCTGCGGATCCGACCAGTGGGTGGCCGGCTACATGGAAGGCGCCGTACGCACCGGCCGTGCCGCGGCGAAGGAGGCGCTGCTCCGTGGCTGAGACACCGGCCGTGGTCCTGAACCACATCGGGGGAGCGGACGTCGCCGCCGCCTCGGGCGCCACGACGGAACTCCTCGATCCCGCCACCGGCGGCGTCCATCGCAGCGCTCCGCTCTCCGGCCGGGCGGACACCGACGCCGCCTGCGCCGCCGCGGCAGCCGCCTACGAGAGCTGGTCGGCGACCACGCCGGCCGAACGGCAGAGGGCGCTGCTGCGCATCGCCGATGCCGTCGAGGCCCACGCCGATGAGCTTGTTGCCGCCGAGGCGGGGGACACCGGCAAACCCGCAGCCCTCTTCCGCCGCGACGAACTGCCCGCGATCGCCGACACCTTGCGCTACTTCGCGGGCGCCGCGCGGAATCTGCCGGGCGCCGCCGCGGGCGAGTACACACAGGGGCGCACCTCACTGCTGCGCCGCGAACCGGTCGGCGTGTGCGCCCAGATCACGCCATGGAACTACCCCCTGATGATGGCGGCTTGGAAGATCGCCCCGGCCATCGCGGCAGGGAACACGACTGTTCTCAAGCCTGCCGACACCACCCCCAGCTCCTCCGTGCTGCTCGCCCGGATCGCGGCCGAACACCTTCCGGACGGCGTGCTCAACGTGGTGTGCGGTGACCGCGACACCGGCCAGGCACTCGTCACCCATCCGGTGCCCCGCCTGATCGCGGTCACCGGCAGCGTCCGCGCCGGCCGGGAGATCGCCACCGCTGCGGCGGCAGACCTCAAACGCGTCCATCTCGAGCTCGGTGGCAATGCCCCGGTCATCGTCCACGACGACGTCGACATCGACTCCACCGCCTCCGAACTCGCGGCCGTCGCCTACTACAACGCCGGCCAGGACTGCACCGCACCGACCAGACTCCTGGTGCACCACCGCATCCACGACGCGTTCGTCGCCGCGCTCGCCGCGCACACCGAGAAGCAGCGCCCGGCCACCGACTTCGGCCCGCTCAACAACGCCACACAACTCGCTTGGGTGGAAGGCCTGTTGAGCCGACTTCCGCAGCACGCCGAGATCGTCACCGGAGGCACCCGGGCTCCCCGGCCGGGCTACTTCCACGAGGCCACCGTCGTCGCGGGTGTCCGCCAGGACGACGAGATCGTGCAGGAGGAGATCTTCGGGCCCGTCGTCACCGTCCAGTCTTTCAAGGACGAGCCCGAGGCCCTTCGCCTCGCCAACGGCGTGCGCTTCGGCCTCGCGGCCGGCGTGTGGACCACCGACCACGAGCGCGCGATGCGGGCGACGAGGGCACTGCACACCGGCATCGTCTGGGTGAACACCCACGGCACCACCGTGTCCGAGATGCCGCACGGCGGCGTCAAGCACTCCGGCTACGGCAGCGATCTCTCCATGGCGGGTCTGTTGGACTACACGCAGGTCAAGCACGTCATGCTGTAGGCCGGTCGGCCGCCCGCACGGCGCGCCTCGGCCCTGTGGGCGCTTGCCGGTGGAGGATCGGTGGCGCGGCGGCCAGGAAACCGCCCGCCTGGTACCGCCCCGCCGTGTGAAGAGGTCCGGTCATGAAGCTGTTCGACGACCCGCTGTTCCAGTTCCTGGCCGACCGGGCGCTGGAGCTGATCAACCGCGGTGGCGCCGAGTACGGCGAATGCGTGCAGGTCGCCGAGCAGATCCCGGCCGGCGACCGCGACGCATGGCACCGCGCCTGGACGGCCACCGCGGCGCGCGTGGCCGCCGCGGCCGAGGCGAGCGCCGCCCACGGTCACCCGGTGAGCGCCGTCGACGGATTCTGGCGGGCCACGACGTACTACCGTGTCTCCTACCTGCCGTTGTTCGGCTCACCTGTCGATCCGCGGCTCGTCGAGTCGTTCAGACGGGAGAGCGAGTGCTTCCGCCGTATGGCAGCCCTGGCGGACCGTCCCGTGGAACTGGTCGAGATCCCCTTCGAGGACACGACGCTGCCGGGCTGCCTCTGCCTGCCGGACGGCGACAGAACCGTTGCCCGGCCCACCCTGCTCGCCGTCAACGGCTACGACTCCGACATCCACGAGATGTACTGGTCCCACGCCCTCCCGGCGGTGCGGCGCGGATACGCGTGTCTGCTGGTCGACGGACCGGGCCAGGGCCGCACCCTGATCGAGCAGGGCATGCCGATCCGCCCGGACTGGGAGAACGTGCTGCGCCCCGTCATGGACTACGCGGAGGGCCGGCCGGAGATCGACGCCTCGCGCGTCGCCGCCATGGGGTGGAGCTTCGGCGGCTTCCTCGCGCCGCGGGGGGCGTCCGGGGAGCACCGGATCGCCGCACTGGTCGCCGATCCGGGCCTGATGGACCTCGTCGAAGGCTTGAAACTGCCGAAGGAGGTGCGGGACCGCGTCCCAAACGTCGACCCCAGGGAAATGGGCGAACTCCTGGCACCGGTGGTGGAGAATCCCATCGCCCACTGGGCCCTGGTCCAGCGCGCCCTGTGGGTGCACGGTCTGGACACCCTGGGGGAGTACGTCATCGAGACGGACCGCTACCGCCTGTCCCGTGTCGCCGAACAGATCACGTGCCCCACCCTCATCTGCGGGAACGACGACGACCCCCTCGCGGCCCAGGCCCAACTCCTCTTCGAGAAACTGACCTGCCCGAAGGACCTCGCGTACTTCCGGAAGGCCGAGTACGGGAAGCTCGGCCACACGCAGGCGTGGAACCGCTCGATGTTCGATCAGAGGGTCTTCGACTGGCTCGACGACACTCTCGGCGTCACCCCCGCGGCAACGTGAACACCGCTCCCGGCGGCGACGCACCGCGCGACGGCAGCTACGGCGAGGCGGTCTTCCGCCCGGAACAGGCGGGCGAGGGCGACCGCATCGACTTCGGCGCCCTGGCGTACGACGACATCACCATGGCGCGGCTGCGGGCCCTGGGCGCGGGCCCGGGGTGGCACTGCCTCGACGTAGGTGCAGGCACGGGCACGGTGTCCCGCCGACTGCTGGACGAAGCCGGGGTGGCGAGCGTCCTCGCGGTCGACCGCGACGTACGCTTCCTCACCGGCCGGCCCGCACCCGGGCTCAGCGTGCTGGAGGCCGACATCACCGCGCCGGACTTCGACCCCGGCCGGTACCGGCTCGTCCACGCGCGGTTCGTCCTCATGCACCTGCCCGACCGGCAGCGCATGATCGGCGCACTGGCCGAACTCGTCGCGCCGGGCGGTGTACTGGTCCTCAGCGACGCGATCGACCTGACCACCGCCGCGGCACCCGTCACCCCCTACACCCAGGTGATGCGGGCGATGTGGCGAGGGTTGCGGGACACCATCGGCACCGACATCTCCTGGGTGCCGCGCTACCCCGAACTGCTGCGGGCAGCGGGCCTGGCCTCCGTAGCGGCCGAGATCCATGTGCCGCCCCTGCTGCCGGGCAGCCCCATCAGCCGCTTCTGGGCCGATACATGGGAGCGCGCCCGGGACGCGATCACGGCCACGGGCCTCGCCGACGGGCCGACGATCGACGCGGCGATCCGCTACCTGGACCGGCCCGAATGTGCCGCCCTCTCACCGGGCATGCTGACCGCCTGGGGACGGAAACCGGAGGAAACCCCTGATGACCACGGCCCCTGACCCCTCGGAACTCGAACGCGTCTGGGAGCTCCACACCAGCAGTGAGTTCGCCTCGCTCGACGTCGACACGACCATGGCCACGATGACGGACACGCCCGTGGTGCTCCATGTGCCCACCGCCATGGGCGCCCGTGGCCGGGAACCCGTACGTGACTTCTACCGGCGCTGGTTCATCGGACACAACCCGCAGGACTTCGCGATCACGACGCTGACCCGCACGACGGGCCCCGACCGCATCGTGGACGAAATGCTGGTCTCGTTCACCCACGACATCGAGGTCCCCTGGATCCTTCCCGGCATCGCCCCGACCGGGCGGCCCGTCAGCGTCGCAGTCGTCGCGGTCGTCTCCTTCGACGGCGCCCTGATCTCGAGCGAACACATCTACTGGGATCAGGCTTCGGTCCTTGGCCAGACCGGACTCGTCGGACCCGGCGTACTGGCAGCGCTTCCGGTGGTCGTCGACCAGCGCGCCACCCTGGCCGACGGGCCGCTCAACCAGCTGATGGAGGCCGGTGGCGGAGCCGGTGCCGAAGCCTCGTAGCATTCCCGCATGACAAGCGCTGTGTTCACTCCGTGGTGGCGACACCGGCGACCCGCGCCGACGGGTCCCGTCGACCGCACCGGGTCCGTGAGCGACACCCCGATCCTGGACTGGCGTCACGAGCGGGTGCAGCACCTCCTCGCAGCCGCACGCGCCACCTCGTCCGAGCCCGGAGAGCTTGCGCTGCTGCGGGCCGCGCACCGGCTCATCAGCGAGCAGGTCCGGCCGGTCTATGCCCTGAACGACGCACAGTCCGTGTCGCGGACGCTGGCACGTGGCGTCGGCTCGTGCAGCCAGCGTCTCGCCGTGCTCGAAGCGGTCGCCCGCGCGGCCGGGACACCCACCCGGGTGCGCGGCCTGCTGGTGGACGGCTCGTTCTGGTACCCCCGCTTCCCGCGGCTGCGCCCTTTGGTCCCCGACGCCGTCGTCCTCGCCTGGCCGGAGTTCCGTATCAAGGGCACGTGGCTGAACGTCTCCGAGTTGTACGCGCCGCTCGACGCGCTCAGTGAGGCCAATCCGAGCGGTTTCACCAACACCGGCTCGCAGACGCTCTTCGAGGCGCTGTCCTCCACCGCGGTGGACTGGGACGGCTCCACGTGCGGCGCGGACAGCTGTTCGTCCCTAGACCTGTCAGCTCAGGTACGCGAGGACCTCGGCCGTTTCTCCTCGCGGGACGACCTCTTCGCCACGTACGGCCAGACCCTGTGCCCGCCGGCAAGGATCATCGGCGGTGCCGTGCTGGGCCGCCGAGCGGCAGCCTGAGCAGTGGACGGGGAGGACGGTATGACGGCACCGGCGGGGACCTGCGGCGGGCGGCTGCTGTACGGATGCATGGGGCTGGGCGGGAGCTGGGACACCGAACCCTACGGCGCATCGGACATCGCAGCCGCCGAAGCCGCGGTGGAGGCGGCGCTGGACAGTGGGGTCACCACGTTCGACCATGCCGACATCTACCGGCACGGGAAGGCCGAAGCGGTCTTCGGTGAGGTGCTCGACCGCACGGCAGGACTGCGTGAGCGCATCGTCGTGCAGACCAAGTGCGGTATCCGCCTCGCGGACGCCGAGCGGCCCGGCATCTACGACCTGCGCGCAGCGAGCATCGTCCGGCGGGTCGAGGAGAGCCTGGCCCGCCTGCGGACGGACGTCATCGATGTGCTGCTGCTGCACCGGCCCGACCCGTTGGCGGACCCGGACGACATCGCGGAGGCGCTGACCTCGCTGCACCGGCAGGGCCTGGTGCGGCAGTTCGGTGTGTCCAACATGGGTGCCGCACAAGTGGCACCCCTGCAGGCACGGCTCGACGTCCCGCTCGTCGCCAACCAGTTGGAGATGAGTCTGCGGCGACGGGACTGGCTCGAAGCGGGTGTCCTTGTGAACACCCCGGAAGCCGCGACCGTAGGTTTCCCGTTCGGAACGCTCGAGTTCTGCCGGGAGAACGGGATCGTCCTCCAGGCATGGGGGTCCCTCGCCCAGGGCCGCTTCACCGGCCGGCAGGAGACGCCGGACGAGCACGCGACGGCACAGCTCATCACGTCACTGGCGGACAAGAAGGGCACGACGCCCGAGACGATCCTGCTGTGGTGGCTGCAGCGGCATCCGGCGCGGATCGCGCCGGTGATCGGCAGCGCGCGCCCCGAGCGGATCCGGGCCTGCCGCGACGCCGCGCTGCGGGAGGTGGACCTCACCCACGAGGAGTGGTACGCCCTGTGGCTCACGGCTCGCGGCGCGCCGCTTCCCTGAGCGGCTCAGCGCTGTCCCGGGCGGTGCCGTCGAGTGACGGGGCCGACAACTGGCGGTCGTGGATCCTGCTCAGCAGGACGAGAGCCGTCACGGCACCGAGCAGCGCGCAGAACATGTCCCACTGGGTGTCCCAGACGTCTCCCTGCGTGGCCAGGAACGCGTCGGCCTGCTCGCCGCCGATGACGGCGGCCGGCCATTCGATCATTTCGAAGACGGCGCTGAAGGCCAGGCAGGCGGACACGGTGAGCGGCGCGAGCCAGCGGCTGCCGCGCAGCGGCGATGTGCGGACGAGCAACTCCCGTACGAGGATTGCCGGGACGAAGCCCTGCATCAAGTGACCGATGCGGTCGTACGGGTTGCGGGACAGCCCGAGGCTGTCCTGAAGCCACTCGCCGAGCGGCACCTTGGCGTAGGTGTAGTGGCCGCCCAGGCAGAGGACCAGCGCATGCAGCGCCAAGAGGGAGGTCAGCAGGGCCGTCAGCGGAAAACGTCGCCATACGAGTACGACGAGCGGCAGCCCCGCGATGACCCAGCAGGTCTCGAGCAGCCACGTCGTTCGGTCGTACGGCCGCAGCCCGGAGAGGAGAAGGCCTGCGCACACGAGTGCGGCGAGTGCGGCGGACACCCCGGCTCGCATCGGCAAGGCGGACTGAGGGCCTGGGGCCATGGCGGACGCTCCTTCGTCGGTGATCCGCCCCTAGCATGGCCATGACCATGGGGGTCCGCCTGAGTACCGCTACTCATCCGCCGCACGGCGACATCACCGGGTCAGGCGATCACGGATCACTCGCTGCCATGGCGCGGCGGACTGCCCCGATGAGCTCCGCCGGCCGGCCTCACACGCGGCCGCCGCCGGCCTGGCGGCCGGCACCGCGTACTTCGCGGGTGGCTCAGTAGGCGGAGTCGACGTTGTCGATCGAGCCGTACCGGTCGGCGGCGTAGTTGGCGGCCGCGGTGATGTTGGCGACCGGGTCGGTCAGCTCATGCGGGGTGCCCGGGACGTGGTAGGCGTCGAAGGTCGGCTGGATGACCTGGAGCAGACCCTTGGAGGGCGTGCCGTTCTGCGCATTGACGTCCCAGTTGTTCTGGGCCAGCGGGTTACCGCTGGACTCGCGCATGATGTTGCGGTGCAGGCCCTCGTAGCTGCCGGGGATGTCGTGCTTCTTCATGATGTCCAGCGCCTCCCGGATCCAGCCGTCGAGGTTGTTCGGGTAGGCCTTCTTCGCCTTCTTGGCCGTGACCGCCCCAGCGTCCGCCGCGGTGCTCGCCGGTGCCTTCGGTGCCGCGTGGGCGGAGGGGGCCAGCGTGAGAGCTGCGGCCGAAGCGCAGACGGTGGCGATACCGGCGAACGAGAAGGTGCGGAGTCGGGCGATACGGCTGGTGCTGGTCTGCGTGCGAGCGGTCATCGGGATGCAACTCTCCAAGAAGGGGTGTCGGGGGGAGCCCGGCCGTGGGAGCGAAGCGGGGCTTCGTCCGGCGGGCCGGAACGTGCGAGCGGAGGTCCGCCCTGTCCGGCGAGTGGCTCCCCGGAACGACAGCCATGGTTAGCGGCGCCCTCGGGACCGCGCAAAGGCCCGATGTACTACCCGACTACAGAGGAATGTCCGAAATGATCTCGTGCGGTGCGTTTCTACGGGGAAGTGAGGGTCGTTCCGCTACTACCGCCGTTAGGAAGTGATGTGGCTCCTATGCGTGGGATCACACGCCGCCGCCCTTCTGCGGCCGGCGAATGACTCGCTGTCGCCGGCTCCTCACCCGAGGACCGAGGCGTGGCCCATACCCCGCATGCGGGACGGGCGCTCCCCTCCGAACGACGGTGATGGCGATCGCCGCCTCCGCGTGTCGCACCGGCAGCCGGCGGCGGCCGGGCTGTCGCCGGCTGCCTCGCACGCACCGCCGGGCCCGGCACTCCTGCCCGTAGCTCCGTACCTCATGGGGAAGCGTGTCCGATTGGCGGTGACCATGCCGTTGAGCGGCTTCATTTCGGGATAACTGCCCATGTGAGCGCTTACCTGCTGCACCATGTGAGCCATCCGCGATGCGCATACGCGGACTTGGGGGGAATGCGGCGATGGAACCGCTGAAGCCGCTGGGCGCGGGCGATCCGCGCGAAGTAGGACCGTACCGGCTGGTGGCACGGCTGGGGGCGGGCGGAATGGGGCGGGTGTATCTCGGCCGTTCGCGGGGCGGACGAGCGGTCGCCGTGAAGGTGGTGCGGCCCGAACTCGCCGAGGACCACGAGTTCCGGCAGCGTTTCGCGCGCGAGGTGACGGCAGCCCGGAGGGTGAACGGAGTGTTCACCGCCGGGGTCGTCGACGCCGACCCGGACGCCGACCCCCCGTGGCTGGCCACGGCCTATGTGCCGGGCATGTCGCTCGATGTGGCGGTGGCACGGTCCGGCGCCTGGCCCGAAGGGCCGGTGACGTCGCTGGCCGCGGGACTGGCGGAGGCGCTGGAGGCGATCCACGCAGCCGGCCTGGTCCACCGTGACCTGAAGCCCTCCAACGTACTGCTGGCCTCGGACGGTCCGCGGGTGATCGACTTCGGGATCTCCGTCGCGAGCGAGGTCAGTGCCATCACGCGCACCGGGGCCGTGATCGGCACCCCGGGCTTCATGTCGCCCGAACAGCTGACGGGTGGCCGAGTAGGCCCGGCGAGTGATGTGTTCGCGCTGGGTGCGGTGCTGGCGTTCACGGCGTCGGGGACGGGGCCCTTCGGTACGGGCTCGGCCCAGGGGCTGATGTTCCGGATCGTGTACTCCGAACCCGACCTGGCCGCTGTTCCGCCGGGGCTGCGGCCGCTGGTGGCGCGGTGCCTCGCCAAGGACCCGGCCGACCGCCCCGCGATCGGCGACGTGCTGTCGGAGATGACGGACGGGGCGGGCGCCGCGAAGACCACGCTGCTGTTCACCAGCGCCTCGTGGCTGCCGGACACCATCGCCGGGACGGTACGGGAGTACGCCCAGACCGTCGCGGACGCAGCGGGTGCCGGTGCCGGTGCCGGTGCCGGTGGCCGGGGCGACACCCGCTCGCAGCAGTCCGACGCGGTGACGCGCACGGCGCCGGGCGGCCGGACACCGTCGCCCCCACCCGTACCGCCGTCGTCGCCGCCCACCCCGCCCCCTGCAGTGCCGCCGACGCCCGTACCAGTACCGACGCCGACGCCTGCACCAGTGCCGACACCGGCACCGGCGCCCGCACCGCGGTCGGCGCCCGATTCGGCGGCCACGCGACCCGACGGTGCGCCGACTCCCTCCCCCCACCCCGCGCGGCGGCGGCTGGCCCTCGCGTCCGCCGCCGCCGTGGTGCTCATCGGCGTCTTCGCGTGGCAGGCGGAGGCCATCTTCGGGTCGGGGAACTCCTCGGGGAGCGGCGGCGGAGCGTCCCCCTACTCCTCCTCTGCCGGCCCTTCCGAGACCTCCTCGTACGAGCCCTCCCCGACCGGGACCGTGACGTCTTCATTTGTGCCGAGCACCGAACCGTCCGCGTCACCCGTGGTGGAGACCAGCAGTTTCACGCCTGAACCGTCTCCCACGCCCGTCAGCGGTGTCGAGGAGATCACCGGGAGCTGGATCGGCAGCTATGTCTGCAACCAGGGCATCACGGGCCTGTCGCTGACCATCGAGGACGAGGGCGACGGGGATGTGTCGGCGGTGTTCAGCTTCTTCCCTGACCCTCGCAATCCGCTCGTGCCGCGCGGCTCGTTCGCGATGAGCGGGACCTACTCCGACGGCGAGCTCCTGCTCAACGGCGCGTACTGGATCGAACAGCCTCCGGACTGGATGATGGTCAACCTGGCCGCGCGGTACGACTCCGCCACCCCCGGCCACCTGGACGGTGCTGTGCTCGGCCTCAACTGCAGCGGTTTCTCCGTGGCCCGTTCCTGAGGGCCTGCTCAATCTTCCTCAGAACCTCATTGCCTTCCTCATGCAGCGAACGATGACGGCCGGGAACCGTCACCTCCCTCACGGCAGCCGGGACCGGTCTGCCCGATCAGCGAGCCCGTCTGCGCCGGTCGGTGACATCGGCCCCAAGCCTCCTGGACGGTAGAGCAGTTGCCGAGGCGGCGAAGGCCCGTGCAGGCACGGAGATTCCTCTCCAAGGGGGAGTGCACACGAGGGTCCTCGGTGTGTTGGCCGTCTGCGAATTCCGTGCGCTGGGCCATGACCGTGGGCCAGTAGCACGGCTTCGGCGTGTGCGACGCCCCCGTTTACGCGTCTGCCCGTCCTGACAACTCCGCTGCGAGACAGTGATGCTGAGGGGTTGTCAGTGCAATGTCACATTACTATGTTACGGGTCACATCACACCGACCGGGGCGGGCGCGGCAACCTTCGTGCGCCCGGCCCGACCGCTTGCGATGACCGCACCGCTGTTGCACCCACCTCCCACCTCCCTTCTCAGGAGCCCTCGGTGTCCCAGCCCAGATCCGTGCGCACGTCCCTGCTCGCCGGGGCCGTCGCCGTCGCTCTCCTCGCGCTCGGGCAGACCGCTCGAGCGTCCGGCCCGCAAGGGACGGATCCCGCCGCCCCCGTCACCTTCGCCGCCCCCGGCGACGACAACCCGTTCGACAAGGTCGAGCGCCTCGCCCGTGCCCCGAAGCCCAGCGCCCAGCCGGCCCCCGCACCAGGGGAGTTGGCCCAGGGCCGTATCCCGGGCCGTCAAGGACTCGTGAAGGGGAGTACGTCCCCCGGCACGCCGTCCGCTGCCGCCGGAGTCCCGTGCAGCCTCGACGGCATCACCCGCCTCGCGCCTGCCCAGCTCGCCGATTTCCTCGCCGACCCGGCCGTCACCGCCGACGGCTGCCTCAGCGGCCTCATATGGTCCTGGGACGCGCGGCTCGCGCCCGTCATGTCCGATGCCCATGTCCAGGCCGTCGGCCGCCGGATATCCTCACTCGCCGCCCACCACGACGGCCGCAACGGCACCCACCTGCTGGAGATGTTCACCTATCTCCACGCCGTCGCGTACCACGACTTCTCGCGCCCCGAGATCGACATCACCGACGCCCCGACCACCGAAGTGCTGCGGCGGGCCGTCAACGACTTCGGCACCGCCTCCCGCACCTTCCAGGTCACGCGGACCAACGCCGAGACCCTGCGCGAGGCCCTCTACACAGGTAGCGCCCCCGGCCTGCGGCACAGCCAGCTGGGGCTGATCAGAAAAGTCCTGGCCACGATGGACCGCTATCACGCGGGCCAGTACGACGACGCCTCCTGGGGCGGTGCGGCGCTCGCCGCGCTCTCCGTGAACTACCTCGGCATCTACCCGGGGAACCGGGACACGGCCTTCCACAACGTGGTCGCCCAGAACGCCTCGTACCGAGCCTCCTTCAGGGCCTTCGCCGGCTACACCCACCTGAAGGGCACTCCCAACGAGTGGGTCGTGCGCGATGCGCTCGGCGAGTACGGCCGCTTCGGCCAGGTCGAGGCGCTCAAGGACCGGATCGTGCCCGACCTCGGGGCCCTGCTGCCCGTCGCGCGCACCAACTTCGGTAACGGCAGCCGCCCCTGGGCCGCCCTCGTGTCATGGCTGGGCTACTACGAGGCATGCAAGCCCTACGCGGTGTGCAAGGAGGACATCGAGCGCGAGATCTTCCCGTACACGTACACCTACGACAACGGGGCGATGAAGGTCCGCACCGGGCTCGACCGCGCGACCGTCGACCAGCTCTACTACGCGAGCAAGCAGGTCAGGGCGCAGTTCCACCGGGTTCTGGGCGCCGAGGAGCCACTGGCCGGTGACACCAACTCCTCGCTGAACATCGTGCTGTACGGATCACGCGCCGACTACGAGGTCTACCACCCGATTCTGACCGGGATGGACACCGAGAACGGCGGCATCTACATCGAGCGCGGCGCCACCTTCTACACCTATCAGCGCAGGGTCCCGCAGGACTCCTCGCTCACGCTCGAGGAACTCTTCCGCCACGAGTACGTCCACTACCTCAACGGCCGCTGGGCCGTGCCCGGTTACTTCGGCGAAGGGCCCTGGTACAGCGGTGACCGGACGACCGCGATGGACGAGGGGACGGCCGAGTTCTTCGACGGCGCCACCCGTGACGACGGCATCGCGGTGCGCAAGTCCCTGGTCCGCAGCATCATCGGCGACACAGCCGGCGGCAAGCCCCGGATGAGCGTGAACCAGTTGCTGCACGCCACCTATGACGGGGACGGCTTCCGCTTCTACAGCTATGCCGGCACCTTCTTCGAGTACCTGTGGACCGAGCGTCCTGCGCTGCTGCGCGAGATGTACGGGTATCTGAGGGCGGACGACCCCGCGGGCTTCGACGCCTGGCGCAGCCGCCTCGGGGGCGACCCGGCGCTGCAGCGCGCATACGACGGCTTCCTCGACGCCCAGATCGCCAAGGTCGACGAGCTGTACGTGCCCCACACGACGTTCACGCCCAACGAGAAACTCAGGGACGCCACTTCGGAATCCGTGCGCACGGCCTTCGCCGCCGCCACCTACGCCGATCCCGTCTGCACGGACAGCGGCGACCCCGGCAGGAGGCGCTTCACCTGCACCGGACGGATCACGGCGAACCTCTCCGACCCAGGCAGCGCCGACCAGATCTTCAAGGACATGTCCGAGACGGTCGACTACTTCCTCCTCGACCGCGCCGGTGCGGCGTCCAACAACCTCGCCGACATGAACTGCTCCTTCGGCCCCGTCGAGATCTGGAGCAACGGACAAGCCGGCAGCGCGACTTACCGCTGCGAGGGGCCGCTGCGCACCTGAAGCGTCATCAAGCGTGCCGCCTTCCCCCGGCCAATGGAATGTGACATATTACTGACGTGCCCACCAGACACACCCTGGACGCCGTCATCATCGGCGCCGGCGTCGTCGGAGCGGCGTGTGCGTACTACGCCAGCCGCGCCGGACTGAATGTCGCAGTGATCGACCGTGGCTCAGTCGCGGGCGGCACCACCGGCGCCGGGGAAGGCAATCTCCTCGTCTCCGACAAGGAGGCGGGCCCGGAGCTCGAACTCGCGCTGCTGTCCACCCGATTGTGGCGCGAACTCGCCGAGACGCTCCCACCGGAGACCGAGTACGAGCCCAAGGGCGGTCTCGTCGTCGCGTACGACGAGACCGCCCGCACCGCTCTGGGCGACTTCGCCGCGGCGCAGCGCACCGCAGGGGTCGAGGCGCACGAGATCACCGCGGACCGCCTGCACGACCTCGAACCCCATCTCGCGCCCGGCCTTGCCGGCGGATTCCACTACCCGCAGGACGCCCAGGTCCAGCCTGCGCGCGCGGCCGCCCACCTGCTCTGCGCGGCAAGGGAATCCGGTGCGGCCGTCGTGCTCGGCGAGGAAGTCACCGGTTTCCTCACCGCACCCGGTGGCCGGATCCGGGGGGTTCGTACCCCGGGCCGCGAGCTGATGACACCCGCCGTCGTCAATGCCACGGGCACCTGGGGCGGCGACCTCGCCCGCCTCGCGGGAACCCGCCTGCCCGTCCTCCCGCGCCGCGGCTTCGTCCTGGTCACCGAACCGCTGCCCCGCGTCGTCCGCCACAAGGTGTACGCCGCCGACTACATCGCAGATGTCGTCAGCGGTTCCGCCGCCCTTCAGTCCTCGGCGGTCGTCGAAGGCACCCCCGCCGGACCCGTTCTGATCGGTGCCACGCGTGAGCGCGTCGGCTTCGACCGGAGTCTGTCGTCCACCGCGCTGCACCGGCTCGCCGCCCAGGCCCGCGCACTGTTCCCCGCCCTGGCGGACGTGCGGGTGATACGTGCCTACCACGGCTTCCGGCCCTACCTCCCCGACCACCTGCCGGCCATCGGCCCCGACCCCCGCGTACCCGGCCTGTTCCACGCCTGCGGCCACGAGGGTGCCGGCATCGGACTCGCCCCGGCGACCGGCCTCCTGATCGCCGCCGCGCTGCGCGGCGAGCAACCGGCCCTGGACCCTGGGCCGTTCAGACCCGAGCGTTTCGATACCGCAGGAGCGGCACAGTGAGCAGAAGAACACCGGCTTTCCTGGTGCGGTCCGAGCCCGGGCCACCGTACGAGATCACCTTCGACGGCAGGCCCGTTACCGCACTGCCCGGCCAGACCATCGCCGGTGCCCTGTGGTCCGCGGGCATTCTCGCCTGGCGCACCACCCGCGACGGCGGCGCACCGCGCGGCGCGTTCTGCGGGATCGGCGTGTGCTTCGACTGCCTGGCCACCGTCAACAGCCGCCCCAACCAGCGCGCTTGCCTCCTTCCGGCCCGCCCGGGTGACGCGGTCACCACACAGGAGGGGACCGGCCATGACGACCTCGCCGTCTGAACCGGCCGACGTGGCCGTCGTCGGGGCCGGCCCGGCCGGGCTGGCAGCCACCGTCGTGGCGGCGGACCTCGGGCTGCGGGTGACGCTGCTCGATGCGGGGGAGCGGCCGGGCGGCCAGTTCTACCGGCATCCGGCTCCCAGGTTGCGCGCCCGGCGGCCCGAAGCCCTGCACCACGCCTGGCGGGCGTTCGCCGGCCGTGAGCGCAGGCTGCATGCGCACGAGGCGGCAGGTCGCGTCCGCTACCTGCCGGCGCACCACGTCTGGACCGTACTTCCACAGACCGGACCGGGTGACGGCGGGCACTCCTGGCAGCTGCACGCAGTCGCCGGGCCGGACGAGCTCGCGACCACCGTCCGGGCCCGCGCGCTGCTGCTGGCGACGGGGGCGTACGAGCGTCAACTTCCTTTCCCCGGCTGGACGCTGCCCGGAGTCGTGGGTGCCGGGGGCGCGCAGGCGATGCTCAAGTCCTCTCTCGTCCTGCCCGGCAGGCGGGTCGTGGTCGCGGGCAGCGGCCCCCTGCTGCTCGCCGTCGCCGCCTCGCTCTCGTTTGCCGGGGCGAAGGTTCCCGCCGTCGTGGAGGCCGCCGCCTACCCGGCGTACGCGCGTCGGCCGGGGGTACTCCTGCGCAACGCCGGGAAGCTCGCCGAGGGCGCGATGCACAGCGGCGTGCTGCTGCGACACGGCGTACGACTGCTCACCCGGCACGCGGTCACTGCCGTCCACGGCACCGCACACGTCGAGGCGGTGACCGTCGCGCGGCTCGACAGAGCCTGGCGGCCGCTGCACGGAACCGGCCGTACGATCCCCTGCGACGCGCTTGCCGTCGGCCACGGGCTGGTTCCCCAGCTGGAGCTCGCCACCGGACTCGGCTGTGCCACCCGTTCCGGTACGGACGGAACCATCGCCCTGCACCTCGATGACGAGCAGCGAACGTCCGTAGCCGGTGTCTGGTCGGCGGGGGAGACCAGCGGGATCGGTGGCGCCGAACTGGCCCTGGTCGAGGGAGAGTTGGCCGCACACTCGATCGCGTCCGCTCTGAACGGCCTCCCACCTCCCAGCACGTCCGCCGCTCTCGTGGGCCGCCGTGACCGGCTGCGTGCGTTCGCCGCCGTGATGGGCGCCGCTCATCGCCCGGGTCCGGGCTGGACCCAGTGGCTCGACGACACCACGGACATCTGCCGCTGCGAGGAGGTGGCGGCCGGGCGGATCAGAGAGGCCGTCGAGGAGCTGGGGGCGCTCGACACGCGTGCCGTCAAGCTGCTGACCCGTGCCGGAATGGGCTGGTGCCAGGGCAGAATGTGCGGACCCGCCGTGGCCGCTCTCACCGGCGAGGAAGCGACCGAGGACAGGCGACCCCTGTCCTGCCCGGTGCCGCTGAGCCGTCTCGCCGACCTTGCTGATCCCGACGACCTCGCAGATCCCGCCGAACCGCCGAACCGAAGCCACGGTCACTGACGTTCCCTCAGGAGACCGGCCTGCGCGGGCATACGACCCTTGCCGCCGCATCGCGCCGCTCAGTAAAATGTCACACCTCACGGTAGGAGTCCCATGGCACTCGCACCTCGAACCCGTCCCTGGCACGGCATCATGGTCGCCACCGCGCTGCCCCTGCGTGACGACCTCTCCGTCGATCACGACGCCTACGCCGAGCATGTCGCCTGGCTCATCGCCAACGGCTGCGACGGCGTCGTCCCCAACGGCTCCCTCGGTGAGTACCAGACCCTCACGGACGAGGAACGGGCCGAGGTCGTGCGCACCGCAGTCGAGGCCGCCGGCGACGGGGCCCGGGTGATGCCCGGCGTGTCGGCCTACGGGAGTGCTCAGGCCCGCCGCTTCGCCGACCAGGCCGCCGAGGCCGGCGCCGGTTCCGTACTGCTGCTGCCGCCCAACGCCTACCGCGCGGACGAACGGGCGGTCCTCGCCCACTACGCCGAGGTCGCCCGGTGCGGTCTGCCCGTCGTCGCGTACAACAACCCCCACGACACCAGGGTCGACCTCACCCCCGCGCTGCTCGCCCGCCTCCACCACGAAGGCAGCATCGTGGCCGTCAAGGAGTTCAGCGGCGATGTCCGCCGCGCCTACGAGCTTGCCGAACTCGCCCCCTCCCTCGACCTGCTGGCCGGCGCCGACGACGTCCTGCTGGAGCTGGCAGCGGCCGGTGCGGTCGGCTGGATCGCGGGCTACCCCAACGCTCTGCCCGCCACCTGTGCCACCCTTTACCACGCCGCCGTCACCAGGGACCTGCAGACCGCACTGCCGCTGTACTCGTCCCTCCACTCTCTGCTGCGATGGGACACCCGGACCGAGTTCGTCCAGGCGATCAAGCTCTCCATGGACCTGGCCGGCCGCCGCGGCGGCCCCTGCCGCCCCCCGCGTCTGCCGCTGGAAGCCGAACAGGAAGCTGCCGTACGCGCCGCCACGGAAAAGGCGCTCGCCTCGGGCCACATGTAGCAGCGCACGCCGGGTCCCACAGTCACACGTCAGCAGAAGGGAGAAGAACACCCCCATGCGCACCCGCCACGTCTACCACGCCGTCGACTCGCACACCGAAGGCATGCCCACCCGGGTCATCACCGGCGGTGTCGGTGTGATCCCGGGCGCCACCATGGCTGAACGCCGTCTGCACTTCATCGAACACCTCGACCACATCCGCACCTTGCTGATGTACGAACCGCGCGGCCACTCCGCCATGAGCGGCGCCGTCCTCCAGCCGCCCACCCGTCCCGACGCCGACTACGGAGTCCTGTTCATCGAAGTGTCCGGCCTGCTCCCGATGTGCGGCCACGGCACCATCGGGGTGGCCACCGTCCTGGTCGAGACCGGCATGGTGCCCGTCACCGAACCGGTCACCACCGTCCGGCTCGACACCCCCGCCGGACTGGTGAGCGTGGAAGTGCGGGTCGAGGACGGGGAGGCGCAGTCCGTGACGCTCACCAACGTGCCCTCGTTCTGCGTCGCACTGGATCGCAAGGCCGATGTGCCCGGACACGGCACGGTCACCTACGACCTGGCCTACGGCGGCAACTTCTACGCCTTCGTCTCGCTCGACGCCCTCGGCCTGCCCTTCGACCGCGCCCGCAAGGACGACCTGCTGGCCGCCGGCCTCGCGATCATGGACGCGATCAACGCGACGGACCGCCCGGTGCACCCCGAGAACCCCGCTATCGGCGGGGTCAAGCACGTCTATCTCGCTGCCCCCGGCTCGGACGCCGTGCGTTCGCGGCACGCCATGGCGATCCATCCGGGCTGGTTCGACCGTTCTCCCTGCGGTACGGGCACGAGCGCCCGGATGGCGCAGCTGCACGCACGCGGTGAACTCCCGCTCGGTCGCGCCTTCGTCAACGAGTCGTTCATCGGCACCCACTTCACCGGCCGGCTCGTCGGTGAGACCACGGTCGGCCACCTGCCCGCGGTCGTCCCGACCGTCACCGGTCGCGCGTGGATCACCGGCACCGCCCAGTACTTCCTGGACCCGTCCGACCCGTTCCCGGGAGGTTTCCTGCTGTGATCGCTGCGTCCCGAAGGGCACCGTGCCGACCGCACCGCGGCCGAGAGCGGCAGCCTGTCCCGGCAATTGAAACGTGACATTGTACGCTGGCCCTCCGCGTCATCCCGGAGGACATGCCATGGGCGACCTGAAGCAGCACAACCTGATCACGGCGCAGGAACGGCTGCGCGACCAGGTCGCCCACGCGCTGCGGGCCGCGCTCGTCGCCGGCGAACTGCGCCCCGGCAGTGTGTACTCCGCCCCCGGCCTGGCCGCCGACTTCGGTATCTCCGCCACGCCGGTACGCGAAGCGATGCTGGATCTCGCCCGCGAAGGCCTGGTCGAGCCCGTACGCAACAAGGGGTTCAGGGTCACCGAAGTCAGCGAACGCGATCTCGACCAGTACACCGAACTCCGCGCCCTGATCGAGGTCCCGACGGTCGGCAGGGTCACCCGGACCGCCACCGCCGAGCAACTCGGGGAACTGCGCCCGATCGCCGAGGAGATCGTCGCCCAGGCCCGCGAGCACAACCTCATCGGTTATCTGGACGCCGACCGCCGCTTCCATCTCGGCCTGCTCGCACTGGCCGGCAACGACCGACTGGTCGAGACGGTGGGGGAGTTGCGCAAGCGGTCCCGGCTCTACGGACTCACCCGGCTCGACGAACGCGGCCAGCTGATCTCGTCCGCAGAGGAGCACCTGGAGCTGCTGGACCTGATGTTGTCGGGCGACCAGGCCGCTGCTGAGGCCTGCATGGCACGCCATCTGGGACATGTCCGCTCGCTGTGGGCGCAGTCGCGCGACGAGCCGGCGGCCCCGAGTCCCGGGCGCACCCTCGGCCCGAACGTCATCGGCCGCCAAGCGCGCTGAGTGTGTGCGGCGGGTTGCCCGGCCCCTGAGAAGTACGCGTCCGGGCCGGAGTCCAGCGTGGCGGCGCTGACCGTGGACCGAGCGACCTCCGTGTGCGGCGTCACCGCCAAGCTGCCTCATGCGCGGAATCCGTTCATCGAACAGGCAGGACACGTTCTCCTGCACCGACCCGGCCGTCGAGCCCGAACTGCGGGCGGCGGCGGTCGCTGCGGTGGCATGCCTCGAGGGCTTCCGCGGCCCCGAGCGCGCGGGCAGGACGAGCCCCGCCACACCGCGCGCCGCCTCCGCAGCCGCAGCCGCGACATGGTGGAGGGCTGTCAGTGTCGGTCCGGGAACCCGGAGCTGCTTCACGGCAGCCCGTCCGGCGGATGCGGCTCCGAGTTGGGGACCGTCACCGTGGCGTCAGTACACGCATCATCCGGCTGGCAGGGCGGGCGGGTTCGTACGCTACGGACCTCTGATACGCCAGCAGGTTGATCTTGCCTCGCGGCTCTCAAGTCCGATGTTCTGCGGGTCGATGCCGCAAGGGGAATGGAGATCGTCCCGGAAGCACACCTTTCGGTTCCTCAAGGAGCAAACATGATCCCTGATCGCGGGCACAGGTCGACGCTCGGTCCGCTCCCCAGATGGGGGAAATGGACTGCCGGCGGCGCGATGGCGTCGCTGCTCCTCGTGATGCTGGGCTTCAGCAGCCCTGCGCCGGCGACCGCTGCGCACCGGCCGGCGGACTCGGTGAGCCAGGCAGGCCCGGAACCCGACGACTGCAAGAAGCCCCGGCACGGCAAGTGCAGGGACAGGGACGACGCTGTCGGCCCGACCGGTCCTGCGGGGCCGACCGGACCGGCAGGAGCCACTGGGCCCACGGGTCCGACCGGACCGACCGGACCGACAGGCCCGCAGGGAGAGTTGGGTACACCAGGCGCGACAGGCCCTGCGGGAGCCACAGGTGCTACCGGCCCCACGGGCCCGGCCGGTTCGGCGGGTACGCGCGAGGTGGTCACCTTGACCGAAGGCGTTGCAACGGGTGGGGGCCTCACTCGTACTCCGGCATGCCCGTTGGGGCTGGAGCCCGTCTCGGGCGGCGCGCAGTCAGGCACTACAGCGACGGTCATCGGCCAGTCATATCCCAATGCCGTAGCCAACGGCTGGACCACCAGCGTGACAAACAATTTCCCTGTCCCCATCGACGTAACCTGGTACTCCGTCTGCGAAACGCCTGCATGAGGCGCACGGGGCGGCGCGTGAACGGGTGACCAGCCGTTGGCCGGACCCTCGTCCGCGTGCCAAACCCTTCCGGCCGGCCGCCGCAGTCCACGACCCCAAGCGTCAGCGTCGGTCAGGGCGGCGCCGTAGGCGCGGCCCTGACCGGGTCGCCGGGGGATTAAACCGCCCCCCGCAGCCCCCAATGCTGATATAGGAA
>NZ_JBEXSW010000014.1:0-170650 GCF_040613775.1 Streptomyces sp. NPDC006208 | reverse complement strand
AATGACCGCCGCGACCTGGCACAACGACCACACACGACAGCCCGTCCTGCGCTCACTGACCGCATATGACCACTGACCCCTTGGAATCGATCATCTAGTGGATGAATCGCGCGACGCGGAATCCCACGTCGTCGATCCGGAAGGTCGGGTGGCTGCGGCGCCGTACGGAGGCCCGGCAGCTCCAGTGCTCGTCGAACCAGCCACCACCACGCAGCACCCGATAGGTGTCGTAGACCTCGGCGTCGTAGATGTCCCAGCACCACTCCCAGACATTGCCCAGCATGTCGTACAGGCCCCACGCGTTGGGCTGCTTGCCGCCCACGTCGTGAATCCGTTCCTGCGAGTTGCCGCGGTGCCATGCGATCTCGTCCAGCGGCCCGTACCGCGCGCCGGCCGTACCGGCACGGCATGCGTGCTCCCACTCGGCCTCGGTCGGTAGCCGGTACCCGTCGGCGGATGCGTCCCACTCGACGCCCTCGGCGTCGGCATGAAGGCGGTACGCGGGCGTCAACCCCTCACGCTGGGACAGGGCGTTGCAGAACCGGACCGCGTCCAGCCACGAAACGCCCTCGACCGGCAACCGATCGCCCTGTGCGCTGCTCGGCTGCCGGCCGGTGACCTCCGCGTACCGCGCCTGGGTGATCGGGGACGCCGCGAGTTCGTACGGCGCGAGCTCGACCGCCCAACTGCGCTGCGTCCGACGGTCCGACAGCGTCACCTTCCCCGGCGGGAGGGCGAACATCTCGTGCCGTGCGGTCGCGTCCATGGGTCGGCGATCCTAGCAACGCCGTGGTGCTCGCGGTGTCCCCGAGGGCCTCGTCAGGTGCCGACGTAGGCCGCGAGGTGTTCGCCCGTGAGGGTGGAGCGGGCGGCGACGAGTTCGGCGGGTGTGCCCTCGAAGACGAGCCGGCCGCCGTCGTGGCCGGCGCCGGGGCCGAGGTCGATGATCCAGTCGGCGTGCGCCATGACCGCCTGGTGGTGTTCGATGACGATGACCGACTTGCCGGAGTCGACGATCCGGTCCAGCAGGCCGAGCAGGTGCTCTACGTCGGCGAGGTGGAGGCCCGTGGTCGGCTCGTCGAGGACGTAGACGCCGCCCTTCTCGGACATGTGCGTGGCCAGCTTGAGCCGCTGCCGCTCGCCGCCGGACAGCGTGGTGAGCGGCTGGCCGAGGGTGAGGTAGCCGAGCCCGACATCGGCGAGCCGCTCGAGGATCTTGTGCGCGGCCGGCGTGCGCGCCTCGCCGGCGCCGAAGAATTCCTCCGCCTCGGTCACCGACATCGCCAGCACCTCGCTGATGTCCCGGCCGCCGAGGTGGTATTCGAGCACCGATGCCTCGAACCGCTTCCCCTCGCAGTCCTCGCACGGGGAGGCGACGCCGGCCATCATCGCCAGGTCGGTGTAGATGACGCCGGCGCCGTTGCACGTGGGGCAGGCGCCCTCGGAGTTGGCGCTGAACAGCGCCGGCTTCACGCCGTTGACCTTCGCGAACGCCTTGCGGATCGGGTCGAGCAGTCCGGTGTACGTCGCCGGGTTGCTCCGTCGCGAGCCCTTGATCGCGCTCTGGTCGACCGACACCACACCCTCGCCCGCCGGGATCGACCCGTGCACGAGCGAGCTCTTGCCGGAGCCGGCGACGCCGGTGACGACCGTCAGCACACCGAGCGGGATGTCGACGTCGACGTCTCGCAGGTTGTTCGCCGTCGCTCCGCGGATCTCCAGCGTGCCGGTGGGCTTGCGCACCGTCTCCTTGACCGCGGCCCGGTCGTCGAGATGGCGGCCGGTGACGGTGCCGCCGGCCCGCAGCCCCTCGACGGTGCCCTCGAAGCAGACGGTGCCGCCCTCCGTACCGGCGCCGGGACCGAGGTCGACGACGTGGTCGGCGATGGCGATCGTCTCCGGCTTGTGCTCCACGACGAGCACCGTGTTGCCCTTGTCCCGCAGCCGCAGCAGCAGGTCGTTCATCCGCTGGATGTCATGGGGGTGCAGTCCGATCGTCGGCTCGTCGAAGACGTAGGTGACGTCGGTGAGCGAGGAGCCGAGGTGACGGATCATCTTGACGCGCTGCGCCTCGCCGCCCGACAGCGTGCCCGCCGGCCGGTCCAGCGCAAGGTAGCCGAGGCCGATCTCCACGAACGAGTCGAGGGTGTGCAGCAGCGCCGTGAGCAGCGGCGCCACCGACGGCTCCTTGAGGCCGCGGACCCATTCGGCCAGGTCGCGGATCTCCATCGCACAGGCGTCGGCGATGCTGATCTGCTTGATCTTCGACGACCGGGCTCCCTCGCTGAGCCGGGTGCCCTCGCACTCGGGGCATGTGGTGAAGGTGACCGCCCGCTCCACGAACGCCCGGATGTGGGGCTGCATCGCCTCCTTGTCCTTGGACAGGAACGACTTCTGGATCTTGGGGATCAGCCCCTCGTAGGTGAGGTTGACGCCGTTGACCTTCACCTTGGTCGGCTCGCGGTAGAGGAAGTCCTGCATCTCCTTCTCGGTGAACCTGCGGATCGGCTTGTTCGGGTCGAGGAAGCCCGACTGGGCGTAGATCCCCACGGTCCACACGTTGTCCGACTTCCAGCCGGGGATGGTGAACGCGCCCTCGGCGATGGACTTGGAGTCGTCGTAGAGCTGGGTGAGGTCGATGTCGGAGACCGAGCCCCGGCCCTCGCAGTGCGTACACATGCCGCCGGTACGGTTGAAGGTCGCCTTCACCGTCTTCTTGGCACCGCGCTCCACGGTGATGGCGCCGCTCGCCCGGACCGAGGCGGTGTTGAAGGAGTACGCGCTGGGCGGGCCGATGTGCGGCTTCCCGAGCCGGCTGAAGAGGATGCGCAGCATCGCGTTGGCGTCGGTGGCGGTGCCGACCGTGGAACGGGGGTCGGCACCCATCCGCTGCTGGTCGACGATGATCGCGGTCGTCAGTCCGTCGAGTACGTCGACCTCGGGCCGCGCCAGCGTCGGCATGAAGCCCTGCACGAAGGCGCTGTAGGTCTCGTTGATCAGCCGCTGCGACTCCGCGGCGATCGTGTCGAACACCAGCGAGCTCTTGCCCGAGCCGGAGACTCCGGTGAACACCGTCAGCCGGCGCTTCGGGATCTCGATGCTGACGTCCTTGAGGTTGTTCTCGCGCGCGCCGTGCACGCGGATCAGACCGTGGCTGTCGGCGGTGTGCGGCGCAGGCGACTGCGTGTTCGTCCTCGTGGCCATGCTCTTCGTGTCTCCGTCCGTTGGGCGGGACCGCCTTCGCGGTCTCCGTCTCCATGGCGGTCACGCTAGCTGTGGCTCGGCTCCGGTGCTTCTCGATTCCTGATCGGGCCGGTCACCTGTTTCGTCACGCACGCTTGCGAGGAGGACCGCGGAAAAGCGAAGGGGCTCCGAAGCGACGTATCGCTTCGGAGCCCCTTCGAAGGGTTACTGGCGGCTTAGTACCAGTGGTTGGCCTGCCAGAAGTTCCAGGCGCCGCACGGGCTGCCGTAGCGCTCGTTCATGTACTCCAGACCCCACTTGATCTGCGTCTTGGGGTTGGTCTTCCAGTCGGCGCCGGCCGAGGCCATCTTGCCGCCGGGCAGGGCCTGGACCAGGCCGTAGGCGCCGGAGGACGGGTTGGACGCCGTGTGGTTCCAGTTCGACTCGTGCTCCACGATCTTGTCGAAGCACTGGAACTGGGCGGCGGGCATCATCTGCTTGGCGATCTGCTGGGGGGTGGCGGTCGCGGCCGAGGCCGTCGACGTCGTCCCCATGACCGCACCGGCCGCACCGAGGAGCACGGCGGTACCGGCGACGACGGACTTCTTGCGGGCAGTGAAGCGGGTGATCATCGAGCGGGACAAGGTGATGCCTAACGTTCGGGGTCGGTTCTGTCGCGAGGGGCGGGCCGAGCCGGGCTCGTGTGCTGGGCTTCGAGGCCCTGCTGCCCTTGCGACGAGAACAGTTGTAGCCGGGGCGGCGGAGCTCGCGCCGTGACCGGGCTCACCCGTATATACGACGCGAACGGGGTAGGAGGGGTCTAAGGCCCAAATGGTGTATGTAGTGCGTTTCGCCAGGTCGGCGGGTGTTTTGAGGGGCTTTTCGGCCCCCTGTTCCGACTACTAGGTCCGATCGTTGGGGACCCGGGCCCTGTGGGGTGCCTCACCCCTCCGAGGAGGGTTTCGGGGCCTCGAATGTGACCTGGGCCTCGAAGGCGGCACGGCGGGTGGCGCGGCGCAGTGCCTTGAGGAGCGTGGCGCCGAGGGTGAGGGTCAGGGTGACGGTGAGCACCGCCCGCCCCAGGTCCCAGCCGAGCGAGGTCGCGAGGCAGTACGCGAGGAATCGCACCAGGTTCTCCTGCACCGGGTCATCGGCGTCGAAGGCGATCCCGGAGGACAGCCCGCCGATGTACGTCCAGCCCTGCAGATTCATGATCGTGCCGTACGCGAAGGCCGCGACCGCCCCGTATGCGGCGAGCATCAGCAGCTCCGCACGACCGCGCAGCCGCTCCGGTCCGGGCAGCAGCCCGGCGCCCATGGTGAACCAGCCCATGGAGAGCATCTGGAACGGCATCCACGGCCCCACCCCGCCGGTGAGCAGCGCGGACGCGAACATGGTGACCGCGCCGAGCACGAAGCCGAAGCCGGGGCCGAGAACCCGGCCGCTGAGCACCATCAGGAAGAACATGGGCTCAAGCCCCGCGGTGCCGGCGCCGAGCGGTCTGAGCGCGGCCCCGACCGCGGCCAGCACCCCGAGCATCGCCACGGCCTTGGCGTCCATGCCGGTGTCGGCGATCGTCGCGACGACGACGCCGACGAGGAGCGGCAGCAGGGCGGCGAACAGCCAGGGGGCGTCCTCGCCATGTGCGGTGACCGTCGCACCGGGGTCCGCGAGCAGCGGCCAGCCGAAGGCGATCACCCCGATCGCGGTGATGAGGGCGAGCGCGGCGATCGAGCGGGGGCCCAGGCGGACGGGGCGCGTTCGTGTGCTCACAGTGCGTCCCTGACCTGGGAGACGGTCAGCCAGGGCTGAGGGGCGAGGATCTTGCTGACCTGGGGTGCGAAGGCGGGGGAGGAGACGACGACCTCGGACGTCGGGCCGTCGGCGACGATCTCGCCGTCGGCCAGGATGACCACGCGGTGGGCGAGCTCGGCGGCCAGCTCCACGTCGTGGGTGGCCAGCACGATGGCGTGGCCGCCGTCGGCCAGGCCCCGCAGTACGGAGACGAGGCGGGCCTTGGCCGCGTAGTCCAGGCCGCGGGTCGGCTCGTCGAGCAGGAGCAGCGGGGGGCGGCCGGTCAGCACGACGGCCAGGGCGAGGGCGAGGCGCTGCCCCTCGGAGAGGTCGCGGGGGTGGATACCGTCCTGCACGCCGGGCAGCAGCTCGCCGACGAGCGCGCGGCACGATCCGGGCTCGGCGCCGGCGTCCGCGTCGGCGGCAGCGCACTCGGCGCCGACGGTGTCCGCGTAGAGCAGGTCCCGCGGCTCCTGCGGCACGAGCCCGACCTGCCGGATCAGCTCGCGGGGCGCCGTCCGGTGGGGCGTGCGGCCGCCGACGGTCACGCTGCCGGAGGTGGGCTCGACCATGCCGACGAGGGAGGAGAGCAGGGTGGACTTCCCGGCCCCGTTGCGGCCCATGAGGGCGATGGTCTCGCCGGGGGCAACGGTGAGGGTCACGTCACGGAGGGCCTCGATGCGGGCCCGGCGGACGGCGAGGCGGGTGACGGTGGCGATCCGGTCGCCGACCGGACCGCTCGTTTCCGGCGACTGCGCGTCGATCGCGGGTGCGGCGTCATGCGAGCCCGCCCGCCGCTTGAAGAGCCACCCCGAGCGCGCCCGGGCACGCGTGGACGTCCTCCCGAGGGCGGGAGCCGGGGCCACGGTCGACGTGCCGACGGCCGGCGCAGCCGCTGCCTGCGTGCCGTCGGCCGGAAGGGCAGGGGCCTGGGCCGTGGCCCCCGAAGGCACGGCCCCCGGCGTGACCTCTCCCGGAGCGACGCCCTCCAAGCGCTCCCTCAGCGCACCCGCGCTGCGCCGCGCGTCCCGCACCGACAGCGGCAGCGGATCCCACCCCGCCAGCCTGCCCAGCGCCACCACCGGCGGATGGACCGGCGACTGCGCCATGATCTCCGTCGGGGCGCCGGTCACCGGGGGCAGGCCCGGGCCTGGGAGCAGCACCACCCGGTCCGCGTACTGCACCACTCGTTCCAGGCGGTGCTCGGCCATCAGCACCGTCGTGCCGAGGTCGTGGACCAGGCGCTGGAGCACCGCCAGCACCTCCTCCGCCGCAGCGGGGTCCAACGCGGACGTCGGCTCGTCGAGGACGAGCACCTTGGGGTGCGGGGTCAGCACCGAGCCGATCGCGACCCGTTGCTGCTGGCCGCCGGAGAGCGTCGCGATCGGGCGGTCGCGCAGGTCGGCCAGGCCCAGCAGGTCCAGGGTCTCCTCGACCCGTCGGCGCATCACGTCCGGGGCGAGGCCCAGCGACTCCATGCCGTACGCGAGCTCGTCCTCGACCGTGTCGGTGACGAAGTGCGCGAGCGGGTCCTGGCCCACCGTGCCGACGAGGTCGGCGAGTTCGCGGGGCTTGTGGGTGCGGGTGTCGCGGCCGTCGACCGTGACCCGGCCGCGCAGCGTGCCGCCCGTGAAATGCGGGACCAGTCCGGAGACGGCCCCCAGCAGAGTCGACTTGCCGACTCCCGACGGTCCGACGAGCAGCACCAACTCGCCCTCGGGCACGGTCAGATCGACGCCGCTGATCGTGGGCACGCCGGCGTCGCGGTACGTCACCGACACATCGTCGAAGCGGATCACGGGGTCGACTCCTTGGGTCCTGCGGGAGCGGTGGGTACGGGGGCGACGAACGCCGGCAGCAGGCCGATCAGCACGGACAGCGCGGGCCACAGCGGCAGCGTCGGCGCGGTGAGCGGTACGACGCCGGGGTGCAGCGCCTGCGGGTCCTGGACGTTTGCCTGGATCATCAGGGCCGCGACCGCCATGCCGGAGGCGGCGACCAGCCAGGACCGTACACCCCACCGGTCGGGTCGGTAGCGGGTGCGCACGGAGCGGCGGCCGCCGAGCCACAGGCCCGCGACGGCGGCGAGGAGCCCGGTGATCAGCAGCGGCACCCCGTAGGCGGCGCCCGCCGCTGCGAGCAGTCCGTACGAGCCCGCGCACACGCCGAGCAGCCCGCCGAGAGTGAGGACGGTGGTGGTGCGGCGTACGGCGGGCGGGACCTCGGCGGTGCGCCCGTAGCCGCGCGCGTCCATCGACGCGGCGACCGCGACCGACCGCTCCAGCGCGCCTTCCAGCACCGGCAGGGCGATCTGGGCGACGGCCCTGACGCCTCCGGTGGGGCGGCCGCGCAGCCGGCGTGCGGTGCGCAGCCGGAAGACGTCGGCGACCAGGTTGGGCGCGAAGGTCATGGCGACGACAACGGCGACGCCGGCCTCGTACAGCGCGCCGGGAAGGGACTTGAGCAGCCGGGCGGGGTTGGCGAGGGCGTTCGCGGCGCCGACGCAGATGAGGAGAGTGGCGAGCTTGGCCCCGTCGTACAGCGCGAACACCAGCTGCTCCGCGTGCACGCGCCCGCCGATCCGTACGCCCTGAGCCCAGTCGGGCAAGGGCACTTCGGGCAGCGTGAACATGACGTGCGTACCGGGGATGGGGGAGCCGAGCGCGACGGAGAAGACCACGCGGACGGCGATGACGAACAGCCCGAGCTTGACGAACGCACCGTAGGACCGGGCCCAGGGCGCGTCGGTGCGGCGGGCCGCCACGACGTACCCGGCGACGCCGACGAGCAGCCCGAGCAGGAGCGGATTCGTGGTCCGTGACGCGCCCACGGCAAGCCCGAGCGCCCACACCCACCAGGCCCCGGCATGCAGGGCGTTGCTGCGAGCGGCCTCGGGCGCGCGCAGCCGGCGGAGGAGGCGGCCGCCCGGGTCGCCGCCGACCCCGGTCCCGCCAGAGGAGGAGCGGCTCGTGCCTGTGCGCCGCGCGCGCCCGGCCGAGCTGTCGGCCGCGGGCGGACACCCGTCCGCGACGCGCCCGCCGGCGGAAACAGCCTCGCGCTGTGCGGCCCCGGGCGACGGGCCGTGCCCGGCGGCCGGGCCGGATGCCGGGCCGCCGACAGCGGCGCGCGGCGCCTGGGAACCGTGCTGCCGACGCTGCGCGCCCGATGTGCCGTCCGGCAGGGTCTCGGAGCGGCGGCGGTCGGCCGGCGCGGAGGCGTTGCCCGGCACGGGCTGCACCTCGCGTGGCGGCGCGGACTCGTCCGCTTGCGCACCGGACATGCCGCGAGCCGAAGCATTGCCCGGCACGGGCTCGCGGCGGGCCTCCGCCTCCGGTGAGGAGGCGGCGTCCGACGTGGGCTGCGTGGCGGCCGGGCCGGACGGGTCGTGCGGCCTTGGGGCAGGCGCAGGCGTCATGGGGTGCGCCGGCGGCGGGACTGCCACAGCGCCGCCACGCCCAGACCCAGTACCGCCGCGATGCCCGCCACCACACCGAGTGACGGGCCGCCGCCCGAGCTGTCCTTCGCGTCCCGCGACGGGCTCTCCTGCGCCGAGACCTGCTCGCCGCAGCCCGACTTCGGGTAGCCCGAGATCGCGCACAGCAGGGCCTGGCTGTTGTAGCGCAGCGGTTTCGCCACTGCCGCGAGCGCCTCCGCGCTCGTCGCGCCTTCCGCGACCTGCGCGCACGCCGTGCGCAGCGCGGGCGGGGCCTCGCTCTGAGGGGCGTCGCCCGCCGTGCCGGGGTCGATGACGAGCGCGATCCGCTTCCTGCCGTCCTTCGCCGGCGTCTTCGCGCATATCGCCGCGAAGTCCGGGCCCCGGCGCGGCTGCGCCGAGTCCCCGCTGTCCTCGCTCACCGAGAACCGGAACCCGTTCACGGACCCGTCGGCGGGCCGCGCCGTGGCCGGGCCCTCGGTGGCGTACGTCCACTTCGCCCCGCTGCTCTGCCAGAACGACCAGTAGCGGTAGCCGGCCGCCTGCGCGGGCGCCGCGCTCAGCACCGTGAGGACGGTGCCGAGCACGAACGCCAGGAAACGCGTGCGCATCACTGCCGCGGCTTCCTGCGGCCGCTGATCAGGAAGCCGGCGCCGACGCTGGCGACGAAGATCGCACCCACGATCCACCACATGGACAGGGACTCGGACTCCTCGTCCTTCTTCTCGTCACGCGAGGAGGGGGCGGGCGAGGGCGACGCCTTCTTCGGCGCGGGGCCCGTCGCGTTGAGCGCGGTCACCAGGTTCTGGCCGCCGAAGTCGGCCGGGTCCGCGCCGGCCGCGTGGGCCGCGAGGATCAGCTGGGCATAGGCGGCGGGGCCGCTCTCCTTGGCCCAGGCGGCCGCGTTCTGCTCCAGCCACGTCAGCGGCTTCTTCGCCTGCTCGGTCAGGCCCTGAGCGGTCAGTGCGACGACCGCGTCCGCCGTGTTCCCGAAGTCCGGCTTGGGCGCCGAGTCCTCGGCGCCCGGCATCGGCGGAGTGTTGAAGTACCCGGTCTTGGCAAGCCCGTTCGCGAGGTACGCCGCGCCGTTGTGGGCCGCCCCCTCGATCGTCGTCGCCTTCTCGCAGGCCGTGCCCTTGCCGTCCTTCGAGCCCGCCGTCACGACGAGGCCCTTGCCGTGCGCGCCGAGCACCGCGGCAGCGGTGGAGTCGGCGACGATGCCGGGGCTCTTGACCTGGTACACGAACGCCCCGCCGTCCTTGCCGCCGCACGGCTTGGCGAACGTCAGGAGCGCGTCGTACGGAGTCCTGCCGTCCTTCGACGTCACGTCGGCCGGCTGGTGACCGGCCGCGGCGAGCGCGCCGATGACGATGGAGGTGGAGTTCGCGTCGGAGGCCCCGCCCGGGTTGTAGCCCCAGCCGCCGTCCTTGTTCTGTACGGACTTCAGCCAGCCGACCGTCTTGTCCACGGCGGCGTCCTGCCCGCCGAGCGCGGCGAGTGCCTGCACGGCGGCGGCGCTCGCGTTGGTGTCCAGCGGAAGCTTGGCGTCGCACGCCTTCGCCGCGTCGGCGCGGTACGAGGGGAAGCCGCCGTCCGCGCACTGCTGCCCGGTCAGCCAGTCCACGGCCGCCTCGGCGGGCACGAAACCGGCCGTGTCCTGGGCGAGCAGCGCCAGCGACTGCCGCCAGACACCGTCATACGTCGGGTCGCCCGTGCCGTACAGGCCGGACGGCAGCGCCGCGGACGGGGTGGGGCTCGGCGCGGCGAAGGCGGCCGGTACCACGGCCAGTCCGAGCGCGGCGGAGACGGCGAGTGCTGCTGCGCAGCGGCGAACGGTGGTCATGGCGGGTGGTGCCTCTCCTGCTTCAGGGCCGGGCGCAGGCACACTGAGGCACCAGGCTCGGCTCCGTATCCCTCGACGGTGCCGGCCACCGGGCGGGTCCCGGTGAGCACGAGCCGGTCACGAACGCGTACGAGGCATTCCGACTCGCCGCCGGTGACGGCGGCTCACGGTTGCGGGTCAGTGCCGGATTTGCACCGGCTTCCCCCCGTACGGGCATGATGACGACATGCTTACTGTACCGGCCGGTCACCGGGCGGCGGCGGGGCGCAGGTCACAGGGCAAGGTCACGGTTCGGACGCCACGTACAGGGCGGGTGCGCTGCCCGGCACCACCTCCGCGCGGCCGAGCTTCACGAGCCTGCGCAGATGGGCCTCCGCCTCCGAGACCGCGATGTTGCGCGAGCCGTAGGGGATCTCGTCCCAGGGGCGGTTCCACTCCATCCGCTCGGCGACCTGCCACGGGGTGAGCGGCTGCGCCAGCAGGGCGAGCAGGCCGGCCAGGCGCTCCTCGTGGTGGACGAGCAGCTCCCTGACCCGGCCGGTCGCATCGGTGAAGGCGTGCTGGTGCGCGGGGAGCACCTCGGCGGGGGCGAGGCGGCCGATGCGCTCCAGGGAGTCGAGGTAGTCGCCGAGCGGGTCGGTGACCGTGGCGTCGTCCGGGTCCTCGTACAGGCCGATGTGCGGGGTGATCTCGGGGAGGAGATGGTCGCCGGAGAACAGCCGGCCGTTGCCCGCGAGCCGGGCGGGATGGGTCTCCTCGAGGTGCAGGCAGACATGGCCGGGGGTGTGGCCGGGGGTCCATACGGCGCGCAGCCTGCGGCCCGCGAGGTCGAGCAGCTCGCCGGGGACGATCTCCCGGTCGGGAAGCGCCGCGCGCAGCCCGGGGAGGCTGCCCGTGTGCCCGGCGGCGCGGGCGGCGTGCAGCGGGGCGGTGTGCTCCTCGGGGGCGCCGGCCCGGGTGAGCTTGTCGGCCAGGTAGTCGAGCCACAGCCCCGGCTCGGCCTCCCGGGTGCGGCGTACCACCATGGCGTCGGCGGCGTGCATCGCGATCCAGGCGCCGGACGCCTCGCGGACCTGTCCGGACAGGCCGTGGTGGTCGGGGTGGTGGTGGGTGACGACGACGCCGTGGACCTCGGCGACCGAGGTGCCGCACGCGGTCAGGCCGGCGGTGAGGGTGTCCCAGGACGCGGGGTCGTCCCAGCCGGTGTCGATGAGGACGGGACCGCGGTCGGTGTCGAGCAGATGGACCAGGGTGTGCCCGAGGGGGTTGTCCGGAATGGGTACCCGGAGGGAGCGCACCCCACCGCCGTGGTCGGTCACGTGGGGGTCGGTCGCCCGGGTGGTGGAGGGACGGCCTTCCGGCGCGCTCGTCCGTTCGCCTCTCGGCTCGTGTCCCGCTTCGTCCTTCGTCGACGGCACGCTCGTTGCCCCCTGTGGTCACGTGGAACTGATGCACCGTCAGGATGGCGTGCAAGGACGCTGCAGGGAAGCCCTTGCGGAAATGTCCGCAAGGGGCGAACGGGCTCCGGTCGGCCTGCCGCGGGCTCCGTCGAAGCTCCACCGTTCGGGTCCTCGGCCCGCACCGACCGGGAACCCGCGCACAGTTCCCCGTCGGTGACGCCCGGGCGCCCCGCCGGTGACGCCGGGTCACTCGCTGTCCGCCTCCGCCAGCGAAGCCCGTAACTGCTCCTGCAGCTCCGGGTGTTCTGCCGCTCGCTCCAGGGCCAGTGCCGCCCGGAACTCCCGTCGTGCCCGTGCCCGCGCTCCTGCCGCCGCGTACGACCGACCCAGGCGGCGGCGGATCTCCATCTCGAGTCGCGTGCGGTGCGGCTCCGAGCGCCGCGAGATGCCCGCGTGCAGCGCCAGCGCCTGGCGATGGCGGCGTTCCGCCTCCGCAAGGTCGTCCGTGACCGACCCCAGCCGTGTCAGCGTCAACGCCAGCAACAGCGGGTCGCCGGCCTCGCGCAGCAGTTCCTCACCCCGCAGCAGCACCGCCCGCGCCTCCCCCCGTTCGCCGAGCGCCTCATGACCGTCCGCAAGGGAGAGCAGGCGCTGGCTGATCGGTATCGGGCGGCCGTTGCGCTCCGCCGCGGCGAGCGCCGCCCGCGCGTCGGCAAACGCTGTGTGCACCTCCCCCCGCATGAACCGGCTCATCGACCGCATCGCCAGCGCCAGCGACACCCCCCACTCGTCGTCGGCCCGTTCCAGGACCGGCAGCACCTCGTCGATGGTGGCCGCCACCGCGTCGTACCGCCCCGGCAGGAAGTCCTGGATGGCCAGACCGAGCAGAGGCTGGGCCGCCAATGTCTCGACGCCGCTCTCGCGGGCGCACTTCAGCGCCTGCCGGAACCAGTCGCCCCCCTGCGCGGTCCGGCCCTGTTGGTAGTCCAGCAGCCCGAGCGACGCCGTCACCAGGACCCGCAGCGCAGGGTCCCCGACGCGCTCCGCGGCCTCCAGCGCCGTGGTCAGCGCCGCACGTCCCTCGTCGTAGCGGTCGTGGTGGAGGAAGTAGTCCCGCAGCGCCACACCCAGCTGTGTCGCCAGGACGTCCTCGCCGTGCGCCGCCGCATACCCCGGCACGTCCGCCAGGTCCGGCCCCGCCTCGTCGAGCCATCGCGCCGCGTCCCGCGCGGAGTCGAACCGCTGCGGAGCCCCGTCCGGTTCCCGGCCGTCGTCACCGGTGAGCCGGCCCGCCTGCACATACAGCTCCAGTACCTGCCGGCGGGCCTGCGCCGTCTCCTCGGGCCGGGCGTCGGCCAGCTTCCGGGCGTGGACCCGCACGAGGTCGTGGAGGCGATACCGCCCCGGACCCGGTTGCAGCACCAGGCTTGCGTCGTACAGCTCCTCCAGCACGAGCTCCGCCTCGTCGACGCCCACACCGAGCATCACCGCCGGCGTCCACGCGTCGAACTCAGGCGTCGGCGCATGCCCGAGCAGCCGGAACGCCCGCTGCCGGGCCTCACTCAACTGCTCGTAGGACATGTGGAAGGCAGCTTCCACGCTACGGTCCCCGGCGCTCAGCTCGCCCAGCCGCCGCTCCTCCCGCGCCATCCGCGCCGCCAGGTGGGCCGGCGACCACGACGGCCGGTGCTGGAGCCGCGCGCCCGCGATCCGCAGGGCCAGCGGCAGGCCCCCGCACAGCCGCGCCAGGTCGGTGACCGCCTCGGGGTCGGCGTCGGTGCGCGCCTCGCCGATCAGCCGGCGCAGCAGACCGATCGAGTCGGTGGCCGGCAGTGGCTCCAGGGTCACGCACCGGTCCGCGTCCAGTCCGGTCAGCCTGCGCCGTCCCGCCACCAGCACGCGGCTGCCCGGACCGGCAGGCAGCAGTGGCCGCACCTGCGCGGCGCTTCCCACGTCGTCGAGCACGAGCAGCAGCCGCAACCCGCTGGTGGCGTCGCGCCATGAGGCGATCAGGTCGTCGCGATCCTGGGGGACGTCCGCGTCGGCCATGCCGAGCGTGCGCAGCAGCCGCTGGAGCAGCCGCTTCGTCAAGGGCCGGTCGCCCGCCGGTGAGTGGTGCGTGAGCAGATCGAGGAAGAGGACGCCGTCCGGGTGCTGGGGGCGAAGCGTCCACGCCGCGTGCACCAGCAGCGATGTCTTCCCGACCCCGGCGGGCCCGTCCACCGTCGCGACGGTGACGGCGTCCTGGGGAGCGGGCGCGGTCAGTGCGGCGACCTCCGCGACACGGCCGACCAACTTACCCGCATTTCCAGGGAGTTCGTTCACCGTGCGAAGCGGCCGGGCCCGCGAGGACACCGGCGGCGATGTCCGGGGAAGCCGCGAGGCAGCTGCCACGGGGGCCTTCGAGGCGGGTGCTGCATCCGGGACGACGGAGCTGTCGGCGGTGACCGAGCCGCCGATCACGGCCGTGTCGTCGTGACGGAGCACTGCCGCGTGCAGGTCCCGCAGGGCCGCGGACGGTGCCGTCCCCAACTCCTGTCGCAGCCGCCGCCGCAGCCCCTCGTATGCGGCGAGCGCCTCGCCCTGCCGGCCCGTGCCGTACAGCGCCCGGATCCTCAGCGCCAGCACCTGCTCGTCCAGTGGATGAGCGGCGTCCGGGGAGGCCAGGTCCGCGAGGACCTCGCTTCCGCGGCCGAGCCGCAGCAGACACTCCAGCCGCTGCTGCTGCAAGGACCGGCGCTCGATCAGCAGCCGCTGCCGTTCCCCGAGCGCATACGGGCCGGGCAGCCCCGCCAACGGTTCCCCGCGGAACAGGCGCAGGCCCTGCTCAGCGGCGGCCAGCGCCCCCGAGGGGTCACCGGAATCCAGCAGCCGGCGTGTCCCCGCGGCGAGTTCGGTGAGGCGTGCGGTGTCGAGGCGGACCGGTGCGGCGAAACGGTAGCCGCCCGACCCGCCGCGGATCACCGATTCGTCCTGCCCGGCACCCGGCACGTCAAGGGCCTGCCGCAGCGCGTACACGTAGCTGGGCAGGACTCGCCGGCCCGTCCGCGGCGGCCGTTCGCCCCACACTCCGTCGATCAACTGCTCGTGGCTGACCAGCCGGCCGCCGCGCAGCGCCAGCGCCGCCAGCACCGCCTGCCGGCGGGCCGGGCCGATGGCCGCCTCCCGGCCGCCTCGCCGTGCCTGCACCGGGCCGAGTAACGCGATGTGCAGCTCCTCCGGCAGCGCCCCCATGGCCATCCGACCCCCTGGGTCATCACGGATCATCAGAATTTCATCGCTATTGCAGCGGCGTCCACCACCGTTGGCAAGTCAGCGCAGGAACCGCGGCGTTGCGGTGCCGTACGGGGGGCGGCACCGCAACGCAGCGGCCTGCGACCGGAGCCTCGCGCCCGGCCCACGGAGGTGCCATGACCCCTGAGGTTGCACAGCTCCTGGGCCGCTGCGGCCTCGTTCTGTACGGCCTGGCCGACGGCAGCTGCCGGATCTGCGTTGCCGGCGGCCCGGTTGTCGGCCGGATCGGAGGCGGCGCGGGCGCCTGGAGCGCCTGGGCGCGGCGGCACGACGGCCGTCACGTCCTGGTCGCCACCGACCTGCCCAGCCGGAACGCGGCGGTGTGCGCGGTCGCCGATCACGCGGTGTGGGAGGACCTGGCACGGGTCCGGCCCGCCGAGACGACACGGAGGTATCACATGACGAGCATGAAGCGGCGCCACCTGTGGAGCCTGGCCCGAGAGGCCCGCAAGGCGCGGGAAGCGGGGATGACGACGCACACGGTGCAGCTCTTCCTCAACCGGCCGGTGTACGGGAAACGGGCCGTCAAGCGGATGGACCGCGGAGTCGACGAAGTGATCCGGGCCATTGAGGGCACAGGCTGGCAGTGCTGTGGGGTCGAGCCGTGGCTCGGCACCGGTGTGCTGCTCAGCTTCGTGCGGGCCGACTGATGGCGTCGTGCCGGGCCGGATGCGGCCGTGCGGAGGAGCTGCTGCGTCGAGCGGCCGACGCCGTGGACCGGGCGGAGGGAGACGCCGCGGCCTCCGGCCCCAGGGGGACGCGGCCTTCAGCAGCCCGGTGCAGCAATCCGGGGCAGCCCACGATCGGATGCCGCTTGCGGCCGGTCGACGGCGCTTGCCAGAACGGTGTTCGGCGTGGTCACCCAAGCCGCGGTCTCGACGCGGCAATGCCGTCGACCCCATGCAGGAGGCCGTCATGACGGAGCCGGGCCCCGCCGAAGGTCAGTCGCCGGCCGAGGGCCGGCCGCCGTCAGGTGCGGCGTTCGTGCCGCCACCGCCTGCTCACCCCCCGGCTCCCGTGCGTCGTCCGTGGATGCTGAGGCTCCAGGTGCTGACCGGACGTCAGCGCATGCTGCTCTTCGGCGGGGTGGGAACGCTGGTCCTGGCGTTGGCGGCCGGGCTGCTGGCCTGGGGGAACGACTCCGACTCCGACTCCGACTCAGGAGAGAGGGCGGCCAAGCGGAACCTGAAGCCGTTCATACGGGCCGTTGACGCGTTGGCCCAGGCCCCGGGGCTGCGTTACCAGGACACCTCGTTCGCCGGTATCACGGAGAACGAGATCACTGTCACCGCGGGCGGAAGCCAGTTCGGAACTACGGGCTCCGGTAATGAGAAGCACGGCCGGGACGTCCTTCACATCGATGGCAAGACCTTCATGCGGTGGCAGGACGACCCCTCGCCCGGCCCGGACGTCGAGCCCGGCACGAAGACTCCCAGCGAGTGGATGCTCGGGATGGACGACGGCTCCCAACTCCTGGGCGACGCGCTGAAGCGCATGCCAACGCCGTCGAGCTTGGCGGACGTGCTGTCGAAGGCCTTGGACGAGGTGGACGAGGCGCCGTCGGCGGACGACTCACGGCAGCGCCCCCTGACCGTGGAGGGGACGCCCGCGCTCGGGGTCGACACCTCGGCAGGCCGGTTGCTGGTGACCGAGCAGGAGCCGAACCGGGTGCTGCGCCTGGAGCCCTACGACCTGTCCGAGGTGGTCGACAAGGTCCGGAACGGGGAGACGGCGACCGAGATCCCGAGGGTGACCACGGGGCCGCTGGCAGCGGGCGACTCCGAGGGTATGGACCTCACTCCGGTCGTCGGTGCTGCCGTGGACGCGATGTTCAACACCCTGTTGGCTCACACCAGGCAACTCGAGGGCGCGAGCGACCACGGCATCAACTTCACCCTCGACGGCTCGGGGGACATGAACTGCGGCTCGGCGGGCTGCACCGCCCACCAGAAGTTCACCGGGCAGGTCTCCAGCAGGGCGAAGGGGCGCATCACCAAGGGCGAGGTCACCGCCATTCTGAGCGCGGACTTCTCCATCGGCGGCCAGTCCGCCGGCCGGTGCATCAGCCGACGCGGCACCTTCCCGGTCACCGGCAACAGCGTCTCCGGCACGCTGACCTGTTCCAACCCGGGTGCCGGAGCGGTCTACACCTCGGTCGCCGCGAGGTACAAGGCCCAGGCCGAGGCCCAGTCCCGGGCCGGCGGCGGCAGGCCGGTCCGCTACAGCATTCCGCTTCGAGCCAACACCCTGATCGACGCCCGCGCCCTGGCGGCGGTGGAGGTGAAGCAACTCGTCGACTGGGTGCGGTGGGAACGGGACGCCGCCAACTGTGCGAAGCCCCACAGCTTCCCGTCCGGCACACAGGTCCTCCTCGCCGACGGAACCCACCGGGCCATCGAAGACATCCGCGTCGGGGACCGAGTGGCCGCCACCGAACCGGAACGCAGGCTCACCTCAGCACGGCCGGTGACCAACCTGATCACCACCGAGGACGACAAGGACTTCACGCGGCTCACCGTCACCACCGACCGGGGTCCCGCGACTGTCACGGCGACCGACAACCATCCGTTCTGGCTGGCGGACGCCAAGCGGTGGACGGACGCCAGGGACGTCCGGGTCGGCGACGAACTGCGCAGCTCGACGGGCTCGCCCCTTCCGGTGACCGCAGTTCTCGACCAGCGGGGCCGGCAGCGTACGCATGACCTCACGGTCAGCGATGTCCACTCGTACTATGTGCTGGCGGGTAAGACTCCGGTCCTGGTTCACAACAGCAACTGCGATGTTCCATCTGGCTCTCTCCAGGGGGAGAAGCTCGCGCAGAAATTGCGATTGGAGTCAGCGAACTCGCCGTTCACTCGGAGTGGAGAGTTGACGCCGGATGCGATTGCTGGTTCCAGGTTGGTGATGCCTGGAACGAAAATGGGGAACAAGGGACTTCAGGCGCGATTCGCAGAACGCGGAGGGGCTTCGCAGTGGGGCAAGTACAGCACCGAGACTCACCAAGGACCCTACGGCGACTTTCAGGTGCACTACTACAGGAATCGAGTGTCGGGCGAGGTCATGTACGACTTTGACTACAAGGTCGTCATGAACCGTAGAGGGAGCGCCTCGTGAAAGTGAGATTCACCGGCACCGAAGGCCATGAGCAGAGCGTTCGCCAGGGGGCGGATGCTTTGCGCCAAGGGCAGGTGTATGTGGTCCTTGAGGTGTACTGCCAGACGGAGGGTCCGAACTACTTCAGGATCGAGTTTCGCAGGGGTGAGCTTCCACCCCTCTTCGACTCGCGGCTCTTTGAAGTGGTCGATCACAACATGCATCCGTCGTGGACGACGTCCGTCGAGTGGGACGGGTCGCTCACGATTTCTCCTGCTGCCTGGCAATCGCCCGGATTCTGGGAGGAGTTCACGGAGCATTCTCGTGGTGCGATCGAGATCTATGAGGTGGGCAGAGATGCTCTGATGTTCGAGGTCTGAACAGCCGAGGGTGCAATTCGCGAATGCATTCCAAGCCCCGTCAGGTGTCTCCTGGCGGGGCTTCGGCATGGTGTGACGGCAGTAGTTGACGGCAACGTCAGCGGACAGGCGCTGCGCAAAGCGGTGGGTCGCTGCCGTCGGCAGGAAGGACTGCGGACCTGCTCCCGACCCGGTCGAGGCGGCGCCGTCTGCGTGCCTGAGGGAGGAAGCACCGAGCCCGGTCGACCAGCGGGAAACCACTGGTCGGGGGCTATTTCGTACTTGCCGTGGACTCCTTCAACTAGAACTGGTATCAGTTCTTCAGTTCTGAAACAGTGTCAGATAGTGCGGCCCAGCGGGAGGCAGCAGTCATGACCGAGCTCATCGACCACGGAAAACTGTTCATCGGCGGAGAGTTGACCGACCCCCTCGGCGGCGACGCCATCGAGGTGGTCTCCCCCCATACCGAGCAGGTCATCGGCCGCGTCCCGCACGCCTCGCGCGAGGATGTCGACCGGGCGGTGGCCGTCGCGCGCAAGGCATTCGACGAGGGGCCCTGGCCGCGCGCGACGCTCGACGAGCGGATCGCCGTCGTCAGCCGGATCAAGGACGCGATCGCCGTACGCCATGAGGAGATCGCCAGGTCCATCAGCTCGCAGAACGGCTCCCCTTACTCCTGGAGCGTTCTCGCCCAGGCGCTCGGCGCCATGATGGTGTGGGACTCGGCGATCACCGTCGCCCGCGGCTTCGCGCACGAGGAGCGCCGTGACGGCGTGCTCGGCCCGATCCTGGTGCGCCGCGAGCCCGTCGGGGTCGTCGCCGCCGTCGTGCCGTGGAACGTCCCGCAGTTCACCGCCGCCGCCAAGCTCGGTCCGGCGCTGCTCGCGGGCTGCACCGTGGTCCTCAAACCGTCGCCCGAATCGCCTCTGGACGCGTACATCCTCGGCGAGATCGCCCAGGAGGCCGGGCTGCCCGAGGGGGTGCTGTCCATCCTCCCGGCGGACCGCGAGGTCAGCGAGTACCTGGTCGGGCACCCCGGCGTCGACAAGGTCTCCTTCACCGGCTCGGTCGCGGCCGGCAAGCGCGTCATGGAGGTCGCATCCCGCAACCTCACCCGCGTCACCCTGGAGCTCGGCGGCAAGTCGGCGGCCGTGATCCTTCCCGACGCGGATCTGCGGACGGCCGTGGACGGCATCGTCCCGGCGGCCTGGATGAACAACGGGCAGGCGTGCGTGGCCCAGACCCGTATCCTCGCGCCGCGCAGCCGGTACGACGAGATCGCCGAGGCCTTCGCCGCCGCCGCCTCGGCACTGGTCGTCGGCGACCCGCTGGATCCGGCGACCCAGGTCGGCCCGCTCGTCGCCGCCCGTCAGCAGCAGCGCTCGCTGGACTACATCGGGATCGGCCAGGAGGAGGGTGCCAAGGTACTCGCCGGCGGTGGCCGCCCGGCAGGTCTGGAACGCGGCTGGTACGTCGAGCCGACGCTCTTCGGCGGCGTGGACAACACGATGCGCATCGCCCGCGAGGAGATCTTCGGGCCGGTGATCTGTCTGCTGCCGTACGGGGACGAGAGCGAGGCGGCCGCGATCGCGAACGACTCCGAGTACGGGCTCAGCGGCAGCGTGTGGACCTCCGACGTGGAGCACGGCATCGACTTCGCGCGCCGGGTGCGGACGGGGACGTACAACGTCAACACGTTCAGCCTCGACATGCTCGGGCCGTTCGGCGGCTACAAGAACTCCGGTCTGGGGCGGGAGTTCGGGCCCGAGGGCTACGGCTCGTACCTGGAACACAAGATGATCCATCTGCCCGCCGGCTACGGGGCGCAGTGATGGGGGACCGCTGGCACGTCGAGGTGGACCGGGGTGTCTGTATCGGCTCGGGGATGTGCGTGGGCCATGCGCCGGACGGGTTCCGGCTGGACACCGCCCGGCAGTCGCGCCCGCAGGCCGACGTCGCGAACGCCAACGAGAAGATCCTCGCAGCGGCGGAGAACTGCCCCGTCGAGGCGATCATGATCACCCTGCTGGCGAGCGGGGAGCCGGTCTTCCCGCCCGAGGACTAGGCCCGACAAGATCGCCCGGACAGGGCCTGGCTCCGCGGTCCGCCCCACGGTCCGGTCCGGTTCACCGTCCGCTCCACCGTCCCCCACCGCCCGGAGTCGGCCTGTGCGAATGCCCGCGCGAACATCCGTGCCAGACTGCGCCTTTGACCGCGCGGGCAGGGGGCCCGTGCGCGATGTGAAGCGGGAGACCTGTGCGCAAGGCGAGGTGGGCGGCCGCGGCCGTCGGTGTGGTGCTGCTGGTGGCGGGATGCAGTGGTGCGAAGGACGACAAGCCCGGGACGTCGCGCTCCGGTTCGTCCGCCGCTCCGGCGGAAGCGGGCGGGAGCCTGGACGCCGCCGCGGCCGCCAAGGAGATCGAGGACGCGGCCACGGCGGCAGGCTTCACCGAGGAGCCGTCGGAGGGTCTCCCTGCTTCACTCAAAGAGTGCGCGGTTTCCTGGCACGCGGATGCCGAGAAGGCCGCCGACCCGAAGAAGTCCTACGACGCGACGCTGGCGGCCCTGGAGAAGGGCGGCTGGGGGCAGCCTCGGGAACACAAGGAGAAGGGGGCGGTCATCACGTCCATGCGCAAGAGCGGCTGGACCATGACGGCGAGCTCCCACGGCCGGGCCGACACGTTCCTGGTGGTCACCTTCGGCGCCGAGGACAACAGCGCCGAGTGCCAGAAGGTGATCAACAAGGAGCTGGAGAAGATCATGAAGAAGAACATGAAGTCGTAGGGCACCGGTTACGCGCGGCCGCGTCCTCTCGGGGGCGCGGCCGGCTCGGCCGGCGGTGGGGCCGTCAGGTCGATCAGGCGGCACACCGTCTCGATGTCGATCTTCACCTGGGCGATCGAGGCCCGTCCCGACAGCCAGGTGATCAGCGCCGAGTGCCAGGTGTGCTCGATCACCCGCACCGCCGAGAGCTGCTCGGGCGTGGGGTTCTCCAGGCCCATGGCGTCCAGGATGATCGCCGTGGTCTGCCGCGAGACCGTGTCCACCTCCGGGCTCACGCTGCGGTCCGCGAAGGTCAGCGCCCGCACCATCGCGTCCGCGAGATGCGGCTCGCGCTGCAGTGCCCTGAAGGCCCGCATCAGCGTCTCGGCGACCCGCTCCGCCGCGCTTTCCCCGGCCGGCGGGCGCTTGCGCAGCGTGGTGTGCATGTGCTGGAGCTGATCCTGCATGGTGGCGACCAGCAGATGGATCTTGGACGGGAAGTAGCGGTAGAGCGTGCCGAGGGCGACGCTCGACGACTCGGCGACCTCGCGCATCTGCACCGCGTCGAAACCGCCCCGGCTCGCCAGCTGGGCACTGGCGTGCAGGATGCGGCGGCGGCGCGCCTCCTGCCGCTCTGTCAGGGGCGCTGATGTGGGCCCTGCCGACCTGGCTTCCGCAGTCATGTGTCCTGTTCCCTGGACGATTCCGGATCGCACAGCATGGCAGGGGCTCCCGCCGTGGCGCGAATCACCTGATCCGCCGGTCACAGTCGCGCTACCTGCCGGTAGATTCAAAGCCTCCGGCCGATCAAGTCTGAAACTTGTTCTAGATTACCGTGAGCTATTACGCTCCGGCGAAAACGCAGTGAGAAGGGGGCCGTGGGTGACCGCAGAGGCCATAGAGGTCGGCCCCCGTGCGGGCACGTCCGGCGGCGATGACGCACCGCTGCGCATCGCTCTGCTGACCTACAAGGGGAACCCGTTCTGCGGCGGTCAGGGCGTCTACGTCCGTCATCTGTCGCGCGAGCTCGCGCGCCTCGGCCACCACGTCGAGGTGATCGGCGCCCAGCCCTACCCCGTGCTCGACGAGGGCGTTCCGCTTACCGAGTTGCCGAGCCTCGACCTGTACCGCAGCCCGGACCCCTTCCGCACCCCGGGGCGCGACGAGTACCGCGACTGGATCGACGCGCTCGAGGTCGCCACCATGTGGACCGCCGGCTTCCCCGAGCCGCTGACCTTCTCGCTGCGGGCGCGCCGGCATCTGCGGGCCCGCCGCGGCGCGTTCGACGTCATCCACGACAACCAGACCCTCGGCTACGGACTGCTCGGCGACCTCGGCGCACCGCTGGTCACCACCATCCACCACCCGATCACCGTCGACCGGCAGCTGGACCTGGACGCGGCGGCCGACTGGAAGCGCCGTGCCTCCGTGCGCCGCTGGTACGGCTTCACCCGGATGCAGAAGCGGGTCGCCCGCCGCCTGCCGTCCGTCGTGACCGTCTCCGGCTCCTCGCAGCAGGAGATCGTCGACCACCTCGGCGTCCGGAACGAGCGGATCCACGTCGTCCATATCGGCGCCGACACCGACCTCTTTTCGCCGAATCCGGCGGTCGCCGAGGTCCCCGGCCGGATCGTCACCACCTCCAGCGCGGACGTCCCGCTCAAGGGGCTGGTGTTCCTGGTCGAGGCGCTCGCCAAGCTGCGCACCGAGAACCCCGACGCCCATCTCGTCGTCGTCGGCAAGCGCGCCGAGGACGGCCCGGTGGCCCAGCTGATCGAGCGGTACGGCCTCGCCGACGCCGTCCGGTTCGTCAAGGGCATCTCGGACGCCGAACTGGTCGACCTGGTGCGCAGCGCCCAGATCGCCTGCGTGCCCTCGCTGTACGAGGGCTTCTCGCTGCCGGCCGCCGAAGCCATGGCGACCGGCACCCCGCTGGTCGCCACCACCGGCGGCGCGATCCCCGAGGTCGCGGGAGCGGACGGCGAGACCTGCCTCGCGGTGCCGCCCGGCGACGCCGAAGCGCTGGCCGCCGCACTGCGCCGGCTGCTGGCCGACCCGGACCTGCGGGCGAGGCTCGGCGCCGCGGGCCGCGCCCGGGTGCTGTCACGGTTCACCTGGAAGCAGGCCGCGATCGGCACCGCGGAACGCTATCGGGAGGCCATCGCCACCTCCCGGCGCGTCACTCTCGCCCGTACCCGCTGAACCACCCGCACCCCCCAGCTCCGCCCCTCAGGAAGGCAGACCCCCGTGCTGACCGTCGACTTCTCCCGCTTCCCGCTCGCCCCGGGCGACCGCGTGCTCGACCTGGGCTGTGGCGCAGGCCGGCACGCCTTCGAGTGCTACCGGCGCGGTGCGCAGGTCGTGGCCCTGGACCAGAACGGCGAGGAGATCCGCGAGGTCGCCAAGTGGTTCGCTGCGATGAAGGAGGCCGGTGAGGCCCCCGAGGGCGCGACGGCGACGGCGATGGAGGGCGACGCGCTCAACCTGCCGTTCCCGGACGAGTCCTTCGACGTCGTCATCATCTCCGAGGTGATGGAGCACATCCCCGACGACAAGGGCGTGCTCGCGGAGATGGTCCGGGTCCTGAGGCCCGGCGGCCGGATCGCCGTGACCGTGCCGCGCTACGGCCCCGAGAAGATCTGCTGGGCGCTCAGCGACGCGTACCACGAGGTCGAGGGCGGCCACATCCGTATCTACAAGGCCGACGAACTGCTCGGCAAGATGAAGCAGGCGGGCCTGAAGCCCTACGGCACCCACCACGCGCATGCGCTGCACTCGCCGTACTGGTGGCTCAAGTGCGCCTTCGGCGTGGACAACGACAAGGCGCTGCCGGTGCGGGCGTACCACAAGCTGCTGGTCTGGGACATCATGAAGAAGCCGCTGGCGACGCGCGTGGCCGAGCAGGCGCTGAACCCCCTGATCGGCAAGAGCTTCGTGGCGTACGCGACCAAGCCGCACCTGCCGAAGGTCGGCGCGTGACGACCTCGCGCCGCCCCGGCCGCACCCCGGGGAATCCGTCCACCGGACAGCAGCCGGCCGTGCCCCCCGCCCGACCGGCGACGGACCTGGCCAAGACGGAACACCTCGTGCTGGACGGCGTCCTGACCGCCGAGCAGGCCGCCGAGACCGTCGCCGGCATCCTCGCCGGGCAGCGCACCGACGGTGCGATCCCGTGGTTCCGTGGGCACCACCTCGACCCGTGGGACCACACCGAGGCCGCCATGGCCCTGGACACGGCCGGCGAGCACGAGGCGGCGGCCCGCGCGTACGAGTGGCTGGCCCGGCACCAGAACGAGGACGGCTCCTGGTACGCCGCCTACCACGACGGCAACGCCGACGAGCCCACCGACCTCGGCCGCGAGTCCAACTTCGTCGCCTACATCGCTGTCGGCGTCTGGCACCACTATCTGTCCACCGGCGACGACGCCTTCCTCGACCGCATGTGGCCCGTCGTGTACGCCGCGGTCGAGTTCGTGCTGGAGCTGCAGCAGAGCGGCGGCCAGATCGGCTGGAAGCGCGAGCCGGACGGCACGGCCGTCAACGACGCGCTGCTGACCGGCAGTTCCTCGATCCACCAGGCGCTGCGCTGTGCACTGGCGATCGCGGAGGAACGCGAGGAGCCGCAGCCCGACTGGGAGCTCGCCGCGGGGGCGCTCGCCCACGCGATCTGCCACCACCCCGAGCGCTTCCTCGACAAGGACCGCTACTCCATGGACTGGTACTACCCGGTCCTCGGCGGCGCGCTCACGGGAGCCGCGGCCACGACCCGTATCGAGGAGCGCTGGAACGACTTCGTCGTACCGGGCCTCGGCGTGCGGTGCGTCCTGCCCAACCCGTGGGTGACCGGCGGCGAGAGCTGCGAACTGGCCCTGGCGTTGTGGGCGATGGGCGAGTCCGACCGGGCGCTGGAGATCCTCCAGTCCATCCAGCACCTGCGCGCCGATGGCGGCATGTACTGGACGGGGTACGTCTTCGAGGGCAGCCAGGCGATGTGGCCGGAGGAACTGACCACCTGGACGGCCGGTTCGCTGCTGCTCGCGGTCGCGGTACTGGGCGGCGACGAGGCCACGACGGCGGTCTTCGGCGGCGAGCGCCTGCCGCGGGGGCTGGCGCCGGACTGCTGCGCAGTGGGGTGACAGGCACGTTCGCGCATGCCGGCGACCTGCTGTCGGCCGGTGGACGGGCGAGATTCGCGGGGACACGTTCGTGGTCCGGGCCGAGTTCGCCGGTCAGCAACCGGAGCCGGTCCGGGGCGCGGGCCACGGCGATCACCCGGTAGCCGGCTTCGGCAAGTCGGCGGGCGGACTCCCGTCGGATGCCTGTGCTCGCTCCGGTCACCGGCTCGGTCCGCCGCTGTGGCGTCGGCCGGTCTGCTCCCTGCGGCCATGACAGTGGTCCTCCTGCTGGGTGGGCTGTGCCGGCCGGCTGCGGGGCGTGATTCAGCGGGCGGCGGGCCTGGTCGCGGGCCGCAGCCTGAACGAGATGGTCTCCAGCAGGCGTTTGTGCCGGGTCTTTTGAACTGCAGCGATCCGCCAGTGGCCGTCCGTCTCGCGGACGACGGTGTACGTCGCGAGTTTGCCGAGCTCCTTCGGACGGCCTTTGTGGACATCGCCGCGGGTGGTGACGACGGCGGTGTCGGGGCCGTAGAAGCGGATGCCGGTGATCTCGACGGCCAGCCGGGTCCCCTTCAGGAAGCTGTCGAACAGGGCCTGGTGGGCGCGACCGATGTCCTGGCCGCCGTGGTACACGGTGCCGGTGAAGGTCACGTCGGTGGCGTCCGCGGTGAACAGCTCGCCGTAGGCGGTGCCGTCGCCGCGGTTCCAGGCGTCGCAGCTTCGCTGCAGCAGAGCGCGGATCGCAGTGTCGTCCGAGATGCCGGAGCCCTGGGCAGCGGTGTGCGCGGTCACTTCTCGACCTCCGGCCCGGTCCGGGCGGAGAACAGGAAAGAGATGCGCTCCATGACGCCCAGGACGTGCTTGACGGTGTGGCGGCGACGCGTGCGGTCCGGGACCGGTCCGGCGGGTGTGGTGATGGTGACGGGCATGGGTCCCCCTTCGTGATAACTTCCTCAAGGAAGTTACTTCCCAAGTAATTTCTCTTCCTTGGGGAAGAGATTATGGAGTGGAGGAGCCCGTGTCAACACCGGCCATGCGACCCGACGCAAGCCAGATCTACCGCCAGTACCTGAGCGCGGTGATGCTGCACGGGCACGCGAGCGCCCGAGCCTGCGACCTCGGCGCCACCGACCTGTACGCGCTGAACATCCTGCAGTTGGCGGGTGCGATGGCCCCCGGTGAACTGGGCGCGCGCACCGGCCTGACGACCGGACCGACCACCCGCCTGATCGACCGGCTGGAGCAGGCCGGCTACGTCCGCCGATCCCCCGATTCCGGCGACCGGCGCAAAGTCATCGTCGTACCGGTCGGCCGCCCTGCCGGCCTCGACCGGGTCATGACCCCCGCCCGGCAGAAGGTCGGCGAGATCCTCGGCGGGTACTCGGCCGAGCAGCTCGACGTCCTTTTCGACTACTTCGTCCGCGCTACCCAGGCCTACCGGGACGCAGCCGAGCGGCTGCGGGCCGACGACACCGCCGCCAGCTGAACTCCCCGCCTTGAGCGGGGAGTTCAGCCTGCCCGCCCCTGGGCGGCCTCGCAGGGGACAGGGGTGGTGAGAGGTGCCGGAAGGCCGTACACCTAGTGCCGGCGCAGCTGCCCGGCCACCGCGTGGCCGATGAACAGGTACACGACCGCCGCGAGACCGTAGCCGGCCACCACACGCGCCCATGCCTTGTCGAAGGTGAACAGGTCGTACGACCAGGCGGCCAGCCAGCGGGCCGAGTCCTGCACAAAGCCCACCAGCGCATTGGCGCGGTTGGCGTCCAGCAGGTACATGAGAATCCACAGGCCGATGATGACGGCCATGACGTCCGCGACGACCACGATGATTCTGGCCGCGAGCAATCCGTTGCTTTGACGTGTACTCATGGCCCTCGTCTTGCCGCTTGTGCGCGCGTGAAACCCGTACGGGTCAACCCAGGTGGCACCCCGGCGGCCCCGGGGAGAGCCTCGGAGGCAGTCCGCCCCGGAGGTCAGCCGTGCCCGTGCCCAGTACACCGAACGCTCCGATACGCCGCGCCCTCGTGGCCCTGATGGTGTGTTGCGCCCTGCTCGGCGGGGCCACAGCGTGCGGCGGCGGCGACGGATCCGATGCGGGCGCGTCCGCGAGCCCCACCGCGTCGGCGGAGGCGCAGAAGTTCGCGAAGACCCGGTTCGTCGCCAACGCGGGCCTCGCGGCCGGGGCGACGTACCAGTGGATCGTGAAGCCCTACCGCGAGGGCAAGTTCAAGAAGGGCGCCGAGGGTCGCACCTTCGCCCTGGTCAAGGCCGGTCTTGCGGGCACGTTCGCGTACAACCGGCTCAAGGCCGCCACCGCGAACGCCAAGGCCGACCCCCTCCTCTCCAAGGCCGTCGCTCCGCTGACCGCCGGTATCGAGTCGCTGAAGGAGCTCGGCACCAAGCTGCGCAGCGGCCAGGCGGGCGCGGCCGACGTCGGTGCCTTCGAGTCCGTCATCAACGGTGTGAAGGAAGCGGGCAAGAGCGCCGGCGCCACGGTCACCGACCGGATTCCGACCACGTCCCAACTCGGCGGATGACGCGTTCGTTTCAGCTGTTGAGCTCGGCGATGACCCGCAGCGTGTCCGGGTCGGGGGCGGTGACCAGCAGATCCGTGACCGGTCCCTTGCGCCACAACTCCAGCCGCTCCGCGATGCGTTCACGTGGTCCGACCAGCGAGATCTCGTCCGCGAAGGCGTCCGGCACCGCCAGTACCGCCTCCTGCTTCCGGCCCGCCAGGAACAGCTCCTGAATGCGGCGGGCCTCGGCCTCGTACCCCATGCGCGCCATCAGATCGGCGTGGAAGTTACGGGTCGCATGCCCCATGCCCCCGATGTAGAAGCCGAGCATCGCCTTCACCGGCAGAAGGCCCTCGGCGATGTCGTCGCAGACCCTGGCCCGGGCCATCGGCGCGATCATGAAACCGTCGGGTACGTCGGAGAGCGAGGCCGCGTAGACATCCGTACGCAGCGGAGACCAGTACAACGGCAGCCAGCCGTCGGCGATCCGCGTCGTCTGCGCGATGTTCTTCGGGCCCTCCGCGCCCAGCAGCAGCGGCAGATCGGCGCGCAGCGGATGGGTGATCGCCTTGAGCGGCTTCCCGGTGCCGGTGCCGTCGTCCCCCGCGTACGGATGCGGGTGGAAGCGTCCCGACAGCTCCACCGGCCGCTCGCGGGCGAGGACTTGGCGGATGACGTCGACGTACTCGCGGGTCGCGGTCAGCGGACTGCTCGGGAAGGGGCGGCCGTACCAGCCCTCCACCACCTGCGGACCGGACAGGCCGAGCCCCAGCATCATCCTGCCGTCGGACAGATGGTCCAGCGTCAGCGCGTGCATCGCGGTCGCGGTCGGGGTACGGGCGGCCATCTGCGCCACCGCCGTGCCCAGCCGGATCCGCGAGGTGTGCGCGGCGATCCAGGTGAGCGGGGTGAAGGCGTCGGAGCCCCAGGCCTCGGCCGTCCACACCGAGTGGTAGCCGAGCCGTTCGGCCTCGCGTGCGAGCGCGAGGTGGGAGGGGTCGGGGCCGCGGCCCCAGTAGCCGAGCGCGAGTCCGAGTCGCATGGCCGGTCCTTCCCGCTTGCGACCTTTGACGGTGCGTCAGGGTACGCCAACGGCCCCCCGCCCGGAAGGGCGAGGGGCCGTGAGGTGTCGCTGCGGCATCAGCCGCGCTGGATACCCGTGGTGTCCTGCAGGACGCCACGACGGCCGTCCTGCGTCTGGGCCACCAGGCCGGGGCCGCGCTGCTCCACCGCGAGGTACCAGGTACCCGGGGCGAGCTCGGCGATCGGGCTCGGCGAACCGTCCTCGCCGTACAGCGGACGGGCCACCGGCACCGCGAACCAGAACGGCGTGAAGTCCGAGGGCGAACCGCCCTGCTGCGGCTCGACGGGGGCGGGAGCCGGGCCGCCCGCGGGCTGGCCGCCGTACGGCTGGGCCTGACCCGGCTGGGCGCCGTAGGGCTGCTGCTGGGCACCCGGGTAGCCGTAGCCGCCGGCCTGCGGCTGGGCGCCGTAGGGCTGCGGGGCGGCGGGGCGGGGGGCGCCGACGAGGGGGGCCTTGAGGGCGGCCACGAGCGGGGAAGCGACGGCGCCGCCCGCGAGGGCGATGGTGGAGAGCAGGCCGAGGATCATGCCTGCGCCCGCGTCGCCGGGCATGTCGATGATGGTCCAGAACGCCGTCCAGACCGCGAACACGGTGAAGGCCACACCGAACTGGCCGAGGTCAAGGCCGGCAACCTTGCGACCCGGCATGCTCCGGCCCACGAGGATCAGAGCTGCGCCGATGACTCCCGAGAGGAACATGCTCATCAGGAGGCTCAGGGAGTCCCAGGCGTTGGCACTGTCGAAGTCCGAGCAGTCGACACCCGAGGGGCAGTCCACGCTGTTGAGGGCAAGGAACGAGGCGATGAACAGCACCACCGCTGCTCCGATCACCACGCCATCGCCTCGAGTGAGGGAGCGGATGTTCACGTGTAATTCCTTCGTCGTCGTCTCATCGGGGCGGTCGTCGCTGCCGCCTGTGCGGCGGTGTGCACGGACGTGGAGCTCGGGGGTGACTCCCCATCGTAGAGGTGAATCTATCGCCTGCCGGTTCCGGCCGTCTGCCGGGTATCGCAGTTACCGCGTCACTGGCCGAGGTAGCTGCTGATACCGTCCGCCATTCCCTGCGCCGCCTTCTGTCGCCAGCCCGGGTCGGTCAGCAGGGCAACGTCCTTGGGGTCACGCATGTTGCCGCATTCGATGAACACCTTGGGCACGTCGGACAGGTTGAGACCGCCGAGATCCTTGCGCACGTCCAACCCCGTGTTGCCGCCCACGTAGTTGGAGACCTGGCTGCCCGTCGCCCGTACGAACTTTCCGACGATCCGCTCGCCCAGGTCGCGCGAGGGGCCCACGATCTTCGAGGTGTCCGCGGTGCCGGACGTGACCAGGGCGGGGAGGATCACATGGAAGCCGCGGTTGCCGACCGCCGAGCCGTCGGCGTGAACGGAGATCACCGCGTCGGCCTCGGCCTTGTTGCCGAATCGTGCTCGTTCGTCGACACACGGGCCGAAGGGGCGGTCGTTGTCGTGGGTGAATTCGACCCGTGCGCCCTGCTTTTCCAGGAGCTTGCGAAGACGGTGTGAAACATCAAGGGTGAATTCGGCCTCGGTGTACCCGGCATTCGTGGCCGTGCCGGTTGTGTCGCATTCCTTGCTGTTCGTGCCGATGTCCACGAGACGGTTGATTTCCCGGGAATGGCGAAAATTGCCGGGGTTGTGTCCGGGGTCGATGACGACCACCTTGCCGGCCAGTGGCCCCGACGTGCCCTTCGAGGGCGCCGGGGTGGAGGTGGGGGCGACGAGGGAGGGTGACGGGGACGCCGGGGGCGCGGTGTCACCGGGCTTGCCCGCAGTGGTCGGGATCGCCGTCCCCTTGGGGGACTCGCTTCCCCCGGGGCCGCTCACCGCCTGCCACGCCAGCCAGCCCACCAAGGCCGTGGGCACCAGTGCGGCGACCATGAGGAGACCGCGCCGGGAGCGGCGCGGTCCGGTGGCAGAGCTGGGGTTCTCGTCGTACGACACGCTCGCGATGCTAGCCGGGCGCTGACCCGGTGGCTCAGATTCCCTGGCCCGTGCGGCGCAGGACACGCAGGGAGTCGGTCGCCGAGACCTCGGTGAACGCGCCGGATTCCAGAGCCCGCAGGTAGATGCGGTACGGGGCCTGGCCGGTCCATTCGTCGACCGGGTCGGGGAAGACGTCGTGGATGACCAGCAGCCCGCGCTCGGCGACGTGCGGGGCCCAGCCCTCGTAGTCGTTCGTGGCGTGCTCGTCGGTGTGGCCGCCGTCGATGAACACCAGCCCGACCTTGCCGCCCCACGCCTTCGCGACCTGCGGGGAGCGCCCCACGACGGCGATCACGTGGTCCTCCAGGCCCGCCTTGTGCAGCGTGCGGCGGAACGTGGGCAGCGTGTCCATGCGGCCGACCTCCGGGTCCACGACCGTCGGGTCGTGGTACTCCCAGCCCGGCTGCTGCTCCTCGCTGCCCCGGTGGTGGTCGACCGTGATCGCGGTGGTCCCGGCCTCGCGGGCCGCGTCGGCGAGCAGGATCGTGGACCGCCCGCAGTACGTCCCGACCTCCAGCAGCGGCAGCCCGAGCGTGCCTGCCTCGGCTGCGGCCGCGTACAGGGCCAGCCCTTCGCCGACGGGCATGAACCCCTTGGCGGCCTCGAATGCGGCGAGGATCTCGGGCTTCGGGGTGGCGGCGGCCATGCGTGGGTCCTCCTGAGCGGGTGGTGCGGGTTGGGCCATGGTGCCCTACGGGCGGGTAGCTTCCGGGGGCGAGGTCGGTTGCGTGATTCACATCACCTGCGCGCAGCGCTTTGGTTACGCTCGGCGACGAGTCAGACGCACAACGGGGGTGACCGTCGCCATGGTCCACATTCGCGACCTCGATCCCAGCGCCTCGCCGCTGGACTACTACGGCTCCGAGCTGCGCCGCCGGCGGGAAGAGGCGGGCCTCAGACAAGGGCAGCTGGGTTCGATCATCTTCTGCACGGGCTCGCTGGTCGGCCAGATCGAGACGGCGAGGAAGGTGCCGACGCGGGACTTCAGCGAGCGGGTGGATGCGGCGCTGGGGACGGACGGGCTGTTCTCGCGGCTGGTGGGGCTGGTGCTGCGAAGCCAGTTACCGAACTGGTTTCAGCCGTATGCGGAGATGGAGGCGAAGGCGGCGTACATCTCCACGTACCAGGCGCAGTTGGTCTACGGGTTGTTGCAGACGGAGGAGTACGCGAGGGCAGTGCTGGGCGTCGATCATCCGGACCGTCTCGACGAGATGGCCGCTGCGCGCATGGAGCGTCAGCGCATCCTGAAGCGCGAGCACCCGCCCGTGCTGTGGGCGGTGCTGGACGAAGCGGCGCTTCACCGGGAGATCGGTGGCCGCAAGGTGATGCGTAACCAACTCGCCCACCTGTTGGGGATGCTGGACCGGCCGTGGGCCCAAATCCAGGTTCTCCCGTATTCGGTCGGTCAGCACGCGGGGATGATGGGATCGTTCACCCTCCTGCGCTTCGAGGACGACCCGGATCTCTTCTACTCGGAGACCTACGACTTCGGCCATATGACAGCCAATCCGCAAGTGATCAGGGAGCGTTCAGTCGGTTACGCTCACCTGCAAGCGGCAGCCCTCTCCCCAAGGGATTCGGCGGCACTGATCGCTCGCGTACTGGAGGAACGTTATGGGCAGCAGCCAGAAGGTGACCGGCGTGCAGTGGCGTAAGTCGTCCTACAGCGGTTCCAGCGGTGGCGAGTGCATCGAGTGCGCCCCTCTCGGCCCCGCCGCCTGGCGCAAGTCGTCCTACAGCTCCGACACGGGAGGCGACTGCGTCGAGGTCGCCCACCTCACCCCCCACATCGCCGTCCGCGACTCCAAGAACCCCGACGGCCCCGCCTTCCTCACCACCCCCGCCGCCTTCGCGGCATTCGTCGCAGCCGCGGCCGAGGGCGGCCTCTGACTGCCTGACCCCCTCACCCGGGATCCGCGAGGCCGGCGCGCGTACCATCGGTGCGTTTGCTCTGAACTTCGCGGTTCGCAAGGGGGAATGGCATGGGTGGCGGCAGGAGACGACGCGGAACGCTTTTCGTCGGCGTGGTGGCCGGGGCCGTGTTCGCGACCGGCATCGGGCTGTATGCGACGGACAGTTGGCCCTTCCGGGACGCCTACTGCTGGGGCGCGTGGCAGGAGGACAGCGGCGCGGACTTCCTCGGTGAGGATGCCCTCGCCAAGTCCGGCTCCGAGCGCCGCGGCACCGAGTCGGCCCCACCCTCGGCTGAACGGCATCGCGCCACCTGCACGGTCGAGGTGTCCTCGACCGTCGACGACAGCGATTCGGACGAGCCGCTCACCTTCGAGGAGAGCGTCACGGTCGAGTACGGGCCCGTCCCGGCCGAGGCCGACAAGCGCCGTGCGTGGATGGCGCGTTACTTCCACGGTTCCGCTTCGCCGTTGCCCGACGGACTCGACGGGCTGGTGGGCGGTGACCGGGCGATGCTCGTCCTGCCCGAGGCGTGCGACGTGGACGGACGGCCGTCGGTGGTGACGATCCGCAGCGAAAGCTGGGGCGACGGCCATCTGGGCAGGCGGGCCATGCCCTTCTCGATCGGCACCCGGCCCGATGTCGCCCGGATGCTGCTGGAGGTGGCCAACACCGGGATGGAGAAGGCTGGTTGTGCGCCGGGCGATCCGCTGCGTATGACGTCGCCGATGGCGACCGTTGCCGAGGACGACGAGAGTGCCGGTGAGCCGGTGTGCCGGATTCCTGGCGTGACCTTCGAGTTCGGCGAAGGCGACCGCTACCGGCAGCAGGTGGGTGCGGTGAACGACGAACTGCAGACCTGCTCGGTGGTGTGGAGCTCGCGGGGTGAGCCGGACGAGCCGGCGGCGCAGTATGTGATGGCGTCGGCGCCGCGTATGGCCGCACTCTTCGAGGGGCTTCCCGAGGGAGCGGACAAGGGGCTGGTGCGGTCCACCTGCAACGGGCGGAAGACCGTGTTCTACGCAGACGTCCGAGGCGGATTGCGGAGCAGCGCCTCGCCCAGCCTGGACGGTGCGTTCGCGAACTTTGTCGAGTCGGTCGGCAACCGCATCAGGTGCGGGACCGGGGGAGAGGCGTGATGACGGGCAGTCCCGGGGCTGAAGAGAACGCTGAGGGGACGGAGGCGACGGAAGCGGAAGGTGAGGCGGCCGGGATCGGGCAGAACCACGCCGGGACCAGGGCCGGGACCGAAGCCGAGAAGCATGCCCGGGGCGGCGACCCCGGACAGGAGACGGACGTGACGCCGGCGACGAATGTCCGGCCCTCGCTCCTGCGCCGCTTCCTGCGTCACCGGACCGCTCGCGCAGCGACCGTGGCCGGACTGGTCGGTGCGCTGCTCGGGGCGGGAGTGGTCGCCTGGCAGACGGACACGCTGCCGTTGCTGAAGCCCGACCCGTGCTGGGACTCGCTCGACGACTCGGCTGTTTCCGCGCTGTTCGGCGACCGTCGGCTCGAGGTCGACGAGCAGGCCCTGCGGCGCGATCCGAGCGTGGCGTCCCTGTCCTACGGGCAGTGCAGGATCACCAGTTACAAGGACGAAGAGGCACGCCGGCAGGCGATCATCCGCGTGCACACCCTGGACGGTCTGTACGGCAAGGACGGGCGGCGCTGGCCCGCCGAGTTCCTGTCGAGCCGTATGGTCACGCTCGGCGACGGGCTGCCCGGCATGGTCTCCGCCTCCCGGGCCTGGCTTGCCCTGCCCCAGAGCTGCACCGGAAGGCCCGACAGTACCCAGGGCCCCACAGTCGTCGATGTGGCCCTGGGCGAGCACGACTTCGACACGCAGAGCGAATACGACGGGGAGGACCGCGACGCCATGACGCGGGTGGTCGTCGCCGCGGCCAACGGCGTCATCCGCGACATGGGCTGCACAGGCACGTACCGGACGCCGGATGCGCTGCCGGGCCTTCCCCGATGGGACGACGTGAGGCCCAGGACCTTCTGCGGTGTGAAGGGCCTGGAACTGCCTGCCACCTACCGGAAGGATCTGGAAGTGAACCGTTTCGGCGGCGACGCCGGGGCGGCCAGGACGTGCGACGCCGGGCGCGGGGGCCGCTCGGAGGTACGACTGACGACGGTCTTGGATCCGGCGCTTGCCGGGATCCTCCTCCAGGAGGCGTACAAGGGCGGTGCCCGGGTCACCGGTACGGAAGGGGGCGGGACACTCAACCCGACCCGCGCCGTGTACGAGGTCTCGTGCCAGACGGGTCCGGTGGTCTTCGTGGTCGAGGATCTCGATCTGCCGCGCAGGGACGCGAACTTCGTCCGCGATGTGCTGCCCGCCTATGTCGAGGCGGAGACCGAACGTATCGGCTGCGGAGCGGTGAAGGTCAAGCTCCCCTGATCCGACGGCTTCATGCAGAAACACAAGGGGCGGCCGAGGCGGTACGCGGCGGGTCGACACGAGGCGTGACTCCGGCCGCCCTGACCGCCGTACGGGGGTGGACCATGACGTTCTACGCCGCCATCGTCGCCGCCGCCTACGTGGTGGAGTTCGTCTTCGGCGCCCTCGGCCTCGTCCCGGACCAGTCCACCGCGAAGGTCCCCGACGAGGGGTGTCCTGGGATTACATGACCTGGCTCAACATCGCCTTCCTGCTGCTCGCGGGGGGCGCTCGTGGTGCGCTTCCTGCGTACCGGCGGCCTGGGCATGCTCCGCGCCATGGGCGGCGCCTCCGGCGCCTGAGCGGCCCCCGCGCGAGGTACTCGGGCGAGGCTGGGCTGTTCGCCGGGACGCTGCGCGGGCGGGACGCGGCCGGCCGGCCGCCGGATGACGCAGATGCCCGATATCTGGTGGCGGACGGTGTCCAGGCCCGTGATGATGCCCGCATGGACTCGGATGAGCACGCAGGTGAAGCAGCGGTGACCCGGTGGACGCGGTCAACCATCTATCCCGACATGTGGGTTGATCCGGACGACGACCCGCGCGAGACGGATGCCAGAGCAGTCGATGAACGCAGCATCCTGCTGGACCACCTGCGCAGCTACCGCCTGACCCTGGAAATGAAGTGCGCGGGCCTGGACGCCGAACAGATGGCCCGGCGCTCCGTACCGCCGTCCACGATGTCCCTGCTCGGGCTGGTGCGGCACCTGACCGAGGAGGAACGGCGCTTTCGCCGGGTGATGGCCGGCGAGGACGCGCCGAAGCTGTACCGCACCGACGAAGACCGCGACGGCGACTTCAACGGCGCGATCGCCGACCCGGCCGTCGTGGAGGACGCCTGGCGGCAGTGGCGGGCAGAGGTGGAACTCGCCGACCGGTTCCTGGCCGGCGTCACCGACCTCGGCACCCGGAACGCCGGCTCCTCCGACCTCGGCCCCGAACCCGGTGGGGACGAGCAGCTCCGCGACGTCCTGGTGGCGCAGATCGCGGAGTACGCGCGGCACTGCGGCCACGCCGACTTCCTGCGCGAGCGGATCGACGGCCGAGTAGGCCAATGATCACTGCACCCCGGTACGCCGGGTGGCCTGACGCCGGGTTCGTTCGCAAGGTGACGCGGGACCTCGCAGGATCCCTCGCAACCCGTGCCCGGACTTCGCAGGGCTCACTGAGACAGGACACCCCCGGCGCCTGAACGGATCCGCGGATCCGCAGCACTTCTGACCTTCCATCAGATTGAAACGTGTTCTACTCTGCCCGCGTCCCGATCCGTCGCGATCGACCTGGGGATGCGCATGGGCATCGGAATCACGCAGGAACACAGGGAGTTGGCCGAGGCGGTGCGGGGCCGGCTGGAGCGGGCCGCGCCGCCGGAGTATGTGCGCAAGTGTCTGGACGTGCCCGCCTCGGCCACAGGGCGGCCCGCCTACTGGGACGGGATCGCGGCGCAGGGGCTGCTCGGGGTGCATCTGCCCGAGGAGTACGGCGGTGGAGGCGGCACACTGCTCGACCTGGCCGTCGTGGTCGAGGAGACCGGGCGGGGTCTCCTGCCGGGGCCGTATCTCCCGAGCGTCCTCGCCGCCGAAGTGCTGCGGCGCGCCGGGCGCGGTGAGCTCGCCGCGCCGCTCGCCGGCGGGACCCGGACCGCGGCCGTCGCCCTCACGGCCGGCAGCCTCACCGCCGTACCGGCCGAAGGCGGCTACGTGCTGGACGGGACCGCGCCGCCCGTCCTCGCGGGGGCGCAGGCCGATGTGCTGCTGCTTCCCGCGATGTCCGGGCAGGGCACGGTCTGGTCCGTGGCCGATGCCGCCGCGCTGACCGTGCGCGCCCACGACAGCGCCGATCCGGTCCGGCCCACCGCCGAGGTGAGTGCCGACGGGGTGCTCGTACGGGACACGCTCGACATAGATCCGGAGCTCGTGCACGACCTGGCGTCCGTGCTGCTGGCGGCGGAGGCGTGCGGCGTCGCGGCGCGCGCACTGGAGACCGCCGCCCAATACGCCGCGGTGCGCGAGCAGTTCGGGCGGCCCATCGGGCGGTTCCAGGCGATCAAGCACCTGTGCGCCGACATGCTCGTACGGCTGGAGCAGGCCCGCGCGCTGACCTGGGACGCGGCGCGGGCCGCCGACACCGCCCCGCCGCAGGTCCGTTCTCTCACCGCCGCCCTCGCCGCTTCGGCCGCGCTGGATGCCGCGTACAGCTGTGCCAAGGACTGCATCCAGGTGCTCGGCGGGATCGGGTTCACCTGGGAACACGACGCGCACCTGTACCTGCGGCGGGCGCTGGTGGCACGGCAGCTGCTGGGACCGGGCGACACCCACCGGCTCCGGGCCGTCGCCCTCGCCGCCTCCGGGGTGCGCCGCGAGCTGACCCTGGAGCTGCCACAGGAGGCGGACGCCCACCGGGCGGCCGCACGGGACGTCATCGGTGCCGTACGCGGGCTGGACCCGCCTGCCGTACGCCGTGCCCTCGCGCCCACCGGCTACGCGGCCCCGCACCTGCCCGCGCCCTACGGCCTGGGCGCGGGCCCGCTCCAGCAGCTCGCCGTCCAGCAGGAGCTGTCCGCTGCCGGGGTGCGGCTGAGCGACCTCGGCATCGCCGCCTGGGTGGTGCCCTCGCTTCTCGCCCACGGCACGAAGGAGCAGCAGGAGCGCTATCTGCTGCCCACGCTCCGCGGCGATCTGCGCTGGTGCCAGCTGTTCTCCGAGCCGGGCGCCGGATCGGACCTGGCGAGCCTGCGGACCCGGGCCGAACGGACCGAGGACGGCTGGCGGGTCAACGGGCAGAAGGTGTGGACGAGTTCGGCGCGTACGGCCGACTTCGGCATCCTGCTCGCCCGTACCGACCCCGACGCCCCCAAACACCGGGGGCTCGGCTACTTCGTCGTCGACATGACGCGCACCCGGGGGATCGACATCAGACCGCTGAAGGAGATCACGGGGGAGTCGCTGTTCAACGAGGTGTTCTTCGACGACGCGCTGCTGCCGCCGGACGCCCTGGTCGGGCAGGCGGGGGACGGCTGGCGCGTCGCCCGCAACACGCTCGGCAACGAACGCGTGCACATGGCCGACCAGATGTCCTTCACCACCGGCCTCGAGGCCCTGCTCGCCCGGGCCGGCGAGCTGGACGACGCACAGCGCGCCCGTATCGGTGCCCTCGCCGCCGAATCGCATGCCCTCGCCTGCATCGGCCTGCGCACCACGCTGCAGCAGGTGTCGGGACTCGAACCGGGCGCCGGGGCCTCCGTAGGCAAGCTGATCCAGACCACGCACCAGCAGAAGACCGCCGGACTCGCCCTCGAACTGCTCGGCCCGGCGGGTGCGGTGCGCGAGGGCGCGGGCGCACGGGCCGTGCACGAGCTGCTGATGTCGCGCTGCCTGACCATCGCGGGCGGCACCACGCAGGTCCAGCTCAATGTCGTCGCCGAGCGCATCCTCGGCCTGCCGCGAGACTGAAGGAGCACGGAGATGAAGGCGTACATCGTCGGCGTGGGGATGACGAAGTTCGAGAAGCCCGAGACGCGGGACTGGCAGTACTGGGACATGGCGCGGGAGGCCGGCACCCGGGCGCTCGCCGACGCGGGAGTCCCGTACGAACAGGTGCAGCAGGTCCCCGTCGGCTACTGCTTCCAGGCCTCGACCGCCGGGCAGCGTGCCGTCTATGAACTGGGCCTGACCGGCGTTCCCGTCTTCAACGTCAACAACAACTGCGCGACCGGGGCCACCGCGCTGATGCTGGCGCGGCAGTTCGTCGAGGGCGGCGCCTGCGACTGCGTACTCGCGCTGGGCTTCGAGAAGATGGCCCGCGGCTCCCTGGGATCCGGCGCGGACGGGGGAGACTTCAAGGCGTCACCCGTCGCCCGCCACTACGCCGTCATGGCGGCCCGCCACGGCTTCGAGACGACCCCGCCCACCGCCCAGATCTTCGGCAACGCGGCGCGCGAGCACATGGAGCGCTACGGCACGACCGAGGCACAGCTCGCCGCCGTCGGGGCCAAGAACCACCGGCACTCGGCGAACAACCCGGACGCCCAGTTCCAGGACGTGTACGAGGTCGACGAGATCCTGGCCGCGAAGACCGTCCACCGGCCGCTGACCAGGCTCCAGTGCTCGCTCACCTCCGACGGGGCCGCGGCGGCCGTCGTCGTCTCCGAGCGTTTCGTCGTCCAGCACGGTCTGCACGACAAGGCCGTGGAGATCGCGGCCCAGGCGATGACCACCGACACGGAGGAGTCCTTCGCGTCCGGCTCCTGCATCGATGCCGTGGGCAAGCCCATGTCACGGGCGGCGGCCCGCGCCGTGTACGAGGGCGCCGGGCTCGGCATCGAGGACGTGGACGTCGTCGAACTGCACGACTGTTTCTCCATCAACGAGCTCCTCACCTACGAGGCGCTCGGCATGTGCGCGGACGGCGAGTCCGGCAAGCTCGTGGAGAGCGGGGCGACGACCTACGGCGGCCGGTGGGTGGTCAACCCGTCCGGCGGCCTGATCTCCAAGGGGCATCCGCTCGGTGCGACGGGGCTTGCCCAGGCGGCCGAGCTGGTGCGGCAGCTGCGGGGCGAGGCGGGGCCCCGGCAGGTGGCCGGCGCCCGGGTGGGGCTCGCACACAACATCGGGCTCGGCGGGGCGGCCGTGGTGACGCTGCTGCGGAGGTTCTAGGACCACCGGGCCCTGTCCGTACATCGGAATCCGGATGTCAGGACCGTGCGACGGCTGCGACCATGACGCCCATGGCCCAAGCCCGCCCGCACACCGAGATGTCCGCACCGTCGCCCGCGCGGTCCCCGCGCACCTGGGCGGTGATCCTCGCAGCGTGCGCGGGGCAGTTCCTCGTCGTGCTCGACGTCTCCGTCGTCAATGTGGCGCTGCCCTCCATGCGCGCCGACCTGCGGCTGTCCGCCACCGGGCTGCAGTGGGTGCTGAACGCCTACTCGATCGCGTTCGCCGGCTTCATGCTGCTGGGCGGGCGGGCGGCCGACATCTTCGGGCGCAAGCGGATGTTCCTCGTCGGGCTCGGCCTGTTCACAGCAGCGTCCGTGGCCGGCGGACTCGCGGTGGAGGGCTGGCAGTTGCCGGCCGCCCGCGCAGTACAGGGCCTCGGGGCGGCCGTGCTCGCCCCGGCGACGCTCACCATCATCACCGCCGCGGTGCCGCAGGGGCCCGCGCGGACCAGGGCGATCGGCACCTGGGCGGCGGTCGGCGCGGCGGGCGGCGCGGCCGGTGGACTGGTCGGCGGAGTGCTGACCGATCTGCTGTCCTGGCGCTGGGTGCTGCTGATCAACGTGCCGGTGGGCGCCGCGGTGCTGGTCGCCGCTGCGGCCTGGCTGACCGAGGGCCGGGCGTGCGGGAGCCGCCGCCTCGACCTGCCGGGCGCCGTCCTGGTCACCGGCGGACTGGCCGCCGTCGCGTACGGCATCGTGCAGACCGAGGAGTCGGGGTGGACGGCGGGTGCGACGGTGCTGCCGCTGCTCGGCGGCCTCACGCTGCTCGGGCTGTTCGTCGCGGTGGAGGCGAGGACGGCGGCGCCGCTGATGCCGCTGAAGGTGTTCCGCTCCCGGGCGGTCACGGCTGCCAACGTGACGATGATGGTGTGCGGTTCGGCGTCCTTCGCCATGTGGTTCTTCATGACGGTCTACGCCCAGAACGTGCTGCACTACACGCCGTTGGAGGCCGGACTCGCCCTGATCCCCAGCTCGCTCAGCGTCGTCCTCGGCTCGAAGATCGCGCCGCGGCTGATGGCGAAGGGAGGCGCGCGCAATGTCGCGGTCCTCGGTGCGCTGATCGCGGCGGTGGGCTTCGGCTGGCAGTCCACGATGACCGCCGACGGCGGCTTCCTCACGGCGATCGCAGGCCCCGGCATCCTGATGATGACGGGCGTCGGGCTGGCGATGACTCCCCTCGCGACGCTGGCCACATCGAGTGCCGGCCCCGGCGACGCGGGACTGGTCTCCGGTCTGATCAACACCTCCCGCACGATGGGCGGCGCGCTGGGCCTGGCGATCCTCACCACCGTCGCCGCCTCGCGCACCGCGGGCCGCACCGGCCCCGAGGCGCTGGCGGAGGGCTATGCGCTGGCCTTCCGTACGGGCACGGGCGTACTGCTCGCCGCCGCGGTGCTGATGCTGCTGTGGCTGCCGCGAACCGGTGCCGGACGCGGGGGCCGGGCACTGTCATAGGCCGCCGATAGCCTGGCCGGGACCTGAGCAGAACCGGGCCGGCGGCCACGTCCGGCCGAGGGGGGACACCATGAAGTGGTCGGAGCTGACACCGGGCGGGCTGTACATCGTGCGGGTGCGTGACCAGCGCGAGCGGGAGCAGCAGTGGACGATCATGCGGATCAGCGAGTCCAGGCGCCTGTGGCGGTGGGACGGGGACCGGTCCTTCGTGGTCGCCAAGGACGCCAGGCGCCCCGCTCGGACCAAGGGCATCGGCTATCTCGCCGTACGGCCGCCGATGTCGTTCGACGCGTCCAGACCCGGCGGGATGCTGTCGCGCAGTGTCGTGCGCTGGGCCCGGTCGCTCGTCGTGATGCGCTCCCCGCTGCCCGACCCCGCGGTGGAGAGCAAGGTCTGGTTCGACGTGCCGACGGACGAGGACGAGCTCCAGTGGTGTCTGTACGACCCGAAGGACGTCGTCCGCCCGTTCGTATGGCCCAGCGAGTTCCAGGATCGCATCCTTGGGCGACTGGCGGCGCTCGGTGTGGAGCGGCACGGGGCGGAGTTCCCGCCGCTGCCCGAGGGCACTTACGGGCGCATCGACGTCTATCGTGGCTCGCTGCCGCTGGACGTCCTCGCCGATCTCCTCGACCGCATACCCGAGGAGCCCAGGGAGCCGGCTCCATGATGCCCGGTCAGAGCCAGCCCTGCTGACGGGCCGCCCGTACCGCCTCCATGCGGTTGCGGGTGCCCGTCTTGCCGATCGCGGACGAGAGGTAGTTCCGTACGGTCGACTCCGACAGATGCAGCGCGGCCGCGATGTCGGCGACCGTCGCCCCGTCCACCGACGCGTTGAGCGCATCGCGCTCCCGCGCGGTCAGCGGGCTCGGCCCCGCGCCGAGTGCGGCCGCGGCCAGTGCCGGATCGATGACGGTCTCGCCCGCCAGCACCTTCCGGATCGCCGCGGCCAGCTCCTCCACGGGCCCGTCCTTGACGAGGAACCCGGCGGCCCCGGCCTCCATCGCGCGCCGCAGATAACCGGGCCGCCCGAAGGTGGTGAGGATCAACACCCGGCAGTCGGGCGCCTCGTCGCGCAGATCGGCAGCGGCGTCGAGGCCGCTGCGCCCCGGCAATTCGATGTCGAGCAGCGCCACATCGGGGCGTGCCATGAGCGCGGCATCCACGATCTCGTCACCACGCCCCACCTGCGCGACCACCTCCATGTCCGCCTCCAGCCCGAGCAGCAGCGCGAGTGCGCCGCGCATCATGCCCTGGTCCTCGGCGAGGAGTACGCGGATGCATGTGGTGGGGCGCTGGTCCTGCGGCATTTCTTCCACGCGTCAAGGCTACGGCCAACGCCCAGGTCAGACAGTGCAGAAAAGCGGCGGGCCAGGCACTACTCCTTGTCACGGTTGCGGGCGTACCAGACCAGCCCGGCGACGAGCACGGTGAGGAGGACGAGGGGTACGAGGGCGCCCAGGGCGCGGCCGGCGGACATCAGACCTGCTCGGGCTGATGGGAGACGGGCTGGTGGGACACGCGCTGGTGAGACTCCGGGGACACGGAGCCGGCGGGCTCGGCGCTGCGCGGTCCGGGGGCTGGGGTGTTCATGGTTCAGGTCCTTGCTGGGGGTCGGCGCGGGGGCGAGGCGGGGGGAGGGAGGACGCCGAGACGTAGGGGCGCCGCAGTCCCGGCTGCCGGAGAAGCCGACGTGCAGATGCCCCGATATCCGCGGTGCAAGCCAACCGGGAGGGCGGGCGGAATATCTGACATGTGTGGAGCCCGAATGGTTACGCGGTTCTGCCGCTTTCACCGGACCGGGTGACCTCTCCCAGCCGGCCCGCCCGCCCCGCCGGTCAGCCCGCCGCCGCCTGCTCCGTCCCGTGCTCCGCCTGCGGTGATGCCACCGGAAGCCGTGCCACCACCCGGAACCCTCCCGCCGGGCCGGGTCCCGTTCCCAGCGTGCCGCCCGCCGCGACGAGCCGTTCCGAAAGGCCCCGCAGACCGCTGCCCGAAGGGCCGGGGCCCGGGCCGCGGCCGTCGTCCGTGATCTCCAGGTGGACATGGTCCGCCGCGGAGGTCAATGAGATGTCGCAGTGCGATGCCCCGGAGTGCCGTACGGCGTTGATGACCGATTCGCGGACCACCCAGCTCAGCAGAGCCTCCGTCTGCGGCTCCAGAAGGGGGCCTGCCAGGCGGATCGACGGTGTGATGCCCGCCGTGGTCAAGATGTCGCGGGCGCGGTCCAGTTCGGCGGTCAGGCTGCCCTCTCGGTAGCCGGTGACCGCCTCGCGTATCTCCGTCAGTGCCTGCCGGCCGACGGACTCGATGTCGGAGATCTGGGCCAGCGCCGCGTCGACGTCGTGCGATGCCATACGGCGGGCGGCTTCCGATTTGACCACGATCACCGAGAGCGTGTGGCCCAGCAGATCGTGCAGGTCCCGGGAGAAACGCAGCCGCTCCCTGTCCACTGCGCTGCGCGCCAGCTCCTGGCGGGTGAGGTGCAGTTCCCGCACGGTCTCGGACAGGGCGAGCAGGGCAGCGGTCACCATCGAGGAGACGAACGTGCCGTACGCGACGTCGACCGCGCCCCAGCCGTCCCGCACGCCCGCGACCGTGCCCACGGCCAGGCAGAGTGGGAGGACCACCTGGACCAGTCGGCGGCCGCGCAGCACGGATCCGACGGCGAGGCCGAGCAGGGGGAAGAAGAGGAGCCATGCGCCGCCGTAGCCGATGGCGAGGGCGAAGGTGACGGAGGCGAGCGCGGTCAGCAACCACCAGGTGACGGGCGCCTCGCGGCGCCGTCCGTCGAAGGCCCGGAACACGATGGCGATGTACAGGGAGTTGAAGGCCAGCACTCCCAGAGCGCCGATCCACGGGTTGGGGGTCTCGCCCTGGAGGAGGTTGGAGACGGCGCCCATGCCCATCAGAAGCCATGGCAGCAGTGCGAACCCGTTGGGTGGCCCGGAGCGGCCCGTGTCCTCGCAGTTCTTTTCCGTCTTCGTCATGGTGATGACGCTACGGAGCCGGACCGCGGCCCGGCAGATCCGCTTGTACGGACCTGGCGGTGACAAATGTCCCGGGTGCCGCGCGACGCGTATCTGACGTAGTGTCAGCCTTCTTCACAAGTCATGAGGGCTGCGTTATACATAGGGGCCATCGGCCTAGAACGCGTTCTAGAACGGGCTCGCGCGCCCGTCCCGTACGACCTCGGTGCGGCCGACGGTGCGGACGGCCGTGCCGAGGTCTTCCACTCATCGAGGAGCAGCAGCCCCATGCCCATTGATCCCGCAAGGGCCCTCGCCGCCGAACCCCGCAGGACAGAGATCGCCTGGGACCACAAGGACATCCAGCTCTACCACCTCGGCCTCGGCGCCGGTACACCCGCCACCGACCCCGACGAGCTGCGCTACACCCTCGAGTCCGCGCTGCACGTCCTGCCGAGTTTCGCCACCGTCGCCGGAGCGGGCATGGCCGTCGCGAGTGGGCTTGCCGCGCCCGGGCTGGACATCAACTTCGCCGCCGTCCTCCACGGCGGCCAGCGCATCGAGCTGCACCGCCCTCTCCCCGTCAAGGCCACGGCCGTCTCCACCTCCCGCGTCGCCGCCGTGTACGACAAGGGCAAGGCCGCGGTCGTCGTCGTGCGTACCGAGGCCGTCGACGACGGCGGCCCGCTGTGGACGAGCGACACCGAGATCTTCGCCCGCGGTGAAGGCGGCTTCGGGGGCGAACGCGGGCCCTCCGTACGGCTCGAGTCGCCGGACCGCGCCCCGGACAAGATCGTCGAGCGCGTCGTACGCGAGGACCAGGCACTGCTCTACCGCCTGTCCGGCGACTGGAACCCGCTGCACGCCGACCCCGAGTTCGCCAAGATGGCGGGCTTCGAACGCCCCATCCTGCACGGCCTGTGCACCTATGGGATGACGCTCAAGGCGGTCGTCGACACCCTGCTCGGCGGTGACGTCACCCGCGTCCGCGCCTACAGCACACGCTTCGCCGGAATCGTGTTCCCGGGCGAGACCCTGCGTATCCGGATGTGGCAGCAGGACAGCACGGTCCACACGTCGGTCACCGCCGTCGAGCGGGACGACGCGCCGGTGCTCACGGACACCATCGTCGACCATTCGTGATCATGTGAGGAGAGCCGCACCATGCGCGCAGCCGTAGTGCACGAGATCGGCCAGGACAAACTCGAAGTCCTCGACGACGTCGAGGCGGTGGGCTTCGGGCCGGGCAAGGTGAAGATACGCATCCGCGCCACCGGGCTGTGCCACTCGGACGTGTCCGCGATGAACGGCGTGCTGCCGCAGCCCGCGCCCTTCATCCCCGGGCACGAGGGCGCCGGCGAGATCATCGATGTCGGCGACGGGGTGACGAGCGTCCAGCAGGGCGACCGCGTGCTGCTGTGCTGGCTGCCCGCCTGCGGCACCTGTCCGGCCTGCAAGCGCGGCCAGACACAGCTGTGCCTGGCCGGGTTCATGAACGCGGGCACGCCCAACTTCAAGCGCCCCGGCGGCGATGTGTTCGGCTTCGCCGGCACCGGCACCTTCACCGAGGAGGTCGTCGTCGACGCCGGCTGCGCCGTGCCCATCCCTCAGGACGTGCCCTTCGACATCGCCGCCCTCATCGGCTGCGGTGTCACCACCGGACTGGGCGCCGCGATCAACACCGCGCAGGTCGCCGCCGGTTCGTCGGTCGCCGTCATCGGCTGCGGCGGGGTCGGCATCTCCGCCATCCAGGGAGCCCGTCTCCAGGGTGCGGCGCAGATCGTGGCGGTGGACCCGGTGGCCTCGCGCCGCGAGGCGGCGCTGCGGTTCGGTGCCACCGAGGCGGTCGCGCCGGACGAACTCGCCGACGCCAAGCAGCGGATCACCGCCGGCGAGGGCTTCGACTACGTCTTCGAGGTCGTCGGCAGGTCCGCGACCGCGAGGACGGCGTACGACACGACCCGGCGCGGCGGCACCCTGTGCATCGTCGGCGCGGGGGCGATGGACGACTTCCTCCAGCTCAACATGTTCGAGCTGTTCTTCGACGAGAAGCGGATCCTGCCCTCGATGTACGGCGGCGGGGACGTGCTGCGCTCCTACGAGCGGGCCATCGCGCTGTGGCGCGCCGGGCGCATCGATCTGGAGAGCCTGATCACTCACCGCGTACCGCTCGCCGGGATCAACGACGCCCTGGCCCAGATGCGCACGGGCGAGGCGCTGCGTACCTGCATCGAGCTCTGAGCCGGCCGTCGGGTGAGCCGGCCGTCGAGGAGCCGGCCCGTCGTGATCTGAGAGGACTTGTATGTCTCTGCCACTGGAGGGCCTGTCGGCGATCGTCACGGGCGCGGGCCGTGGCCTCGGCCGGGCCGAGGCCCTGGAACTGTCCCGGCTGGGCGCGGCGGTCGTCGTCAACGACTACGGCCGGCCCGGCCGCGACGGCTCCGGCGAGACCTCGGCCGCCCCGGCCGAGGAGGTCGCCGCCGAGATCCGCGCGGAGGGCGGACGTGCCGTGGCCCACGTCGGCGACATCGCCGACTTCGACACGGCCCGCCGCCTGGTCGAACTGGCGGTCAGCACCTTCGGGAAGCTGGACATCCTGGTCAACAACGCGGGCATCCTGCGCGACCGGATGGTCTTCTCGATGAGCGAGGCCGAGTGGGACTCGGTGGTCCGGGTCCACCTCAAGGGCCACTTCAACACGACGCACTTCGCTTCGGTGCACTGGCGTGAGCGTTCCAAGTCGGCGGGCGGGCCGGTCTACGGCCGGATCGTCAACACCTCCTCGGAGGCGTTCCTCGCGGGCTCGGCCGGCCAGCCGAACTACGCGGCGGCCAAGGGCGGGATCGTCGGTCTGACCACGTCCACCGCGCTGGCGCTGGCCAAGTACGGGGTCACGGCCAATGTGATCTGCCCGCGGGCCAGGACCCGGATGACGGCAGACGTCTTCGCGGCCGTTCCGGAGTTCAGGAGCGGCACCGAGCCGGGCGACGCACAACTCGACCCGCTTGCGCCGGAACATGTCTCCCCACTGGTCGGCTACCTCGCCTCACCGGCCGCGGCCCGCGTCAACGGCCAGCTGCTGGTGGTCCACGGGGGCATGGTCGCGGTCGTCGAACGCCCCAGGGTGGCGGCCAAGTTCGACTCCGCGAAGGAGACGTTCTCCTACGACGAACTCGACGCGCTGCTCTCCCCGTACTACGAGGACCGGCCGGCGAACGAGACCTTCGCGGCGGCCGAAGTCCTGGCGCTCAGGCGCGACTAGGCCCTGTCCGGGCGTTCCTTCGAGGATCGGCCTGCGGCGTCAGATGCGTGGGGTCTCTCCAGGTCCGCTACGGCCGAGGCATGGGGTCTCCCCGGGCCCGTCAGGGCCGAGGTGTGGGGTCTCCCCGGGCCCGTCAGGGCTGAGGTGTGGGGTCTCCCCGGGCCCGTCAGGGCTGAGGTGTGGGGTCTCCCCGGGCCCGTCAGGGCCGAGGTGTGGGGTCTCCCCGGGCCAGCCAGGGCCGAGGGGACGTATCGCAAGGCGGTAGGGGCGCCGCCCGGCCGGAGGCCGGGGGAGAGCGCCCTCGTACCGGACGTACGGGGGCGGCTCCGACAACACAGTGAGGTGCCGCAGCTGTCGCCGCGGGCACGACGAGATCGCCCGGACAGGGCCTGGAGGGCACATCCAGCGGGCCCGGCCGGGGGCCGTTGCCGCGGCGCGGCGAAGGGGCCGTACCCGGCTGTCCACCGGGTGCGGCCCCTTCGCTGATCTCTGCGTACCGACGCCTCAGGCGGCGTCGCCCGCCTGAACCGGGCGGCGGTGGCGGCCGTGCGCCTCGGTCGCCAGGTCCTCCACCGCGGCCGCCCCGCCCCGGTGCTTTCCTGCGTGGCCGGCGTCGGCCCTGGCGCCGGCCACGGCAGCGGCTGCCTGCGGACGCGTCTGGGTCGTGTCGGTTCGGGCTTCAGACATGTGGGAAGTCACCCCGTCGTGATCGCTGCTGACATGTCGCGGGGCCGGCAAAAAAGACGCACCCCGTCACTGTCGGCACACGGCCGGTGCGGTTGCGTAGCCCCCGCGGAGAGTCTAACCACGAGCCGTGTGGTCGGTGAGAGGGGCCTGCTGCAAGGGGACCGGCCTGCACACAACAGGACTGCCGACACCGTCGCACGGTTCCCCACCTGCGCGTTCCATCTGTGCCGGTGCTGTGGCCGCCGCGGGAAGGAGCACGTCCGACGCGTCCATCCGCGCCACTCCGCAGGGCACCGCCCCGGTGGCGTACGGCAGTTGCAGTACGCCCTCACGGCTGACCACCCCGCCACCCGCCAACCAGCCCTCAGGTGCGGCCAGTTGGTGCAGGCGCCGGGCCGAGGGCCGCCAGACGCCGAGCCAGCTGCCCGCAGCCCCGTCGATCCTCAGGGCCACCGCGCAGCTCTCCGGGGTGAGCACCTGTCCCGGCTGCACGGCGAACGGCGTCAGCACGGCGTCCGGCAGCCACAGGCAGGGCGGGAAGCGCACCGGCAGCAGACTGCCCAGCACCCCCCAGCCCAGCCGGCCCTGCCCGGGTCCGGGGGCGTCGGAGCGGATCACCAGCAGGCCGCTGTCCGGGTCGGCGAGCAGCAGCCGGTCGTGGCTGTCCTGGGTGATCTGCAGCAGTGGTGTCACCTCGCCGCCGCGCTCCAGGTCGACGGCGACCGCCTTCACCGGGCCGCCGCCGGGCGGCCGGCGGTCCAGGGCCAGCATGCGCCCCGTACGGTCCAGCCAGACGCCGCCCGAGCAGTGGCCCGGCACATCCGCCACATGCTCGGGGCCGAACGCCCCGCCCGCCACCCTCCAGATGCCGGTCGATGCCTCACCCGGCGTCAGCGCGTAGACGCACACCCCGTCGGGCGAGGGCGGCACCAGGGTCAGCCGGGCCGACTCGAGGCCGCCGAGAAGCCGTTCGCCCGTACCGGGTCCGGTCGGGTACAGCAGCGAGAAGGTGTGCCGGCCCGCGACCCGGCGGCGGATCAGCACCCGCCCGTCCGCCATCGGCAGCACATCCGCCTCGGGCTCCTCGGGCTGGTCCATCGGCAGCGGCACCGCGTACGGCTCGGGGCCGTCGAGTGTCCAGCGCTCGGCGAACAGCGCTTCGCCGGTTCCGGCCAGCCGGGCCGCGTACGTACCGTCCGCGGTGACCGTGATCCCGGGACGTGCCGCGCTCTCAGGTTCCGTACCCGTCGTTCCCGTACGCGCCGCCGCAGTGTCCCGCGCGGCGGCCTCGATGGCACAGGCTGTCATCGAATCGTCACCTCCAGCTACCGAAGCTAGGTATCGCACTTCCTGCCGAACAATGCGAGCCACTCCTGTTCACACATAAGGGTGGCCATGTCCTGATTTGCCTGAGGGGGAGGTGACGGATGTGCTGGCTGGGTGAGCCGATGCCTGAGGTCAGGCGCACCGGAGGCGGCCCCCGGTCCTTACCGGAGCACCCCTCCGCCGCCGCGTGGGCCCCGGACGTCCGCGGACACCGGCCCCGGGACCGGGGCAGGGGCGCGCAGACCATGGGGGCGCGAAGGAACGGTAGCCTTTCTTCCGTGCCCCGTCTGTCTGAAGTCATCGCCGCGCTCGACGCCCTCTGGCCCCCCGAGCGGGCCGAACAGTGGGACGCCGTCGGCACCGTGTGCGGCGACCCCGACGCCGAGGTCACCCGTGTGCTGTTCGCCGTCGACCCCGTGCAGGAGATCGCCGACGAGGCGATCCGGCTCGGCGCGGACCTGATCGTCACGCACCACCCGCTCTATCTGCGCGGTACGACCACCGTCGCCGCCGGCCACTTCAAGGGCCGGGTCGTGCACACCCTGATCAAGAACGACATCGCGCTGCACGTCGCCCACACCAACGCCGACACCGCCGACCCCGGCGTCTCCGACGCCCTCGCCGGTGCGCTCGACCTGCGGGTCGTACGGCCTCTGGTGCCCGACCCCACGGATCCGAGCGGCCGCCGCGGCCTCGGCCGGATCTGCGAGCTCGACCACCCCGAGACGCTGGACGAGTTCGCCGCGCGCGCCGCCAAGCGGCTGCCCGCTACCGCGCACGGCATCCGTGTCGCGGGCGACCCCGGTCTGCTCGTACGCACCGTCGCCGTCAGCGGCGGCTCCGGTGACAGTCTCTTCGACCACGTGCGCGCCGCCGAGGTCGACGCGTTCCTCACCGCCGACCTGCGCCACCACCCGGTCTCCGAAGCCACCCAGCACTCACCGCTCGGGCTGGTCGACGCCGCCCACTGGGCCACCGAATGGCCCTGGTGCGAGCAGGCGGCCGCCCAGCTCGACGAGATTTCCGACCGGCACGGCTGGGGCCTTCGGGTCCATGTCTCGCGTACGGTCACCGACCCCTGGTCCTCCCACCACGATTCCTCTGGAGCCCCCAACTGAACGCCGCGCCCGCCGACCAGATCCGACTCCTCGACGTACAGGCCCTCGACGTACGCCTGTCGCAGGTGGCCCACAAGCGCAAGTCGCTGCCCGAGCACGCCGAGATCGAGTCGCTGAACAAGGACCTCACGCAGCTGCGCGACCTGCTCGTCGCCGCGCAGACCGAGGAGAGCGACTGCGCCCGCGAGCAGACCAAGGCCGAGCAGGACGTCGACCAGGTGCGCCAGCGCGCCGCCCGCAACCAGCAGCGTCTGGACTCGGGCACCGTCAACTCGCCCAAGGACCTGGAGAACCTGCAGCACGAGATCGTCTCGCTCGCCAAGCGCCAGGGCGACCTGGAGGACGTCGTCCTCGAGGTCATGGAGCGCCGTGAGTCCGCGCAGGAGCGGGTGAGCGAGCTGACCGAGCGCGTCGGGTCCGTCCAGGCCAAGGTCGACGACGCGACCGCCCGGCGGGACGCCGCGCAGGAGGAGTTCGACCGCGAGGCGACCACGGTCGCCAAGGAGCGCGAGGTCGTCGCAGGCTCGGTCCCGGCCGATCTGCTGAAGCTCTACGACAAGCTGCGCGAGCAGCAGGGCGGCGTCGGCGCGGCCCGTCTCTACCAGCGCCGCTGCGAGGGCTGCCACATCGAGCTGAACATCACCGAGGTGAACGAGGTCCGCGCCGCCGCGCCCGACACGGTGCTGCGCTGCGAGAACTGCCGCCGTATCCTGGTCCGTACCTCCGAATCGGGTCTGTGATGCGGGAGTTCGTCGTCGAGGCGGACGGCGGCTCCCGGGGCAATCCGGGCCCCGCCGGCTACGGCGCGGTCGTCCTCGACCCGGCGACGGGCGAGACGCTCGCGGAGACCGCCGAGTACATCGGCGTGGCGACGAACAACGTCGCCGAGTACAAGGGCCTGGTGGCCGGGCTGAAGGCGGCCCGCGCCCTGGACCCGGAGGCGAAGGTGCGGGTCCGCATGGACTCCAAACTGGTCGTCGAGCAGATGTCGGGCCGCTGGAAGATCAAGCACCCGGACATGAAGCCGCTCGCGGCGGAGGCGGCACGCGTCCTCCCGTCCTCCCAGGTGACGTACGAGTGGATCCCGCGCGAGCGGAACAAGCACGCGGACCGGCTCGCCAACGAGGCGATGGACGCGGGCAAGCGGGGCAGGCAGTGGGAGCCCTCCGCGTCCTCCGCGGCCCTCGCGTCCACCGAGGAGGACAAGCGGGCCGCCCGTGTGGTGGGCGACGCCGCGGCGGGTGCGGCGAAGGCCCGCGCGGCGCTGACGGGAGCGAGTACGGGTGCGCGGGTCACCGCGCCCGCCGCGAGCGCCCCGGTGATGTCGACCGAGTCCTCGTCCGCCGGATGGGGCCCGGATCTGGGGGCGCCGGCCACCTTCGTCCTGCTGCGGCACGGCGAGACGGCACTCACCCCGGAGAAGCGTTTCTCGGGCAGCGGCGGAAGCGACCCCGAGCTGTCCGCGGTGGGCTGCCGCCAGGCGGACGCGGTCGCCACGGCCCTCGCGGAGCGCGGCACGATCCAGGAGATCGTCAGCTCACCGATGCGCCGCTGCCGCCAGACGGCGCAGGCCGTCGCCGCGCGGCTGGGACTCGACATACGGATCGAAGAGGGACTGCGCGAGGCGGACTTCGGTGCCTGGGAGGGCCTGACCTTCGCCGAGGTCCAGGAGCGGTACCCGGACGATCTGACGGCATGGCTCGCGTCCACGAAGGCGGCGCCGACGGGCGGTGGTGAGAGCTTCACCACGGTCGCACGCCGGGTCGCCGCGACGCGCGACCAGCTGACATCCCGTTACCAGGGCCGTACGGTCCTGCTGGTCACGCACGTCACCCCGATCAAGACCCTGGTACGTCTGGCCCTCGGTGCCCCGCCGGAGTCCCTGTTCCGGATGGAACTGTCGGCGGCGTCGATCTCGGCGCTGGCGTACTACGCGGACGGCAACGCGTCACTGCGCCTCCTGAACGACACGTCCCACTTGCGCTGATCAACTCCCGCCCCACAGGCCCCGAAAAGGGATCACGACTGCGAGAGCCGGCGGTTGTCGAGGTCTCGGGGAGGGACTGTGGGCCCGGGAACGGTGGCTGTCACCGGAGCGGCGGGGAACATCGGCTCCGTGGTGCGTGAAGCACTGCGGGCCGGGACGAGCCGGCTCGTTCTGCTGGACCGGGTGCCCCTGTGGCCCCGGGCCGCGAACGAGACGGTGCACACCGTGGAACTGGCCTACGAGCCGGTCGACAACACGGAGGAGTACGCGGCGGGTGTCGCCGGGGCCGAACTGCCCACCGACCCGTCCGCTCCCCGGGCCGGACCGTATGCGCTGCCCGAGGTCACGTTGAAACACCTTCGGGCCTGACCCCGTTCATGGGGCACCATGAGGCGCATGGCCTGGCATCTCACCTACGACGTCGAGGAGTTCCGCCGCGAGGCGGACGCCTACCTCACGGCCGACCCCGCCGGATCCACGGCGCTCATCAGCGTCAGCGAGACCCTGCGGCGGCACGGGCCGGACCTGTACGGGGACAGCGGCGGGCGCCCGGTCCGCTTCGGCTGGTGGCGGGAGCACCGGGACGCTCCCGTCGAGGCGGCCTTCCTCCACACTCCGCCCAGGGCGCCCCTGTTCGGGCCTGCCTCACCGGACCACGCCCGTGAGCTCGCCCGCACGCTCCGTGCCGACGGCGCCGCGCACGTCACCGGGGTGAAGGGGCCCGACGCGCCCGCTCGCGCGTTCGCCGGGGAGTGGGCCGGGCCGGGCGGATGGACGGTGACGGGGCGGTTCCGGCTGTTCCGGCTCGGTGAGCTGACGCCGCCCGACCCGGCGCCGCCCGGGCAGGCGCGGCCGGCCACCGAGGACGACGTACCGCCGGCCGCCGCGTGGATGAAGAGCTTCGCCGCCGACATCGGCGAGGACCCGGACGCCGACTGGACCGCGAACATCGCGCGCCGTGTCGCCGACGGCTGCCTCCGCCTGTGGGAGACCGGCGGCACGCCCGTCTCGATGGCCGCCCGCACGCCGGTCCTCGCGGGACAGTCCCGTCTCTCACCGGTCTACACGCCGCCGGCCCTGCGCGGCCGCGGCTACGCGGGGGCCGTCACCTGCGCCGTCAGCCGGTCCGCACTGGACGCCGGTGCCGAGCAGGTGCTGCTCTTCACCGACCTGGCCAACCCGACGAGCAACGCCCTTTACCAGCGCCTCGGTTACCGCGCCCTGGCCGACCACGCCCAGGTGGATTTCAGCTGACCGTCGCCAGCGCCGCCGCTTCACGCGCCAGGGCCTCGACCCGGCCCCAGTCCCTGGCGGCGAGGGCGTCGGCGGGCAGCATCCACGTGCCGCCCACGCACCCCACGTTCGGCAGCGCCAGATACTCGGGCGCCGAGGCGAGCGAGATCCCGCCCGTCGGGCAGAAGCGCGCCTGGGGCAGCGGCCCGGCGAGGGACGTGAGGTAGGCGGTGCCACCCGCGGCCTCGGCCGGGAAGAACTTCATCTCCCGCACCCCGCGCTCCAGCAGCGTCACGACCTCCGAGGTCGTCGACACACCGGGCAGATACGGCACCCCCGACGCCCACATCGCCGTGAGCAGCGCGTCCGTCCAGCCGGGGCTGACCAGGAACTGCGCCCCGGCGGCCACGGCCGAGGCCACTCCGGGCGCGGAGATGACCGTGCCCGCGCCGACCACCGCGTCCGGCACCTGCGAGGCGATCGCCTCGATCGCCTCCAGCGCGACCGGTGTCCGCAGTGTCACCTCGATCGCGGGCAGCCCGCCCGCCACCAGGGCACGTGCGAGCGGCACGGCATCGGCGACGTCGTCGATCACGGCGACGGGCATGACGGGGGCAAGGTCGAGTACGGAGGGCATGCCGACCATCCTGCCCAACCGATGCGATTTCTGCAACGAGCGTTGCAACATGTGCAACGGGTGCCGGGGTCGCGCCTCAGTGGATCTCCGCCACCACCACATCCAGCGCCCACGGCCTGCCCGCCCGTGCCGGAGCCTCGACCTCCACCATGTACCCGAGGTCCCGCAGCGCCTCCACCAGCTCACCCGGCGACCTCGGCGCACGCCCCGCTTCCAGCAGGCTGCGCACGATCCGCCCCTTCGTCGCCTTGTTGAAGTGGCTGACCACCGACCGCTTCTCGACCCCGTCCACCATCTGCGCGTGCAGCACCCGCACCGTCGCCGTACGCGCTGCCACCTCGCCCTTCGGCTTCCACGCCGCCGTGTACGCGGACGACCGCAGATCCAGGACGAGCCCGTCCCCGGCCACCTCCGGCAGGACCGGGTCCATCGCACGCCGCCAGTACGTCCCCAGCGCGCCGAGCCCCGGCAGCTTCACCCCCATCGAGCAGCGGTACGACGGGATACGGTCGCCCACCCGCACCGCGCCCCACAGCCCCGAGAACACCAGCAGCGACTGCCGGGCCCGCCGGCGCGCGGCCTGGTCCAGCGTCGCCAGGCCCAGGGCGTCGTACAGCACACCCGTGTAGATCTCCCCGGCCGGCCGGGTCCCCGCGGTCCGCAGCTCCACGTTCTTCGCGATCTCGCCGCGCAGGCCGTCGCTCAGCCCGAGCACCTCCTGCGCCTTCGCCTCGTCGGCGGCGCACAGCTCCACGAGCTCGTCCAGCACCGCGGCGCGCGCATCGGCCAGACCCGGCAGCGACAGCGACTCCGGCTTCAGCGGCGCGCCGCGCCCCGATGCGGCCTTACCCTCCGACGGCGGCAACAGCACGAGCACGACAGGTCTCCTTCGTACGAACGGGGGCGGGGGGTGCGGCCCCCGCGTCAGCCTACAAAGTGCCGCCACCCCCACCGCGCCATACGCTCGGTCCATGCGCCGCCATCTGCACATGACGGGCGCAGCCGAGGCCCCGCTGCGAGCGGCCCTGAGCGCGCTGCGTACGAGGCTGGACGTGCCCGTCTCCTTCCCGGCCGAGGTGCTCGCCGAGGCGGAGTCGGCCGTCCGCTCCCCGCGGCTGCCGGACCACGACGCCACCGGCATTCCCTTCTTCACCATCGACCCGCCCACCTCCGTCGACCTCGACCAGGCGATGCACCTCGCACGCCGCGAGGGCGGCGGCTTCCGGGTCCACTACGCGATCGCCGACGTCGCCGCGTTCGTCACGCCCGGCGGCGCGCTCGACGCCGAGGCCCACCGCAGGGTGCAGACGCTCTACTTCCCCGACGAGAAGGTCCCCCTGCACCCGCCGCAACTCTCGGAGGGCGCGGCCAGCCTGCTGCCCGGCCAGAGTGCGCCCGCGCTGCTGTGGCGGATCGACCTCGACGCCGAGGGCCGGGCCGTCACGACCGACGTGCGCCGCGCACTGGTGCGCAGCCGGGCCAAGCTCGACTACGCAGGCGCCCAGCGGCGGATCGACGACGGCACCGCCGAGGAGCCCCTCGCGCTGCTGGGGGACATCGGGCGGCTGCGGGAGGCGCTGGAGATCGAACGCGGCGGGATCTCCCTCAACGTCCCCGAGCAGGAGATCGTCGAGCGCGAGGGCACGTACGTCCTCGAGTACCGCGCACCGCTGCCCGCCGACTCCTGGAACGCCCAGATCTCCCTGCTCACCGGCATGGCCGCCGCCGACCTGATGATCGAGGCAGGTACCGGCGTCCTGCGCACCCTGCCCACGGCCCCCGACGGCGCGGTGGCCCGGCTGCACCGCTCGGCGAAGGCTCTGCACATCGAGTGGCCGCACCATGTGTCGTACGCGGAGCTGGTGCGCTCCCTCGACCCGCACGACGCCCGTCACGCCGCGTTCCTCCAGGAGTGCACCACGCTCCTGCGCGGCGCCGGCTACACCGCGTTCCGCGACGGGCAGGTCCCGACGCCCGCGGTCCATGCGGCCGTCGCCGACGAGTACACCCACTGCACCGCGCCGCTGCGCCGCCTCGTCGACCGGTACACGGGCGAGCTGTGCCTGGCCGCGGTGGCCGGGCAGCCGCCGCCGGAGTGGGTGACGGCGGCGCTGGACGCGCTGCCGAAGGAGATGGCCGAGGGATCCCGGCGGGCCAACACCGTCGAACGGGAATGCCTCGACCTCGTCGAGGCCGCGCTGCTGCGCGAGCGGGTCGGCGAGGTCTTCGACGCGGTGGTGGTGGACGTCAAGGAGCACGAGCCGGACGTCGGCACGGTCGTCCTCGAAGAACCGGCGGTCGTCGCCAGGATCGAGGCCGACGGCGGCGAGCTGCCGCTGGGGGAGAGGCTGCGGGTCCGGCTCGCCCAGGCGGACCCGGGGACGTCGAGGGTGCTGTTCGCGCCGGCGTAGCCGCCGGGGTCCGTGTCAGGCCGGCTCCGGGGCCGGGCGCCCGCGCCGCTCGGTGGCCGACCTGACCGCGGCCACCAGTGCCTGCGGGTCGTCGGCGTGGAAGCGGAGGGTGTGCGCACTGCCGCGGCTGCCCAGGGGCCGTACGAAGCCGACCGGCGCGGTCAGCTCCACCGACACCGTTGTGTGGCCCGCCACGATCAGGTCCAGCGACCCGTCCTCGCGCACGGTGACCAGCCGCCCGTCCGGATACCGCCGATCCACCCGGACCCGAGCGATCTCGTCCGCGGCTATCCGCAGATCGAACAGCGCCCCGTAGCGGATCCGCAGCGACCCGTCCGCGCCCACGACATGGGGCCTGGTCACACAGGCCGCGTGCATGGCGACCAGCAGCAGCACCCCGTACACGTCGATCACCAGCGTGACGGCGTGCACCAGGGGCCAGGGGATCAGCACCGCCAGCGCGACGGTCTCGACGACCGACACGAAGATCATTCCCCACATCAGTGCGGTCTGCGGGCCGGTGTACGCCGCGGGGTGCGCACCCGCCGGTACGCCGTGCCGCCGCCGCACCAGCCACAGCGCCAGGCTGTGCATCGCGCGCAGCTCGTGCATGAGGAGCCGGGCGAGCGCCGGCGGCACAAGCTCGCGTACGGCGCCGAGCAGGGCCTCGCGCGCAGGGGTGCCGGCGCGGCGTGCGGCCGTGAAGAGCCGCAGCAGGACCGACACTTCGAGCACCAGCACACAGGCCACGAGCAGCTCGGCGCCGGCGATGACCGCGGGCGGCACCCGGACCCCGGCCACCAGCAGGAACGCCAGCACGATCTCGGCGGGCACCAGCCCCCACAGGGCGAGGCGGGCGGCCCTCATCGCCGCCCCCGGGCCCGCGCGGCGAGCAGCGTCATCATCTGCCGTACGACCGCGGCCTGGGCCGGGGCGAAGTCGGCGAGGAACGCCGTGCCGAAGGGGCTGTCGGTCTCGTGCAGCCCGTCGCCCATCAGGGAGATCATCGCGTCCGGCACGCTCGCCGCGAGTTCGCCCGCGAGCGGTAGGACGCGGGGGTCGTCGGGCGACGCGTCGGCGAGGTCGTCGAGCCGCTCGTACAGCTCCTGGACGCGCCCGGCGAACCGGGGATCCTCGGCGAGCGGCCGCAGCGCCGCGTACAGCTGCTCGCGCTGCTCGGGCCCCACCATCGAGTCCAGCAGCGCCAGATGCTCGCGGTCCTTGGCCGCCATGGGGGAGTTGCTGGGCGCGAACGCCCCGAACAGCCCAGCCAGTTCCGGTGACACGGGCCCCTCGGCGGGCAGCCGCCCCTCGCGCGCCTGCGCCATCAGCACGGCGAGCCGGGCCCGCCGCTCGGCGATGGCCGCCTCCTGCCGCGCCAGGTCGGCGTCCAGCTCCTCCAGCACCTCGGCGAGCTCGCGCCCCGCGTCGTCGGCGAGTACGTCGCGCACCTCGGCGAGCCCGAGTCCGAGCTCGGTGAGCCGCCGGATCCGGGCGAGGACGACGGCGTGCCGGAGCCCGTAGTCGCGATAGCCGTTGGGCAGCCGCGCGGGCTCCGGCAGCAGCCCGAGATGGTGGTAGTGGCGCACGGTCCGCGGGGTGACGCCCGCCAGTGCGGCGATCTCTCCGATCTTCATGCCCCTCAGTAGAAACCCTGACGCTGCGGCAAGGTCAAGCGAGGTCGCGCCAGGTCGCGCGGGGGCGCCGAGTCCCTCCGCATTTCCATGATCATGTGCCACGATCGAGGGAACGATCCCCATCTCACGGACGGCGGGTGCGGCGGTGTCCGGGTCTGACGAGCGACCGAGGAAGGAGCGCGACATGACTGCCGTGCCGCATGAACCGCTCACGCAGGCGGACGTCCTGCTGGAGGGCTTCCTGGCGCTGGACACGCCGGAGGGCTTCCGCGCGGAGCTGATCGAGGGGGAGATTGTTGTGACGCCGCCGCCGGACGGGGATCACGAGGGCTACATCAGCCGGATCGTGAGGCAGGTGATCCGGCGATCGCGTACGGACATGGATGTGTCCGGGAACAAGGGCCTCAAGCTGAAGAGCGGAGGTGGCTGTACGAAGAACCACGCCATCCCCGACTGCACCTTCGCGCCCCTCGCGCTCGGCCTCTTCTTCGGTGCCGAGCCCTGGATGCCGTGTGAGGGCGTGGCCATGGTCGCCGAAGTGACCTCCAACAAGCCGGACGCCGACCGTGAGGCCAAGCGCCGCTGCTACGCACGTGGTGGCATCCCGTTCTCCCTGCTTGTCGATCGAGACACGTCTTCCGTCACCCTTTTCAGCGATCCGAAGAATGATGACTACCGGCAGGCCCACACGATGCCCTTCGGTAAGCCTCTGCCCCTCCCTGATCCCTTCGGCTTCGACCTGGAGACCTCCGACTTCGTCTGAGCCGCCCGATAAGGGCAGGTAGCATGGTCGTCACGGCAGACGAGCCGGGCGGACGGCCGCGTGAGGATCTTCGGATCCTCCCGAGGAACGTCCGGGCTCCACAAGGCAGGGTGGTGGGTAACGCCCACCCGGGGTGACCCGCGGGACAGTGCCACAGAAAACAGACCGCCGGGGACCTCGGTCCTCGGTAAGGGTGAAACGGTGGTGTAAGAGACCACCAGCGCCTGAGGTGACTCAGGCGGCTAGGTAAACCCCACCTGGAGCAAGGTCAAGAGGGGCGCTACCGCAAGGTGCGCCCTGCGCGGACGTTCGAGGGCTGCCCGCCCGAGTCCGCGGGTAGACCGCACGAGGCCGGCGGCAACGTCGGCCCTAGATGGATGGCCGTCTCCCCGGCGACCGCGAGGTCACCGGGTGACAGAACCCGGCGTACAGCCCGACTCGTCTGCCACTTAGGTCTCTGACCTGGGACTTAGCCCCGGATTCCTTGATCCACATTTGCCGTGGGGAGAATCTGGGGAGATCCGCTACGCGCCCAGATCTTCAGGGGATTCATCCGCCTCAGGAGCGGGAACCGAACCGGCCCCGGGGGCAAGCCACCTACCGAGCGCCGTCAGTCCCATGGTCCCAGACTTCGGCAGGAAGTGCGCATAGGTCCGCAGCGTAAAGGCCGGATCGCTGTGCCCCAGCCAGGCAGCCAGCTGTGTCACGGTCTCACCCGCCGCAAGGACGATCGACGCGAACGTATGCCGCGTCACGTGGAAGCCGTCCTCGCGCGGCATCCTCCAAGCCTTGCGCGCCCACGGCTGCTTGCCCTCCCCCTGGACGTACTCCACCTCGGGTGCCGGGATCACGCCCGCCTTCACGAGCGCCGGCTTCCACATCTTGTCGTCGAACGTCGTCCGGTTAATCGCCCCACCACTGACCCCGCCGGTTCGGGTGGTGGTCACTAGAAGCCGTACTGTCCGCTTGGGGCGCTTGTCCCACGGCAGGCTCGGCCGGTCCGGGTCCACCCACGGCAGTGTCACCTCCACCGTCGGGTGCACGTTCGCGTACTCCTTCACCGCCTTCGCCAGCTCGGGCGGACACGGTGCATCCCTCAACTTGCCGCGCTTCGGCGGAGCGAACGCCAACTTCCCGCCGACCTTCACCACCTGCCGCACCACATGGATGACGTCGCCGTCGATGTCGTCCGGCGAGAACCCGAAGCACTCGCCCTGCCGCAGGCCGGCGCCCACACCCAGGTCCAGCAGGATTCCGTACCGGCCGCCAAGGGCATGGCGTACCGCGGCCACGGTCTCCGTGGGCCACGCCTTCGCCTTCGACGGCGGAGCGGTCGGCGGCGACAAGTCCTCGTCCCGGAACGGGTTCTCCGGGATCCGCTTCGCCTTGTGCGCCGCCTGCAGGATCGAGGAGAAGTGGCGCCATGTCGTGCGCACCGTGTTCACGTCGATGTCCTGCTCGACGCGCACCAGCCAGCGCTTGATCTCGTCAGGGCCGATCCGGTTCAGGGGCAGGCTGCCCATGTGCGGCAGGATGTGCTTGAACACCCGAGGCTTCATCGACTGCTTGGTGCCGGGCGCCATCCGCAGGTTCGGCCACCACGTCTCCTCGACGTACTCCCGCAGCGTGATGTTGCCGTCGCGCGGATCGTAGAACGTGCCGCGGCTGCTGTCGGTCTGCGAATCGGCGAGCCACTTCTCGGCCCCCTCGGGGCCCTTCAGATTCTTGAAGGACCGGTCGCGAACGCCGGGGATACCAGCGACCCGCCACCTCTTGCCCTGGCCGTGACGGGAGGTCTCAACCCGTGTGGGCTTGGCCTTGGGATCGGTGGGGTCCGGTGGCCCCTTCTTGTACCAGCGGTCCTCGATGTAGCCGGGCAACCGTGCCACCGTCCCTCGGATCCATGGGCGAGTCGAGAGTAACTATCTCGCCCTTCCACAGCTGGAACCACTGGCCGCCGGCGAGGAGTTCCTCGCACACCTCGTTGAGGGTGTCGACCACCTGCTGGAGTGTCGCGGTGCGGCAGATGCGGATCTCGACGACCCCGCGCCTCTCCCTGATCTCGACGACTTCGCCGGGGCCGAGGTCGTCGACCAGTCGGTACGTGACGCGCAGCATGAGCCCTCCCCAGGGATCGACACACCTGATGCGTCAGCAATCAGATGTGCACTGTGGGTGAAGACTACGACGGTCACGGATCGGCTTCAATCGGTTGACCGGAAGTCTAGATACGGACTTTCTCTGTCAGCCGTTCAATGCGGCGCGTCGTCAGTCCTCACGCTGGGCGCGCTCGGCCGCCTCGATCATGGCCCGCCATTGCCGCAGCTCAGCCTTCGACTTGCCTGCAAGGTGGCCGACGATGATGCGCACTTCCTCGTCGTAGCCCGCGAGTTCGGTGGCCTCGTATTCCAGCCACTGCTGTGCGGCGGCTTCCTTCACACGGCGCTCGGACTTGCGCAGGCCCGCGGCGATGGCGCGCAGCTGCACCGGGGAGGGTGGGTTCGCCGGCGGCGCCTTGACGATCTTATGCAGGTACTGCTTCACGACTGTGGTGCCGGTCTGCGGATCGATGGAGCGGGCGGCGATGTCCCCGTAGGAGAGGCCTTCGTCGAGGGCTTCCTGGATGAGGCGGGACAGGGCACCAGCAGGGGAGGCTTCGGCCGCACCTTGGTCAGGGGCGGTGGCCGGCACCGTCATGTCCTCGTCCTCTCGATCCACACTCACACCGACTGTCTCTATTGATGCGCATTTCATACAGGAAAGACGCAGGTCAGGCCGTACAACCATCCCGGATCGCAGACGAATCGTCTACAGATCAATGTTATCCGGCCACAAACTTTGCCGAAACTGGGGATCCGGTCGTCCTAACTTGTGGACGATGCGTCCCGGTCATGCTTAACTGGTCTCAGTCAAACAAGCTCCGTACCGCTGGAGATCCATTGAGCCGCCGTTACACCCTGCGGGACCGTATAACCCTCAGATGGATCATGGATCACCCCGGCAGGGGAGTCCCCTACTCCATCCGCACCCTCTCCGACGCAACCGGGTGTTCCACCGGACTCATCGGTGGACTCCTGAGCGGACGCCAGAGGACGACGACCGTGGACGACGCGCACTCCATCACGGAGGCCCTCGGGGTGGCCGTGCTGGTTCTTTTCGCGCCCCCACCGTCCCCGAACGGGGACGATCCGTCCACACGAACCCCCACTTAGATGAGGAGTAATCCCAGTGCCCCAGGTCTCCCGAATCCCTAAGCCGCCGCCGGCCGGCTGCCTGTGGATCGACGAAGCCGCCACCTACATCGGCGTCGCCAAGAACACGCTCTACAAGTGGCGCCAGACCGGACACGGCCCCAAGGGATTCCCGGTCGCCCGCCGCATCGCCTACCGAATCGAGGCCCTCGACGCCTGGCTCGCCGAGTGCGAGCACGGCCCGGCCGAGCCCAACCCGGAGATGCGTCCGCCCGAGGTCCGCCAGACCAGTCGGGCCCGCAACCACCGCCGCACCCCAGCTGCCGCCTAGAGCGGCATGCGGCCCGCCCCGGTCTGGTCACCGGAACGGGCCTGATCCACCCACACATCCGCGAGAACGAGAGAGGTGGACCTGATGTCCATCATTCCATCCGCATCGACGGGCGAACCCCGCATGGTCCCCGTTCCCATCCCTGACCGTGTCGCCGTTCTGATCGGCGGCTGCATGCCGGCCCACGTGCTGCAGGCGGAGATCGAAGCCGAGTACGCGGCCCTCGAGATCGGCCGCTTCCGTCCGCTGTCGTCCGACGAGGACCGGCAGGACCGTGAGGACGCCCTCGCCCGCATGGCCCGCGCGAACAAGGTGCTCGCCGCCTACAACCCGCGCCTGATCGTGAAGGCCGGTGGTCACCGTGGCTGAGCCCCTGACCCCCGAGCGTGAGCAGGAGATCCGCGAGACCCACCCCGGCGAGTGGTACGGCGGCGAGTGGACGCAGGACTACGTCGAGTCCGACGGTAGTGAGCCTGCGTACTGCCGGGTCGTGCACCACGAGTCAGGCACGACGCTGGCGACACTGCCGGACTTCGCCGGTCCGATCGCCCTCTTCATCGCCGACGCTCACGACGCCGTGCCGGAGCTCCTCGCCGAGATCGACCGGCTGCGCCAGCAGCGGAAGTACCTGATCGACCAGCTCGCAAAGAAGGACGCCCGGAGCGGCGACGGCGACAGGGCACTCCGTGAATTCCTCAACCCGGACACCGCCGCCTCGTCGGACGGCGCCGCCGGGGACCAGCAGCCGGAGACCGGCGCTGGCTGCCAGTGCCGCACGGACCGCGACGGCGACGGCAACGGCTGGATCCGCTACCAGGCCCGCGACCGGGAGTTCGTTGAGCTCCGGTGCCGCGACCACAAGGGCGGTGCCTCATGACTGCCGCCGACATGACCCGTATGGACCGCCCGGCGTCGGAGCTGACCGCCGACCTGAAGGCCCTTGTCGCCCGGCAGCGCCTCGCTGAGGGGATCGCCGCCGAGGTGCACCACCTCCTCGACCCGGCCGACACGGCGTTCGCCGCCCTCGCCTGCGAACACGGCGACCGGTGCTCGACGGACGACGACTACCCGCTGTGGGCTGACCAGCTCGCCGCCCGCACCCAGCCCGGAGGCACGGCATGAGCGACACCCGCATCATCGGCAGCGTCTCGGTGGACCTCGGCACCGTCAAGCCGTGGATCCAGTTCGGCAAGGGCGACCAGGGCACAGAGTTCGCTGCCCTGCACGTCGGCATTGCCCTCACCATCCACGTCACCGATGCCGATCCCGAGTCGCTGGCCGCGGTCGCCGAGAAGCTGCTCGAGCTGAAGGCCTGGCGTGAGCAGCAGATTGCCGAAGCCGAGGTGACGGCATGAGCGCCCGCGAGTTCCTGGCCGCGATCGACCCGGCCCGCCCGTTCATCCCCGAGCTGCACGTCGACGACTGCGACGACACGACGTGCGCCCGCTGCCGCGTGCTGACCCCGGCCAACCTGTACGAAGTCGACACCTGGCTCGACAAGGCCAGCGTGTTCGCGAAGCAGTACCGGGAGTGCATCAAAGGCGAGCTGGTCATCACCGGCCTGCGGATCGGCCACGACTCGACCCGTGTGGTCGCCAAGTTCGGCAACACGATCGTCCGCCACTACGACGGCCGGCACACGGTCCGCCCCACCCAGCACCCGACAGGCGAGCTGACCGCGGCCGAGTGGAACGAGCGGTACCCGGTCGGCACGGCGGTCGTGGCCTACCCCGGCTGCCGTCCCGAGGACGACCCGAACGGCGAGCGCCTCGTGACCCGCACCCGCAGCAAGGCATCCACCTACGGCGGCCACACGCCCGTCGTCTGGGTCGACGGCCACGGCGCCTGGATCGCCCTCACCCACGTGGACGCGATCCCGGGCGGTGAGTCATGAGTATCCCCAGCTTCCTTGCGGCTCTCTCTGGCGGCGATCTGCCCGCAGACGCCGTGCGTGACGGCCGGTGCCTGATGCCGCCGATCGGATGCGGCAAGCCACTGATCCAGGACGGTGTCGCCCGGGTCTTCTGGTCCGAGGACGAGGCCCGACGGTACGAGGCCGAGTGGCGCATCACCGGCCTCTGCCCGAACTGCCAGGACGCCCTCGCCGACGAGGCCGTGTCATGAGCCGCCGGTTGGTGTCGGTGCATTCGGAGCTGCTGACCACGCTGCCCGTGGTCCCCGCCCCGGTGGCCCGCCAGCTGCTCGCCGGCCTCGACCTCGCACCCCGCCGCCGAGTGCCCGCATGGGTCACGGACCCGGGCCTGCGCGAGTCGATCCTCGCCGGATTCATCGACATCCCCGACGAGCTCGCAGGGGGTGCCGCGTGACCGCGAACGCCCCGTTCCTGAACGCGCCGCTGCTCGCGCTGCTGCACCTGACGATCGCCGTCCTGCAGCAGCGGGCAGCCGCCGCCGACCGGGCCATCGCACGCGAGCTCGCCTGGCAGTACCTCGCCGAGGCAGGTGCCCGATGACCCGGCTCCTCACTCTCCGCGGCTTCCTCGCCGCCACCACCTTCTTCGCCGCCCTCACCGCATGGGGCTACCGCGAATGGAACCGAACAGGGGGAACCCAGTGACGCACCTGTGGGAGATCGACCACCCGTACTACGCCAACGAGGGCAACTACTACAAGGGAGGGCTCCACAACCTGTTCGCCTCGTGGGACGAGTTCACCACCTCGACGTTCTTCGACGGCGACCGCGACCTGAACCTCGTCTACCGGTGGGACTGGCGCAAGCCCGGCCACCACGAGCACGAGGGCGCCGAGACGCTGCTGCTGTTCTTCATGCTCCAGCGCAAGGCGATCTGCTGCTCCGCCGAGATCCCAGTCACCGAGGCAGACGAGCCCCGCGTCCGCTGGTTCCTGCAGGACTGCGCGCAGACCATGCGGCAGATCTGGGAGCCCATCGCAGTCAGCCCCCCGGGCGCTGAGGAAGACCGCCTTCGCGGCGAGGTCGACACCCTTGCCGCCGAGAACCAGGTGCTCGAGCGCGCCCTCGGCCTCAACGAGGAGGCAGCGGCATGAAGCTCCTCGTCGAGCTCGACGGCCAGCCGGTCGAGTTGAAGGACGCCGTGTGGGTCGCGTACCGGCCCTGCGGATGCGCCTGCTCCGTCATGGATGCCGACTGGGGTGACGGTGAAGTCTTCGCCTCAGAGGACCAGGCGTGGCGCGAGTTCTACCCGCTGAAGAAGGACCGCGACCGGGCGATCAAGCAGGGGTACCGGCTCGAACTCGTCACCTTCGCGCACTACCGGCAGCACATCGACATCCTCGCCACCTGCGACGAGTGCAAGCCGAAGAAGCAGGCGGGTGCGGCATGAGCATCCTCGACACCGTCCGCGGCCACGGCCGGCACCGCGGCAAGACGCCGGCCCAGCTGCGCCGGGAACTCGACACCGCCCTGTGCGAACTCGTCGGCGCGGCCACCCGCATCGGCGAACTGTGGGCCGAACGCAACCAGCTCGAGCACCTGCTCGACCAGGCCGGGATCGAACTCTCCGGCATCCGGCTCGACCTCGACGAAGCCGAGCGGGAGCTGACCGAACTGCGGGCGTTCAAGGCCAACGTCACCGCCGTCAGCCAGCCCGCCGGGCAGCGCGACATCGACCCCGCCGACCAGGCCACCGCACCGATCGACGTCCGCCCCCTGTGGGAGCGGTTCGGTATCGGACCCGGCGGCATCCCGCAGCAGCGGAAGGGGGCGTGATGACCGGCCTCACCATCCACGACGTGGTCATCGAGGCCGCCCACCACATCGAGTGCAACGGCTACAGCGCCCACTACCTGTACTCGGTCCCCCAGGCCCAGGCCGGCAGGCCGCTCGCACAGTGCGCCGTCGACGTGATCGGCGCCATCAGCCTCGCCGCACACGGCACCCCCGCACACCCCGCCACTGCGCTCACCCGGGCGACAGAGCAGGCCGTCCTCGCCCACACCACCGCTCCCAGCCTCGCCGCCTGGTCCGACTACAAGGGCAACGGGAAGCAGCGGGCCCTCGCCCTCCTGCAGGAGACGGCAGCCGGACTGCGGGCCCAAGCGCAGCAGCAAGACCAGTGGCGGGCCGCCCGCTGCCCGGACTGCGGCGAGGCCATCGAAATCCGCGACGACGGCATGCGCACCCTCTGCGCCTGCGACGTCGCCGCCTAGAACCGCGCCGGCCCGGCGGATGACCACGGCCCCCGGGACCGGCGCCCACAACCCGGACGCCCCGCCGCAGGCAACGCGGCGGGACGCCACCCCAGCATCCCAGAAGGAGTAGCAGTGACCACCAACCCCGCACCCGGAACCGTCATCACCAACCCGGAGATGGAAGCCACCTACTTCGGCGTCCCCGTCGCCTACTACGGCGAGGACGGAGAAATGGTCGCCCTCGGCCGCCCCGGAGCACGCAAGGCGCTGGCCGCCTTCAACCGCCACGCCCGCCGCCACTGCGGCCTCGTGAACGTCGCCGACGACCCGAAGGCAGAAGCCGAGGACTGGCTCGCCGACATCCGCGAGGGCTGGCTCGTCTTCAGCACCCCGAACCCGGCCGAGGGCGACGACCCCGACTGGGGCTGGGTCTCGGTCGACGCGACCGCCGAAACGCCCAACGCGCTGCCGGTCACCTACCTCACCGCCTGAGTCCACCCTTCCCGGCCGCGTGACCCCCACCGCGGCCACAGCCCGCCCGGCCCCCACCGGGCGGGCCCCAAACGCCAAGGAGAACCGTGAACATCCGCTTCGGCAGCTGGTGGATCGAGATCTACCAGCGCGCCATCCAGATCATCCGAGGTCCGCACCCCGAGTGCCCGACCTGCGCCGGCCACGGCGGCATCGAGGTCGGCGGCGAGTACGTCCTCGACCACCAGTGGTCACCCGACATCGAACTCTGCGACTGCTGGGACCCGAGCCCGATCCTCCGCATCCCGCTCTGGTTCCGCCGCACAGAGAGGGTCCCGTTCTAGTGACCGTCACCGAGACGCCGACCGGCATCCTGCTCGGTCAGTTCACCCCCGGTACGCCCGAGTGGGAGCAGGCCCGCGGCGGGCTGTGCATCACCGCCACCGAGATCGCCGCCGTTCTCGGACTCTCCCCGTGGCAGAGCAGGTTCAGCCTCTGGCACAAGAAGGCCGGCCTGCCCACCCCGCCGTTCGAGTCCAACCCCGCCATGGAATGGGGCGTCCGCCTCGAGGACGCGATCGCCGACAAGTGGGCCGAGCAGAACGACATGTCCCTGCACACCACGGGAACGTGGCGGCACCGCGACCGCGAATGGCAGCGCGCCACCCCCGACCGCATCGGCAACGACTGCCTCGTCGAGGTCAAGACGTCCCCGTTCGGCGACGACTGGGGCCCGTCCGGCAGCGACGACATCCCGCTCCACTACCGCTGCCAGATCCAGTGGCAGATGGACGTCACCGGCTACCGCACCACCCACGTCGCGCTCCTCGTCTCCGGCCACGACTACCGCGAATACACCGTCGCCTACGACGAGACCGACGCCAAGGTCATGCGCGACGCCGCCGAACGCTTCCTCGACGACGTCCGCCAAGGAGTCCGGCCCCCGATCGACGGAGCCGACGCCACCTACCAGACCATCCGCGTCCAGCCCGACGGACTCGAAGACCGCGACGTCGAGATCCCCTTCGGCACCGTCTGCCGCTGGGACGCCGCCTACCAGGCAGCCCAGATCGCCGGCAGCGAACTCATCCAAGTCCGCGCCGAAGTCCTCGACCTCATCGGCAACGGCAAGCGAGCCGTCTGCGAAGGCCGACGCATCGCCTACCGCACCGTCCGCGACGGCAAGACCTACAGCCTCAACCCCTACACCACCAAGGACACCCACTCGTGAGCCAGATCAGCAACGCCATCGCCACCCGCGACAACGGGCCGTCGTCCGTCATCGAGCAGTACAAGCCGGAGCTCGCACTCGTCGCCGCCAGCCACGTCAAGGTCGACACCTTCGCCCGCCTGGCCGTCGGCGCCCTCCGGCAGAACCCGAAACTCGCCGCCGCCGCACAGGCCAACCCGGGCAGCCTGATGAGCGCCCTCATGACCGCTGCCCGCCTCGGTCTCGAGCCCGGCACTGAGCAGTTCTACCTCCGGCCGATCAAGCGCAAAGGCCAGCCGGAAGTACAGGGCATCGTCGGCTACCAGGGCATCGTCGAACTGATCTACAACGCCGGCGCCGCCTCTTCCGTCGTCGTCGAAGTCGTGCGCGCCAACGACCAGTTCAACTACGTGCCCGGCCTGCACGAGCGTCCCGTCCACACGGTCGACTGGTTCGGCGAGCGAGGCGACCTCGTCGGCGTGTACGCCTACGCCGTCATGCAGGGAGGTGCCACCTCCAAGGTCGTCGTCCTCAACAAGGACCACATCGCCCGCGCCAAGGCCAAGTCCGACGGCGCCGACACCGAGTACTCGCCGTGGCGCACCGACGAGGAATCGATGTGGCTGAAGACGGCCGCCCGCCGCCTCGGGAAGTGGGTTCCCACCTCGGCCGAGAAGCGCACCGCGGCCCTCGAGCGCACCGACGCCCCGCTGCCCGCAAGCCCCGCGCCCGGGGTCCTCGAGGCCGCCGATCCCGACGACGAGACCCCCATCGAGGGCGAGCTTGTCGACTGATCCCCGCCTGGTGGCCGCCGCGGCCCGAACCTGCGGCGGCCACCGGACCCAGCATCGCACCGGAAGGACACACCGCCCATGACCCGCCGTCTCACTGTCGCCGAACAGCTCGCCTCCGCCGAGAAGGACATCCTCCTCAGCCGGCTCGCCGCCCAGTCCGAGTGGTCCCAGTTCCTCGTCATGCAAGCCGTCCTCCACTACGGCCTCCTCCACTCCGAGTTCTCGGCGAACAACATGCGCGCCGTCCTGCCCGAGCTGGGCCACGGCTACCTCGGCGCCGCCATCAACGCCCTCCGCAGCGGCGGCGTCATCGAACACACCGGGCGGATGGTGCCCTCCACCTCGCCCGCCACCCACGGGCACCGGCTCGCCGTCTGGACTTTGACCGAACGCGGCCTCGAGATAGCCCGCCAGCGGCGCGACGCACGACTCCAACAGCGGGAGGCGGCATGAACCCCGTCGCCCTCGCCTTCGGCGCCACCTGGGCTCTGATCCTCGGCACCGCCGCCTGGTACATCGCCCGCGCCATCCGCCGCCGCTACCTCGCCTGCGCCCAGCCGCGCCGCGACCTCGCCACCTGCCGCGCCATCTGGCCCGACGCCGACCGCGCCGCCCGCGTCATCGAAACCCAGCACCGCCTCGACACCGCCAAGCAGCGGAAGGAAGGAACGGAACAGTGAGCCGCCGAAGCCCGTCCCTCAGCCCCCTCCCCGAACACGGCACCTACGCCCGCTCCGTCGGCCGGCCCGCCCAAGGCATCCGCGGCTGCACCTGCCCGCTCTGCCGCAAAGCCCGCGCCGCCTACAGCAAGCGCCGCCGCGTCCTCAACGAAACCGGCCGCACCCTCCGCGTCCCCGCCCCGCCCGTAGCCGCCCACGTCCGCGCCCTCCTCGACAGCGGCAGCGGCTGGACCTACATCACCCGCACTTCCGGCTCCTCCAGCTGCACCCTCAACCGGCTCCTCAACGGACAGCAGAGCATCAAGCGCACCGTCGCCGACCGCATCATGGCCGTCCAGCCCGAACCCCAGCCCACCCGCCGCGTCCCCGCGCTCCCCTCCACCCGCCGCCTACGTGCACTCCTCGCCATCGGACACACCATCAACGGCAGCGGCGGCATCGTCGGCCACTCCGGCGTCGACCAGACAGTCCTCAGCTCACTCATCACCGGCCGGATCGAGCACATCCTCGCCGACACCGAGACGCGGATCACCGCCGCGTACAACCAGCTCGCCGACAAGCCCGGCACCAACGACCGCAACCGGCGCCGGGCCGCGTCCAACCAATGGGCCGGGCCCGACTACTGGGACGACGACTCGTTCCCGGACCCCGACTTTGTGCCCGCCACCAGGCCGACGCCCAAGTACATCGCCCTCGGCCAGAACGCGCTCGAGCTCGAGCAGCAGCAGGGCTACACCCGCGAGCAGGCCGCCGACCGGCTCGGCGTCACCAAGGACAACCTGCAGCAGGCCATCACCCGCTACCGGCGCATCCACCTCCAAGCAGCCGCCTGACGCACGACAAAGCCCCGCCACAAGGCGGGGCCAAGGAGAGGAGGGGACCGATGAGCTGGTCAGACCACCGAGGACAGCAGTCGCGACAGATCGTCGCCGAGCGCTTTCTGCTGGGCGGGCGTCAGCTTGGCGTATCCCTTCCGCAGCGCCTCGCAGAACGCTCGGTCCTGTTCGGCCTGCTCGTACCGCTTGACGGAGATGAGCACGGCCTGTGGCTTGTCGCGCCTGGTCAGGACGAAGTCGACGTCAAGGAGCCGCGCTTCGGCGATGACCTCGGTCATGTTCGCGCGGGCTTCAGAGACTCCCATCTCACGCACTTCGGATCCGCTCATGCGACCAGGATACACATTGGCTCGCTTGTAATGTCCGACGGGTTGTACAATTCAGCTGTGGCGAAGCGACTCACGTCACCCCCATGAGGGCTGTCCCGAACCAGCCGCACCACCAGCCGCGACACCCTCCGAGAAGAGAGAACCCATGGGAATCCGCCTGATCGTCGAGGTGCTCACCAGTGCACCCGAGGCCCTGACGCACAGGGAGAAGCTGCTCCTCGTCGTCTTGGCCGAGGACGCCAACGACGACACCCGCGTCACGTGGAACAGCGTCGAGCGGCCCGAGGTTCTCCGCGGCGCCAAGCTCAGCCGCTCCCAGCTCTACGCCGTCCTCAAGTCGCTGACCGCCAAGGGTGCTCTCGAGAAGCTGACGGCCGGCCAGAAGAACGGGGCCGCCAAGTACAAGATCGCCAAGTTCCCCGAGTCTCAGTGTCAGGGAATCCGGGACACTGACGCCCCCTCTCAGGGTCCGGAAACTCCTGACACTGAGAGCCCTCAGAGTCCCGGAACTCCTGACACTGACGCGAACGGTCAGTGTCAGGAAAACGCGGACACTGACCCGTCTCAGTGTCAGGGAATCCGGGACGTCAGTGTCAGGGAATCCGGGACCCCTACCCCTCTTAACCCCTCAACTACTACCCCTCTAGCTAGCAAGCAGGAGAGCCAGCCCGACGAACTCGGCCACGGCATCCCCGAAGCCGCACGCCCCCTCGTCGATGGCATCACCGCGGCCGGCGTCTACGTCCGCTGGCCCTTCAAGGGCAACTCCTGGTTCCCCGTGCTGGCCATGATCAGCAAGAGCGGCGTGCCCGCCATGGTCGACCACGCACTCAAGGCTGCGTCGCGGACCGACATCGAGTCCGCGAACTACTTCCTCAAGGGCTGGGGCGAACTCCCGCCGCTGCCCGGCGCGGACGTCGAGCGCCCCAAGCTCCGCCCCGTCGGCGGCAAGCACCAGCCCTACCAGCCACCCACCGATCACTCCGTCTACCAGAACGGATTCCGTCATGCCCGAACCCAAGCCTCTGGCGAGTGAGGCAGTGATGGCCCGCTTCCAGCAGATGCTCGAGGCCCGCGGCCTCGGCCACGTCACCGCCGGACCCATCGACGACACCCCGACCCCCGACGAGCCCGGCCACCCCGAGTACCACCGCCGGCAGCGCGTGGACATCGCCGTCAAGCGCTGGAAGACCGCCACCCCGTACCGCTATCAAGACGCCACCGCCACGCACCCCCAGGTGACCGCCTGGGCAGAGCGTGCAGCCATCGACCCGCGCACCGCCGGGATCCTGTTCCTCACCGGCCCGTTCGGAACCGGCAAGACCCATGAGGCATACGGCGCACTCCGCCGCATCGCCGAGTCCGGCCCCGACCACTTCTCGCTGATCGCCCTCACCGCCCCCGACATGTACGCCCTGATGCGGCCGGGCGGCAGCGAGCAGGGCCCCGAGTACGAAGTCAAGCGGCTCATGCGGATACCGCTGCTGCTCATCGACGACCTCGGCACCGAGAAGATCAGCGAGTTCACCGAGGAAGCCACCTACCGGATCCTCAACGAGCGGTACAACGAATGCCGCCCGCTGATCATCACCAGCAACCTGCCCGCGCACGACCCCAACGGGCCGGACCTCGTCGACAAGCTGGGCCAGCGGATCACCTCCCGGCTCGCACAGACGACCACGATCGTCGGCATGGGCGGCGACGACCGCCGGCTCGGGGTGGCGTCGTGAGCCAGAACGTCAACGACACCTGCCCCTGCTGCATGAAGCGGGACGTGCCGCCGCGGGTCGACGCCGAGGACTACGACGGCAACCCGCACACCTCGTATCGCTGCCCGGCCTGCGGCTGGACCTGGTTCACCATCCGCCGCGCCGAACCGGAGCCGGACTACTACGCCACCTACGACGACCCCGACGCCTGGGAAGCGGAAGACGACTTCAGCAGCTACGACCGCGCGAGGGGCTGGGAATGACCGACTTCAACCCGGGCCGCGACGAGGTCGAGGACGTGGCGGCGATGAAGCGCGAGGGCGATCTCAGCCGCTTCCTCCGCCAGCAGATCCGGGACGGGCAGGCCCGCCGCGACAAGCCGACCGCCGCGCCGAAGCCGGCCCCGCCGCCCGGCTACCAGCCTGGCGCCTGGCCGTCGGGCACCGGCCCGCCCGGCCCGCTCAAGGCCCAGCCTCCCGGCGCATGGGCCGACGCCCTCGACCGGTTCCGCGCTGGCGAAGGCGCCGACCGAGACCCCTGCCACTGCGGCGGATGCGACACCACCGACAACGACACCGAGGAGAACCAGTGATCCAGGAACCGTCAGCCACCGTCCACCTGGGTGACGCCATCGCCTGGCTCCAGACGTTGGACACCGCGTCCATCGACGCTGTCGTCACTGACCCGCCCTACAGCAGCGGCGGCATGGTCCGCGGAGACCGGGCAGGCACCACCACAAAGATCAAATACACGGGCGACAAGGCCAACTCCGAGTACGCCGACTTCTCCGGCGACAACCGCGACCAGCGCGGGTGGGGCTACTGGATGACCCTCTGGCTTAGCGAAGCCCTCCGAGTCACGAAGCCCGGCGGCGTGTTGGTCATGTTCTGCGACTGGCGCCAGCTCCCCACCGCGACCGACGTGATCCAGTCCGGCGGCTGGGTCTGGCGCGGCCTGCTCCCGTGGATAAAGCCGGACTCCCGCCCCCAGCTTGGCCGGTTCACCCAGAACTCTGAGTTCGTCGCGTGGGGCAGCAATGGGCCCATGCCGTTCGAGGGCGACTGCCTGCCCGGCTACTACCTCGCCCGCGCTCCGCGAGCCAACGAAGGGCGCCAGCACATCACGCAGAAGCCCGTGGACGTTCTGCGATCCCTTGTGCGGATCGCGCCCCGCGGCGGACTCGTGATCGATCCCTTCACCGGCTCCGGTACCACCGGGGTTGCGTGCATCCACGAAGGGCGCCGCTTCGCTGGATGCGAATCCGTAGCCGCCCACCACGCCACGGCCCTGAACCGCATCGCCGTCGCCCGCGGCCAGGCCGTCCCTGACGGCCTGCAGGGCGCCTTCGACCTTGGAGAAGCCTCATGACCCGCCGCCCCAACGCCCCGATGCCCGAGTCGGTCCGCCACTTCGTGCGCGCCGGCCAGCACCCGGCCCGCTCCGTTCCGTGCCCGCACTGCGGGGCCCACGCGCACCGGCCGTGCACCGTCCCGTCGAACGGGCGGGTGATGAACCAGCCGCACCCGCAGCGGATCTCCGACTGGGTCCGGCAGACGGCCTGCTGCCCGCAGTGCCAGGTCGAACCCACCACCCCGTGCCACGACGAAGGCCGCCCCCGCCAGACCGTCCACGCCCGCCGCTACCAGGAAGCCGAGGCCACCGCCGCATGAAGATTCCCGCCGCCGTCGTCGAGCTGCTGCACCAGGGCTTCAACAACCGCGAGATCGCCGAACGCACCGGCATCCACAAGTCCACGATCGCCGCCCACCGGCACCGGCTCGGACTGCCGAACGCCAAGCGCCGACGTGCAGCGCACAGCCTCGAGCGGCTGTACGCCGAAGCCGTACCCACCGGCCAGGTCCGCGACTGGAAGCCCGCCCGGCTGCCCCTGACGCCCGCACAGCAGGCCGCGAACCGGGCCACGCTCCTCGCCGCCCTCCGCGCCGCATGACCGCCGCCACCAGCCCCACACCCGAAGGAGACCCGACGTGACGACGACCAGCTACGACGAGGTGATGATCTCCCTCGGTCTCGAACCGTCCACCAGCAAGCAAGCCAAGTGCGGCACGCCCTCCGGCTACAACCGGCACTACCGGCTCGGTGAAGCGCCCTGCCAGGACTGCGTCGACGGCAGGGCCGCCTACCGGCAGGCCCGCCGGGCCGCCCCCAAGGACCCCAGCCGGCTGCCGTCCATCGCACACGGCACGAGCCGCGGCGCCCACCAGCACTGGTACCGCAACGAGCCTCCGTGTGACGCCTGCCGGGCCGCCTACAACACGGCCTGCCGGCCTGCGAAGCAAGCCGACGCCCGCCGACGACGGGCAGCCACCCGCCCCGCCTCCCTGCCGCAGCGTCTGACGCCCGCCGCCTGACCACAACCGCCAACACCACTGGAGGAGAACCGTGACCACCCACGACGACCACGTCATGCACACCTGGAACCTGACCCGCGACACCGACAGCGACGAGATCAGCATCGACCTGTGGACCGACGGCGAGAACGTCCGCGTCGACGGCGGCCCGGACGACGGCCACGACGACGATCGCGGACGCCGCGCAGTCGACCAGCTGCTGTCGAAGTACGCGGCGGCCGGCTACCGGCTGGTGCGCGACTACGCGGTCAACAGTCCGGCCGTCCAGGACGACACCGACGGTGAGGACGAGACGCCGGACGGCGGGCCCGAGAAGTGCCACGAGTGCCTGGCCTCCGTCGAGTACGAGCCGAACCACAGCAGCGACTACCGCGAAGGCCCGGCCTGGCTGTGCACCGGCTGCCGCTGGGGCCAGTACGTGACCGCCTGACCGCCCCGTGACATGCAGCGTGGCCGCCCGCGGGCTATGCGGGCGGCCACCCACCCAGTCCACCACACCAAGGAGACCGAGATGCCCGCACGTATCCAGCGCCGCCGGACCAAGGGTTGGCGTAAGCCCGACAACTGCGTGATCGTCAGCCGTCCGTCCCGCTTCGGGAACCCGTTCACGATCAAGGATGCCGTCGAAGCCGAGATGGGCAACCCGCGCAGCGCCTGCGCCGAGAACTACGGCGAGTGGCTCCGCGTCGGCACCGAGGGCGGCTGGTACGAGGAGACGTACCGCATCGGCAAGCAGGTCCTCGACCGGCGCCGCGTCCTTGCCGAGCTCCACACCCTGCGCGGCAAGGACCTCGCGTGCACCTGCCCGCTGCCCGAGCCCGGCCAGCCCGACCACTGCCACGCCGCCGTGCTGCTGCGGCTGGCCAACTCCGCCGAGGGGGCCCGGTTGTGAGCCCCGCCGACGAACTGCGGGCCGCCGCCGACAAGCTCGGCAAGCTGGCTGATGTCGCGCAGCAAGACCTCGACACCGGCGAGTACTGGTCCTTCTACGACAAGGCCACTGCCTGGCGTGACGGCTTCACCAACGGCTTCGGCGGCGTCTCATCCGAACTCGTCGCCCTGTTCACTCCGACCGCAGCCCGCGAGCTCAGTCGCTGGCTGCAGTCCGCTGCGCGTGACGCCGTCGAGATCGGCCCCGACCCTCATGCCCTCGCCGTCGCCCGCGCGATCAACGGCGCCCCGGAGGCCCGGTCGTGACCGCCCGCCGCACGGCCCCGCCGACGCGGGAGCAGTTGCTGATCCTCGCCGACCGGGCCGAACGTGGACCGCTGTCGGCGGCGGAGGCGGCCCGGCTCCGGCAAGGGATCCACACCCTCGCCACCGAGCGGGACGCAGCGGAGGCCATGCAGCGCATCGTCGCCAACCGCGCCAAGGCAGCGAACGGCATGAGGCGCCGGGTCTCCCGGCAGCTGGCCGCCGTCCGCGCGCTCGTCACCTCGGCCCGGCAGCGGGGCCTCCGCAGCGTCCCCGTGTGGATCCTCGCCGCCACCATCGAGACCGCCCCCGAGATACGCGGGGAGGCGGCGTGAGCGAGTACGTGCCGTCGTCGGCGCGGAACCGGAAGGGCCGTCCGCAATTGGCGCCGGAGACGCAGGCGCTCGCGGACGAACTGGCTCGCCGGGCTGCCGAGATCCACGCCCGAGCGGACGGCGAGCTGTCCATAGGCGAGGCCGTTGCCCTGGCCGCGTTCCGCATGGGGGTCGAAGGCCCCCAAACCATGACAGAACCTGGAGACGAGTCATGACTGGAGATTCCATCACCCCCGAACAGCCCCCGTCCGGGCCGCTGTACGCCCGCGAGAGCGACGAACCCCCCGCCGTCGGTGCCTCGCGACGTCCGGAGGGCGATTCAGGCCCTCAGGCGGGCGCTGACGGCTTCGAAGGTCTGGCGCGCATCAACTGCGCCGAGCGGTGCGAGATCCCCGAAGGCGTCCAACTCGCCGAAGTTCCCCGCCCGCGACACGACTGGGGCGACGTCGTCCACTGCCCCAACGACGGATGCGGGCGGTCATTCCTCGTCACCCCGGCCACCCCGTGACGACCACCCTTCCGCCGTTGTGGCTGCCGGGGTGGGAGCTGGACGAACCCCCGGCACCCCGCCGCTACCGGCCGTGGGTCGCCATGCCCGACGAAGCCCGGCCCGCCACCCGCGCCCACGGCCACTACCTCACCCGCCGCATCCGAACCCTGCAACCACCCGAGGAGTACCTGTGACCAATCCGCCCGGCAGCCAGCAGGAGCAGCTCCCCGCCTACATCCTCGCGCTCATCAACGTCGGCCCGTACCTGTCCACCGCATGCGAGACCGCCGCCGCGTGCGAGCGCGCCACCGAGGCCCACCAGACCGAGCGGCCCTGGCTCCTCGCCCACGCCGAAGAACTCCACGCCCGCTGCCGCCTGAACAACAAGTTCACCGGCGCACTGTGCGCATGCCGCTGCCACCCGCAGCCGCCCACCGTCTGAGCCGCCCCGCACACCCGAACCGCCGCAAGGAGCCGTCGATGTCCACCTGCACCGTCTGCCACCGTGACCTGTACGCCGACGAACTCGGCTACCAGGCATGCCGCCCCTGCGAGACCCGCACCGACATGAACCTGCGCGCCCTCGGCGGGGAGGACGGCCTGTACGCCCGGCTCGGCAGCCGGCTCGCCCCGGGCAGCAGCAGTGGCGGCCCGTCCGTCTCGGGCTCCCGCACCGCACCCCTGCCCGTCCGGCTCGAACCGCTCTCGCTCCTGGCCCGCGGTGGCGTGGTGACCATCCTGCAGACGTGGCTCATCGACTGGTTCGAGCTGCTGCAGTTCCGCCACCCCCGCTGGCAGGGCGACATGCAGCAGCAGTGCGACCAGGTCGTGAAAGCCCTGCGTGTGAACCTGCGTTGGGCGGCCGAGGTGCACCCCGCCTTCGCCGAGTTCGCGCTCGAGGTGGGCCAGTTGCGGCGCCAGTGTGAGGCTCAGGTCACCGGCGAGAAGCGGGCCCGCGTCATCCCCGTCGCCTGCCCGTGCGGTCAGACGCTGCGCATCACCCTCGACACGGCCGGCGTCCGCTGCCCCGGCTGCTCCGAGCAGTACGGGCACACCGAAGCCCTGTCCCTGCCGCTCGCCGAGAGGCGGGCCGCCGCGTAGGTCAGTCGGAGTCGGGCGGCGGCGCTTCCGCTTCGTCGTCCGACTCGGAGCGCAGAGGACGCAGCCCCTCATCGAGTAGCTTCCGCCGCCAAGACTGGCCTTCAGGAGCCGTGGGACCAGGCCCTCGCCCCTTCTGCAGCGCGTCAAATGAAGCCGACTTCTGGAACTGCTGCGCCTTACGGCTCCCGCTACTCATCGTCGGGTAGGCGACGCGAGATCCGGCCGGCCAGCGCCAGGGCCTGCTCATGGCCCAAGCCGTCGCCCAGGGCAAGCACCTGCAGCAGGCGCATGGCCGCCTTCAACTCGTTCGCGGTAAGCAGCGGCAGCCGCTCGCCGCCGCCCTTCTCCAGCAAATCCCAAATCTCGTAGTCCAGCGGGTCTTCCGGCGGCGAAACGATCGGCAAGTCGTCGAGGTACATGCCAGGAGAACGGCGAGCGAGCGTCGCCGGACACGAGGAAGCCCCCAGCCGGAGCAATCCGGCTGGGGGCCTTTCGCGTGTCCGAGGTCAGCGCGGCAGCGTCTCGTCCAGGTGTGCCTGGACTGCGTCGAAGAGGCCGTAGGGCACGTAGTCGCCGATCTCCCCGTGGCTGACCCATGCGACGGCGTCGAGCTCGTCGGCGTCGGCGACGTGCGCCTCGCCAGCCACCGGTTCGCAGGCCGTGTACGACATCTCCCGGCCGGTCTTCGGGTGCACCCGCTGGCCGAGGAGCCGGACGGCTTTGACCTCGAGGCCGGTCTCCTCGAGCGTCTCGCGCACGGCGGCCTGCTCGGGTGTCTCGTCCTGCTCGATGCCGCCCGCAGGGAACTGCCACATCAGCTCGCCCTCGGAGATGCGCCGCCGGACCATCAGGACACGGCCGTCGCTGACGATGATGGCTGCGGAGATGCCCGGCTTGTCGGTGGTCTGGGTCATGCGAGCGCCTCCAGGATCGGCGGGAAGATGCGGTCGGACGGAATGAAGCGAGTCAAGGACGAGCGCGGGATCCACTGGACGGCCGCGTTCTCCAGACTGTCCAAGTTGGCGGCCTCGCCCACCAGGTAGTCGCAGGCGAAATAGGTCGCGATCACCCCGGTCACCGGGTGGATTCGCTCGCCGAGCGGCTCCCGGACCGTGCAGTGCACCCCGGTTTCGGCGTGGGTTTCCTGCACAGCGACCGTCTCGGCACTGCCGCCCGGCTTCACCATGCCGGCGGGGAACTGCCAGGAGATCGAGTCGTCCCCGCGGCGACACACCAAGAGCACGTCGTCGCCACGCGTGACTATCGCGATCGCCACGCGCAGGGCTTGCGCCCCGGCAGGGCTTGGCGCAGGGCGGGCAAGCAGATTGAACCTTCGGAGCACTGACGCGGGAGCCCTTTCGTAGACGGTGTCGAGGGCTTCCTGGATCTCGGCGCGGGGGACGGTGTCCGGGCGCTGGTGCCAGCCGGCCACGGTGCGGACGGCGACGCCGAGCCGGGTGGCGAAGTCCTCGTTCGTGGCGCGCATCGCCGCCTGCAGGGCGCAGGCGGTACGTCCGGTCCACGAGATGACGTCCACTATCCGCCCCTCACGGTCGGTTCAGCGGGGACCTGCACTGCGAGTGCACTGGGACTGCACTGCCACTGCACTGGCAGCTCATGGCCCGGTAAGGCAGGCACGGCCAGGCTCGAAGGCATGACGGAATCCCCTCAGTTCTGCGCGGCGCGCTCCTTGTCGACCTGGTCGGCGATCTTGCGCGCCCACTCGCGGCTGTACGGGGTGTGCTCCGCGATGGAAGTCAGGGGTACGCCGGCCGCGCGGGCGTCAGCGACAAGCTCGTCGAGCTGTCGCCTCGCCTTCTCGTGCGCGGCGGTGGCTCTGTCGAGCTTCCGCAGCCAGGGCTGCCGTTCCTTCTCGTCGAGCCGCGCGGGCGTACCTGTCATGTCCGGAATGGTCTCATGCGCGACCGCCAACTGAATAGGCGCACCACTTCGCGATGTCACTGCCAACAATGTTGCACTGGCGGTGGGTCTCGTGCTCTAGTGGAACTGCCAACGAACTTGGCAGTCGGCACTCGCCGGAAGGACACCGTCATGCCCGAACCGCAGACCGTCCCTGCCCTCACCACCGCAGAGCCTGTGGAGCAGGAGCCGGCCGAGTCCACCGTCGCCACCACCCCGGCGACCGTTGCCGACTGCCGGGCCGACTACAAGGCCGGCGCTGATGTCCGCGAGCGGTTCGACGCCACCGCCAAGCGCCAGTACCGGCGCTAACCCCAAGCCGCCGCACTGGCGGGGATGACGTTCCCCCGCGGCCTCCGCCAGTGCGGCTCCCCACCCGTCCGGATTGACCACCCGAAGGAGTATCGCCATGTCTCTGACCTACTTCGAGGCCGACGCCGCAGTCCGCGCCACCGCGCACCGCTTCGCCAACACGCACCTCCCGTTCGAGAAGCGCTGGGAGCTGGCCCGCGAGCACGAGGCCAACCTCGCCGCCCGCGAGGCTGCGCTCCAGGCGATTCCGTACCCGGACGAGACCGACGTCGCCTGGTCGGAGCACGCCGAGCGTGAGCGGATCATCCGCGCCTACCGCGGCGCCCACACCAAGACCTCCCGCACTGCCGCCCGCTGGGAGGCCTACGAGTACGACCTCGCCAACCCCGGCACCTCGTCTCTCGTAGCCCAGCTCGACGACCACCTCCAGTCCGCCGCCTGACCCGAGGGGAGCGCACCGTGCACGCCTATGTGATCACCGCGAAGCCGGGCCGGATCCGCCGGCTGCTGGCCGCGCTGCGGACGTGGACGGTGCGCTTCCTGGCCGCCCTCGTCATGGCCGTCCTCGGCGTCATAGTCCTCGCCGTCCGCTGCACCCGCCCCGTCGTCAACTACGTGGCCGTGCGCGCCGTGTGGCTGGAGGCGTGGGCCTCCAAGGTCACCGGCCTCCCGCAAGTCGGCGCCGCGGTAGGCGAGGGCCTCACCGACGAGTTCGTCCGCGAGTTCCGCAAGAGCTACCAGCGCACCGCCCACACCCACTGATTTGAAGGAGCACGGCATGCGGATCCTCGAGCACCGGATCGGACGCCAGTACCAGGACACCCTCGACCGCGTCGAGACGATCACCCAGCCCGCCATCAGGCTCGTCGAGAAGCACATGCGCGGCAGTGTCGGCCGCGTCGAGATCGTCGTCACCACCAGCAGCGGCGTCACCGACCTGGTGAAGCAGGCCCACCGCGACCTCCTCGACGCCAAGGTCACCTCGGACCGCCACCTCGGCCGCCAGTTCGGGACCACGACGCTCAACTCGTCCGGCGTGCTCGTCATCGTCAACGCGCAGATCTGCCGCGGCCGGGCCAAGGAGATCGACAAGACCGTCGTGCACGAACTCGTCCACGCCGTCCAGCTCGCCAAGCCCGGCGCCCGCGACCGAATCCTTCGCGGCCTCCGGAACAACTATCGCCTCGAGCCGCTGTCACGCGTCGAGGTGCGTGTCCTGAACCGGCTCGTCGACCAGGACGAACGCGAAGCCGCCCGCTTCGAACGCCTCGCCCGCCAGCTCTAACCGCCACTGACCCGGAAAGGAACCGATCACCGTGAGCGCAACCGCCATCGAGAAGGTCAACGGCCACGCCATGACTGCAGAGCCGCGGTTCGACCCGATCGCGCTGGCCGAGGCCGCGGCGATCCGGGCCCGCACCGAAGCCGAGACCGAGGCGCGCCTCATCACCGCCCGCGCCGAGGCTGACGCCGCCCGCACCCTCGCCGCCGAGGAAGCCGAGAAGCAGCGCCTCGTCAACGAGCGCGGTCGCCTGAAGTTCGAGAAGGAGCAGGCCGCCCACGAGCGCTACCTCGCGGAGCAGGCCGAGAAGACCGCCAAGTCCAACACCGAGCGGGAGAAGGCCGAGAAGGCAGACGCCGACAAGGCCGCCGAGGAAGCCGCCCGCGCCAAGGAGCAGGAGCGCAGCGAGAGCCTGTGGAAGTGGGGCGCCCGCGGCATCTATGCCGTTGGCCTCGTGATCGCGGCTCCGGTGCAGCTGCTTCACTTCTGGGACCCGGCGCGGAAGTTCCTCCTCGCGGCACCTCTCCTGCTCGAAGGTCTGGCCCTGGTGCTGGCGTTCGGCGCGGCGTGGGCAGTTGCGCATCGCCGGGACGTCGCTCCGTACCGGATCGGCATCATGCTCTCCGCCGCCATCGCCGCCGCAATCAACCTGCACGGCGGCATGACCAAGCCGGAGATCGGGTTCAACGCCGGCCTCATCGGCGCCATCGCCTCCCTCGGTGGCCCGATCGTGCTCATGGCCTACGAGCACGGCATCGCGCAGAAGGCGGACGGCATCCCGTCCTGGCGGGAGCGCCGCGCTGCCGACAAGGCTGCTGCCGACGAGGCGCGGGCGCGGGCGCGGGCCAAGGCCGAGAAGAAGGCGGCCGAGGAGAAGGCGGCAGCCGACAAGGCCGAGCAGCAGCGCCGCGATGCAGGGGAGCAGCAGCTTAGGGACGCCGACCGGCAGAAGCATCACCCCGAGGTGTGGGCGATCGCCGAGTCGATGCGCTCCGCACGCGGCTCGGCAGTCGTGACCGAGCAGATCTGGGGCGAAGCCTGGTACCGCAAGACGGGCTCCAAGGTGGTCGGCATCACGCCGGAGATCGAGGCCCAGTCGCGTGCCGCGCAGGCCCGCATGAAGGTCGCCACCGACGTTCCGATATTCGGTGAGTTGTCGCAGGTCGATTCCCAAAAGGGCGCGCGTCCGAAGAAGGAGCCGGGCGCCCCCGACGGGCGCCGCTTCAACGGCGGCACCCCGCCCCGCCGAGTCCCCGGCGACAGCCGGCCGTACAGCCCGCTCGCCAAGACGCAGGCCCGCCTCGAGCAGACCGCCCACGTCACCTCTGAGGAGCAGAAGTGAGCACCGAGACCGAGCCGCTGACGATCCCCGCCGGCTGGGACACGAGCAAGGTCATCCCCGGCCGGCTCGTCGAGCGTGACGAGCTCGAGGACGACATCGCCCCGGGCGTGATGGAGGTCGTCCCCGACCGCACCCCCGCCCTCTACCGCGCAGGGTCCGCGGCCATGACCGTCGCCGCCGTCACCGGCAAGGCAATAGGGCTGACCGCCCGCGGCACGTGGTGGATCGCCAAGCCCATGGCCGTCGGCACCGGAGCGCTCTGCCACCTCGGCTACCGGTACGTCCGGGCCCACGACCTCCAGGAGACCCTCGGCGGCATGCAGAAGGGATCCGACTGGAACAAGGTCCAGCAGACCCGCCGCAGCCGGTGGCGCTTCCTCGGCTGGACAGCAACCGCCGTTGCCGCACTGAACGTGGCCGGCTGGTGGGCGCTCGTCGCATTCGCCGACATGACCGCGCTCGACTGGTCGTGGGCCGTCCCGCCATCGGCCACCGCTTTCGCTGCCGCGACCGTCGCCACCATGTACGGCCGCTACCGGCTCAACAGCCCCGGCATCGGCCCTGGGCAGATCGTCGCCGACGAGGACCAGGACGACGGCACCGAGCCGTACCCGATCGCATGGGCCACCGAAGGCAACCAGGCCGCCGACTGCCTCGGCCGCGCCCTGTTCGCCGAAGGCGCCGACTACCGCGACGTGAAGACGCTCGCACGCCACAGCTGGGGATGGGAACTTGAGGTCGTCCTCAAGGGCTCCACCCCCGGCAAGGTCCAGGCCGCCGCCGATCAACTGGAGTCCCACATGGGACTCCCCGACGGCGGATTCATGATCGAGCCGGACCCGCGGGACAAGTCCCGCCTCGTCGTCCGTCTCGTCCAGTCCAACCCGTTCGCCGACATGCCCCGCCCCGCCGTACACGCCCCCCGCTCCCTGTCCGTCCACGACGTCGTGGTCATGGGCCGCGCCATGGACGGCAGCGTCTTCGAGCTCACCCTCGACGGCTTCTGTGGCCTTGTTGTCGGCGCGATGGGCGCAGGCAAGACGCTCGGTGCGCTGCGCACCATCAACGAGGCGCTGACCGCCTGCCGCGACGCGGTGGTGTGGGACCTCGACCCGATCAAGGGCGGACTCTCCGAGTTCGGCGACCTCATGGCCCGCCGCGCCCGCACCCCCGAGGAGTGCGAGGAAGCCCTCGCAGAGGCCCTGTCCTACGTGTCAGCTCGCCGCGACCTGATGGCGAACCTCGGCATGGGTGACCGGTGGCACGCCACCGCCAAGCACCCCAACCTGTACATCAACATCGACGAGTTCATCCAGCTCAGCCCCAAGGGCAAGGATCTCGCCATCAAGATCCTGCGCACAGGCCGCCAGTACGGCATCTACCTCATCATGGCCGGGCAGGAAGCCACCGCCGACTCTCTCGGCGACGCCATCGCCCTGATCATCGCCTATCGCATTCTCATGGCTTGCCGCTTTGAAGACATCAAAATCGCCTTCGGAACCGGAGCCGGAGCGCAGGGCTGGCGGCCCGACCGGATGAAGCCCGCCGTCGGCCCCGTCGCCAACGACGCCGGACAGGCCATGATCATGGGCGGGCCGTTCAACCGCGCCATCCGCCACCAGTTCAACAAGTACACCCGCGACCAGATCGTCGCCGCCGTCCCCGAGCGCATCGCCGCTGGCGTCCCCGCCATGGACGCCGACACCGTCCTCAAGTCCGGTGCCCGCACCTCCACCCGGGCCCAGCGCGGCAACCTCGTCGACCGGCTCGACGCACTCGCCACCCAGGGCGGAGTCGAGGACGCCGAACTCGTGGCCGCTCTGCTCCGCGCGTTCGACACCCGCGCCCGCGACTTCCTGCCCACGGGCGAGGTGCTCCTGCCCGCTCTCGCTGGCGCGGGCCTGACCGGCATCGACGCGACAGCGCTCAGCATGCGGCTCCGCAAGCACGCCCCCGGCGTCAAGTCCGGCCGCGAGGACTGCCCCGAAGGCAGCTACCTGCGCGGCTGGCACAGGGACGCGGTCGAGAAGGCCGCGGCCGGCCTCTTGGACCCGGCGAACACCCGGCAGGACCCCGGTATGAGGGCGGCGTAGACCCGGCAGCGACCCGGCGGAGGTTCAGGGCATCGGCGCAGGTCGCCGGGTGTCCACCGGGCTTCCGCCGGGGTCGCGCCAGGCTCCCGCCACCCTATTGATCCATATTTGTTACGTTTCCTTCGAGGGGGATCCCGATCATGACCGCACGCAAGCCCGCCACCCGGAAGAAGGCCACCACCGCCCGCCGGAAGCCCGTCAAGCGCACCAGCAGCGTCCGCAAGCCGCGCGCCACCACCCGCAGCCAGAAACTCGCCGTCTGGGCCGCCACAAAGATCGGCGAAGCATCCGAGAAGCACACCCAGACCGTCATCAGCCGCAAAGACGCCGCCATCCTCCGCCACACCCACGAGGGCTGCCCCAAGTGCAAGGGCAACGGACAGATCTTCACCAAGGGCAAGGACGGCTCCTTCACCGGTTCCAAGCCCTGCCCCGCCAAGCCCACCCGCGCGAAGGCCGGCCGCATGCGCGTCGCCCTCGCCGCCCGCTTCGGCAAGGACAAGAACACAGGCCTCGTGGGCTGGACCTGCCCCTGCGGCTCCAAAGAGAAGCCCCGCTTCCGCGACGCCAAGGACGCCACCAAAGCGCTGCGCACCCACGAGCGGAAGAAGCACGGCGGCAAGACCGTCGGCGGCGCCTGGTACGGACAAGTCCCCGCCCAGACCACAGCCGAGACCAAGACGCCCGCACCCATCGAAGCGCCGGTCACCAAGACCGACACCAGCAGCACCATGACCGACGCCGAATGGGAAGCCCAGAACAGCCGCATCACCCCCGCCCAAGCCACCAAGAAAGGCGTGTGCTGGAGCTGCGCAGGCAAGGGCGCCCTCTACTCCGCATTCGGCGGCGAACGCATCACCGCCGCCTGCCCCGTCTGCCGCGGCACCGGCAAGCCCACCACCACCCCCGCAACCGTTTAGGAGACCCCCATGAACCAGCTGCCCGACAGGGCGCCCGTCGGGCAGCCCCTCACCGACGAAGCCGCCACCCTCGAGGCCCGCCGTCTCATTCGCGAGGCGCTGCAGGAGGAGCCTGCCCCCACCTCGTACCGCGACCCGACGCCCCTGCCCACGGTCGGCAATGCCCTGCCTGTCGCCCAGCCCGGCCGGCCCCCGATGAGCCAGAAGGCCACCGACGCCAGCGCGCTGATGCTCGCCGCAGGAGTCGCTTCCCTGCCCATCGGCGGCATGACCTCCCTTGTGCTTTACACCCTCGGCACCGTCGACCCCACGACCCTGGCCATCGGAGCCACTGCGCCCGTCGCACTGATCCTCGCCGTCGGCGCGCTCATCCGGTCAGTCGGCCGCGCCAAGGCAGACATGCACACCGAGCACCACCACCACTACCGCGGCCCCGTTCAGCAGCAGACCATCCAGAGCAGCACCCGACTCTGGGGCAAGACCACCAACAACCTGTGAGGGAGAACCACATGCTCCATCCGACCGTTCGCATCACCGACGCCCTGCGCGCAGCCGCCACGGAACTGGACGAGCTGGACTACGAGGTGATCGAGGCCTGCGACGACCCGCTCACCCTGACCCGGAACCTTGCCGCTGCGATCAGTGATCTCCGCGGCGTCCTCTCTGACCTGCCGCGTCTCCTCAACGTTGACGACGGACCGGCGCCCTCTGCAGCAGACGATCTGGCGTCACGCCTACGGGACGGCCTGGAGGTGACGTTCAAAGCCCTCAACGAGCTCGAGGCTCGGTTCTAGCCCGCCTGCACCCCGCGGCCCTCGCCCTCGGCGGGGGCCGTTGGCGTGGCCCTGGCCATCCACCGGCCGGTGCCCGCCGAGCATGTCGGGGCCAGGATCGGCCGCATCCCGAACGCAGCGCACTGGCGGGCCAGCTCCGCCTCGCACTCCTCACGACTGTCCGCCTGCACCGTGACGACAAGAGCCATACGGGAAGTCTCCTGGATAGGCACTGCCTATCGCCGCAGAATTGGTGATAGTTGACGCCTTGACATCGCCGAACGTACCGTGTGACTCAATGGGACCTCCGCGACCGTTGAGACGGCGCACACTCGGGGTCCCTTCCGTGTACCTGGGGAGGTGCCATGCCGCCCCAACTCGCCCTCGTCAACGAAGAGGCCGCCGCCTACTGGGCAGGCCGGCCAGGAGTCACCATCCGCCGTTGGGCCCACGAAGGGCGCATCAAGCGCTACGGATCCGGCCGCGGCAGGGTCCGCTACAACGTGCACGAGCTCCCCAAAGCCGTGCGCGACGAATGGACCCGCGAGCTCATCACCCCGGGTGACCCGCCGCCGCTCCCCGCAGGCGCACGCGCCGCCTGATCGTCCCGCCGCCACGCAGCCCCCCGTCGAGGCGGCGGGACTCCGCACGTAACGGAACCGTCACTCCGCATCCCGCAGACGGCTGAACTACCCCATGATGTCCCCCTCATCACGCAACGCCCCTGGGGGAACCATGGCCAGCTACCGCGAGATCCAGAGCGCTGTACGCGTCGAGAAGTTCAAGATCTGGCTCGCCTGGCTGTGCGGCGGGATCCTCATGCTGATCATCGCCAAGGGAACCGAGGACATCCGGATCGTCAGCGTCATCACTCAGGTACTGCTCGTCGTCCTCGGCATCCTGTCCACGATCGCCGCGGTGTCCATGACCAACAGGCTCAACCGCAAGGCCGACGCCGCCCGTAGAGACGTCCTCGGCGACGTGTAGCCGGAGGTGAGCGCCCGTGGCCGGCAACCCCCGCAACGGGCGCCCCTACCGCACACTGTGCGCCCAGCAGCGGGCCCTCGGCCTGCCGTGCTGGCTATGCGGCCACGACATCCGGTACGACATCACAGGACGTGACGCAGGCAAGCACCCGTTCGCGTTCACCCTCGACCACCTGGTCCCGCTCACCAAGGGTGGCGACCTCCTCGACCCCGCCAACGCCCGGTCGGCGCACAGGCGGTGCAACAGCGCGAGGGGCAACCGGATGACGGTCAAGCTGGTCGGCACGTCACGCAGGTGGTGAGTCAGCCCCACGCTTCCCCCATGGGGCTCACACCCACGGTTCCTCCGGCCAAGCCGGTGTGCGCACTACGACACCCGTCATCACGCAGGGCCGACAGTCACAGGGTAGGTGACAGTCCGTGCTCTACGTCATCACTGGCCCGCCAGCCGCGGGCAAGAGCTCGTGGATCGCAGCGCGCGCCAAGCCGACCGACGTGGTCATCGACCTCGACCGCATCGCCCTTGCCCTCGCCGGGCCTGGCGCCCCTCAGTGGCAGCACGACGAGACCCTACTGAAGGTTGCGCATCGTGCGCGGTTCGCAGCCCTCGACGAGGCCATCAAGCACCGCGACACGGTCGACTGTTACCTCATCCACACCATGCCGAGCGCCAAGGCTCTGGCCCGCTACCGCCGACTGGACGCCAAGGTCATCACCGTCGATCCCGGTCGGGACATCGTCATGCAGCGGGTACGGGACATGCGGCACGACGGCATGGTGGCGGTGGCCACCCGCTGGTACAACCAGCAAGCCAAGCACGGAGCACAGAGCGTCACACGCCAAGCGTCACGGTCGTGGTGACACTCCGACACTCACCGCGCGAACTCACGCAAAGTCACGCGGTGTTCTGAGGTCGCAGACTGTGACCTGACTCAAGGCATGCAGCCGCCTGGCCGGCATGCGCATCAACTGACCTTCACCCGGCGGTGACTACACCTCAGCCGGCGACGGCACACAGGGTGACGCAGGGCGTTCGGGCCCGGTCGAGCAGCGCCAACGCAAGGCTTCGACCTGTAGGGAGGGGGGCCTTGAGTCATCGTAAAATTCCTAGGACCGGGCGACCCAAACGCCCCTGTCGCTCAGATTTTTGCGTGATCGATTTGAAAGATCAAAAACAAACGATCATGAATTCTCGTTTTAGTGGACCGTCACTCTCTGTGATGTCACTCAGGGTGACCTCCACTAATTGACGAAACCGTCGCTTCTCCGTTTTAGCGCTGCCGCCAACAATGATCACCCGCAGTTGATCCCTGCGGGCAGGAGGGCCCGGGTCTCCCGGCTCGGGCCTTCCGTATTTCCGGGAGAATTATGAACGCTGCATCGACTCTTCGATCATGCCCGTCCTGCGGAAAGCCAATTGATCGCGCAAGGTACAGATACTGCTCGACGAGCTGCCGCCCCAGCGTCCGCGACACCCGCGAACGCCCTGAGCGGCGGGTAGGGCAACTGCCAGCCCAGCCGTGCGGCTTGTGTGGAGCGGAGTACAGGCCACGACGCCGTGACCAGCGATGGTGCTCCAAGAAGTGCAAGGACGCACACTACGGCGCCCTGCTACGGGCGGGCGAGGGGCAGCGTGGCGGCCTCTCACCTGAGGCTCGTGAGCGTCAGCGCGTGTACTGGCAGGAGAAGGGTCGACGCCGCCGAGCGCTCAAGCAGGGCGGCCTGTCGGAGCCGTACACGCTGAGTGAGATAGCTGAGCGTGATGGCTTCTGCTGTGCACTATGCGGCGATCCGGTGCCGATGGATGCGAAGGTCCCGGCGGCCCTGGCGCCGACCATTGACCACGTCGTCCCGGTGTCGCGTGGAGGGGATGACACCAAGGCGAACGTGCAGCTTGCGCACTTCCGCTGCAACAGCGTGAAGGGCCCGCGTGATTGGCCCGCCCTGTCGGCTAGCGAGTGACAGGGGGTGATCATCGTGGCGGCCGACGCGATCCGCGCCGAGCTTGATGATCTCAACGCGCACTCGACCACTCCCGGTCTCGCCGCCCTGGCGATCGAGCTTGCCGAAGCCTTCGACGCGACCGACGCCCCCACATCCCGTGCCGTTGTGGCGCGGGAGTTGAACGCCCTGATGAAGACGGTGCGCGCCCTGGCTCCGGTCGGCGAGGAGGGGGACGCAGTCGATGACCTCACAGACCGTCGAGAAGCCCGCAAGCGCAAGCAGCGGGGAGCCTGAGCGCGTCCGCGGCCATCAGCGGCCCCGCATCGCCACGTACCCGGCTTTCACGTCGTCGTCGGGCCAGGAGGCTGTCGAACTGGCTGCGACGGCCGGACTGGTCCTCGATGACTGGCAGCAGTTCGTCTTGCACGTCGGCTTGGGTGAGCTCGAGGACGGCTCTTGGAGCGCGTTCGAGACGTGTGTGAACGTGCCCCGTCAGAACGGCAAGGGCGGCATCATCGAGGCCCGCGAGCTGGCAGGCCTGTTCCTGCTGGGCGAGAAGCTGATCCTGCACAGCGCGCATGAGTTCAAGACGGCGAAGGAGGCTTTCCTCCGCATCGAGCGCCTGATCATGAACACGGATTCGTTGCGTCGGCGTGTGCGGAACGTGAGGCGCACGACGGGCGAAGAGGCCATCGAGATGCTGACCGGGGCCCGGCTGCGGTTCCTGGCCCGCTCGGGCGGCTCGGGGCGTGGCTTCACCGGGAACTGCAACATCCTCGACGAGGCGATGATCCTGGGTGACGACGCGATGGGTGCCCTGATGCCCACCATGGCTGCGGTGAAGGATCCGCAGGTCTGGTATCTCGGCAGCGCGGGTATCGGGCAGCCGTCGATGCAGCTGGGCCGTCTGCGGCAACGCGCTCTGGATGCCATGGAGTCGGGCGAGCCGGACCCGTCGCTGGCGTACATGGAGTGGTCGATCGATCCGCATGTCACGGAGTGCAACCTGGGCTGCGACCAGCATGACGATCCGCGTTCGCCGCTGTCGGTGGCGCGCGCGAATCCGGCGCTCGGCTACCGGCTGACGCTCGAGCACACGGCGCGGGAGCAGCTGACGATGGGTGACGGAGTGTTCGCGCGTGAGCGGCTCGGTGTGGGCGAGTACCCCAGCGATTCGGCGGACACCTGGTCGGTGATCGGCGAGGACGCGTGGCGGGCGCTTGCGGACGGTGACAGTCAGCCGTCGGACCCGGTGGCGTTCTCGATCGATATGACCCCCGAGCGGTCCCACACGTCGATCGGAGTGGCCGGCCTGAACGGTGAGGCCGTCCATGTCGAGGTGGTGGAGAACCGGCCCGGCATGGACTGGGTGGTGGAGCGGGCCCGTGACCTGCATGAACGCTGGTCGCCTCGCTGCTGGGTGGTGGATGCGGGCGGCCCGGCCGGCTCGCTGATCCCGGATCTCGAGCGGGCGCTGGGCGTAGAGATCGTGTCGCCGAAGGTGCGGCAGGTCGCGCAGGCCTGCGGGCAGTTCTTCGACGCGGTCGCCTCGAGCGACATCGTGCACCTCGACCAGGCGCCCCTCGCAACGGCTCTGGCGGGCGCGAGGAAGCGGGACTTGGGTGAGGCGTGGGCGTGGGCCCGACGTGGCGTCGGGGTCGACATCAGTCCGCTGGTCGCGGTGACGCTGGCCCGCTGGGGGCTGACGGCCGAGGTCGAGGAGCCGGAAGAGGAGGTCGAGCCATGGGTCGCCTTCGGGTGAGCAAGCAGGCGCTGGCCCGCCTCGGGGTGCTGGCTGGCGGCTGGACGGCCTGTGCCGGCGTAGGGCTGGCCTTGGATCTTGCGGCCGGGCTGATGGCGGGCGGCACGGTGTTCGCCGCCTGGTGCCTTCTCCTGGCCGATGTGGACCCTGCTGAGGGCGGCGGGAAGGTGGGACGCTCGTGACGAGTCTGTGGCGGGCAATACGCGGGCGTCCCCCCGAGCCGGAGCGGGCTATCACCACGATCGACGACTATGCGCAGGCTCTGCAGGAGTCGCTGGGGTACGGCTCCTGGTCGACGTTGGGGATGACGCAGACGCAGCCTGGCCATGCGTCAGAGAAGGCGCCCAGTGACTTCCCGGGGTACGCGACGCTGTTTGCGACGAACCCGGTGATCTGGTCCTGCATGGTGGCCCGTCAGTCGGTGTTCTCGGCTACCAGGTTTCAGTGGCAGCGCCTGAACAAGGGCCGGCCGTCTGAGATGTTCGGAAGCCCGGAACTGCGGCTGCTTGAAGAGCCTTGGGTGGGCGGTACGACGCAGGATCTCCTGGCCCGCATGATTCAGGACGCCGACCTCGCTGGGAACAGCTACTGGACCCGCATGGATAGCGAGCTGGTGCGCCTGCGGCCGGACTGGGTGCAGATCGTCCTCGAGCGCCGCACGCATCCTCACGGCGGCCACCTGGGCTGGAAGAAGTACGGCTACATCTTCGAGGAGCCTGGCTGCGATCCGGTGTTCCTGTGGCCGGAGGAGGTTTCGCACTACGCGCCGACTCCGGACCCGCTGGCGACGTACCGGGGCATGTCGTGGCTGACGCCGGTGCTGCGGGAGTCTGCGAACGACAACTTGATGGCGGCGCACAAGCGGAAGTTCATGGAGAACGCGGCCACGCCGAACATGGTCGTGCGGCTGTCGCGCGAGGTGACGCCGGAGGCGTTCGAGAAGTTCAAGTCCAAGATGGACTCGAGCCATCGGGGCGTGGAGAACGCGTACAAGACGCTGTACCTGGGCGGCGGTGCTGACGTCACCGTGGTGGGCAAGGATTTCCAGCAGCTGGACTTCAGCAACGTGCAGGGCGCTGGCGAGACCCGCATTGCTGCCGCGGCCGGAGTCCCGCCTGTGATTGTGGGCCTGTCCGAGGGCCTGAAGGCCGCCACGTATTCCAACTACGGGCAGGCCAGGCGCCGGTTCGCGGACGGCACGATCCATCCGCTGTGGCAGAACGCGGCTGGGTCGCTCTCACGTCTTGTCAAGCCGTCTGGCCCAAGCTCCGGGGCAGTGCGGCTCTGGTACGACGCTCGGGACGTGCCGTTCCTGCGGGAGGACCGCAAGGACGCTGCCGAGATCCAGGGCCTGCAGTCACGCACGATCCGGGCGCTGGTCGACGCCGGTTACGAGGCCGAGTCCGTGAAGCGGGCTGTGATGTCCGAGGACTGGGACCTCCTCAGCCATACGGGCTTGTTCAGCGTCCAGCTCCAGAAGCCAGGCGGTACCGGGCCGCCGACCGAGCCCACACCACCTGAGGAGGGGACCTGATGGGCACCCTGCATCCCGCGGCGCGCGACCTGGAGAGGTCCGCGCCGTTCTCATTCCAGCGAGCCGACGACGACGAGCAGGGCGACGGCCGGAGCCTCAACGGCTACGCGGCCGTGTTCGGCCAGGACACCGAGATCGACTCATGGGAGGGCCGGTTCACTGAGACGATCCGCAAGGGCGCCTTCCGCAAGACGATCCGCGAGCAGGTCCCGGTCATGCAGTTCGACCACGGCCGGCACCCGCTGATCGGGTCGCTGCCGATCGGATCGATCACGGACCTGCGGGAGGACGACCAGGGTCTGTTCGTCGAGGGCCGGATCACGGACAACTGGCTGATGCAGCCGGTCCGGGACGCCATCGCCGAGGGCTCCGTGAACGGCATGAGCTTCCGGTTCGAGGTCGTCCGCGAGGAGTGGCGCGACGCCGCCGGCAAGCTCGTCAGGCCCGAGGAGGTTCTCGACCTGCTGTGGATGCCGGGCGACCGGGGTCCGCTGCGGCGGGAGCTGATCGAGCTGAAGTGTCGTGAGCTCGGCCCGGTCGTGTTCCCGGCCTACGCCGGCACTGCGGTCAGTGTCCGCAGCCGGGGCTTGGCTGCGGAGCTGATCCGCAGCGACGACATGGCCCGGCAGATCCGCCAGTCCCTCGCCAGGGATGCCGCGGCCCCCCAGGTACCTGAAGATCCGGAGCTTCGCCGCGAGGTTGCGACTGCCCTGCTTTTCGAACAGGCCGAAGAGCCTGAGGGGCAGCGCATGGCAATTCACCTGGACGTCAATTCCGATCCGGAGGAGATGACTCGCCTCGTGCGAGACGCCCTTCGCACCCAGGCCGCGCCGCCCGTAGGGCACCCGGCCACCGAGACCACTACCGATGGCGCGCCGCTCGAGCGTGAGCACCCGCCAGCCCCTAGTACGACCGACGCGCCGCCCTCCGATGGGCACCCGTCGCCAACCCCGGCGAGCCAGGTTCTCCGGTCGGAGATCACCGATCGACTCGCATTCATGCGGGCGCATCTGGCGCTCATCGAAGACAAGGAAATCTAGTGGAACTGTCACACTCTCAGGCCAAGATCCGCCTGTCGGACATTGCTGGTGAGCTCGAGCGGCTCGGCGGCAAGGAAGACCTGACCGAGGCAGACGAGCAGCTCTTCGACGAACTCACCCGCGAGTACGCCGAAGTGGACGCGCACCGACGGAAGCTGGAGCGGGACGCGGCACTTGCCCGGGTTCGCAGCACCAGCCAGGACGTGGCGCGTCCCCCTGCGGCGACGCAGGTCCGCGCGGTGGGCGGAACGTCGCTCGGCAGCGACGGTGGCTATGACGCCGACCCGATCCTCAACCCCGACTCGGTCGAGGACTGCCGGTTCCGCAACCCGTGGGACCTGTCCGAGGTCCGCACCTTCGGTCAGCCCAAGGGGCAGATCGGCCGCGAGATGCGCGCCCGTGCTCTGTCGGCCATCACGAAAATGGGCGGTGCCAGCGACCGCGTCCGCGCGGCGGCCACCGACATCATCGAGAAGTGGGACGACGGTGATGCCCGTATCGCCCGCCACTGCCTCGCCACCAGCTCCCCGGAGTACCTGCGGGCCTGGTCGAAGGTCGCGGCCGGCAAGGGCCACATGATTACCCCGGACGAGCAGCGCGCCCTCGAGCGGGCCATGTCCCTCACCGACACCGCCGGTGGCTACCTGGTTCCGTTCCAGCTCGACCCGACCGTCATCATCACCGCCAACGGCAGCCGGAACCAGATCCGCCAGGCCGCCCGCACAGTCGTCGCCACCGGCGATGTGTGGAACGGCGTCTCCTCCGGCGCCGTGTCCTGGAGCTGGGATGCGGAAGCCGCCCAGGTCTCCGATGACGCCACCACGTTCGGCCAGCCAACCGTGCCGATCTACAAGGCGGCCGGCTTCGTCCCGATCTCCATCGAGGCGCTGGAGGACGAGGCCAACGTCACCCAGGAAGTCGCCCGGCTGCTGGCGTTCGGCCGCGACACCCTCGAGGCGGCCGCGTTCACCACCGGCAGCGGCGTTGGCCAGCCCACCGGCATCATCACCGCCCTCGCCGGTGGATCCTCGGAGGTCGCGCCGACCACGGGCGAGACGTTCGCGGCGGCGGACATCTACAAGCTCGACAATGCCCTTCCGTCCCGCTACCGGGCGGGTGCGTCGTGGCTGGCGAACCGGGCCATCTACAACCTGATTCGCCAGTTCGACACGGGCGGCGGCGCGCAGATGTGGGAGCGCATCGGCGCGGATGTTCCTCCGGAGCTCCTGGGCCGCCCGGCCCTGGAGGCCGAGGACATGGACGGCACGTTCGATGCCGCGGCCACGGCGAACAACTACCTGGCCGTGTACGGCGACTTCTCGAACTACGTCATCGCTGACCGTGTCGGCATGACGGTCGAGTTCATCCCGCACCTGGTGGGCGCGAACCAGCGTCCGACGGGCCAGCGCGGCTGGTACGCCTACTACCGGGTTGGGGCAGATTCGGTCAACGATTCTGCGTTCCGCATGCTGAACGTGGCCACCACCGCCTAGCAGCGACGAGCACCGCAAAGGGCCCGGAGAAGTCCGGGCCCTTTGCGACGCAGAAGGGAGTGGAACCGTGGCTATCAAGCGCTGCAAGGCGTCGTTCGCGGTCGTCATGAACGGTGCGCCCCGAGTCATCACTGCGGGGCAGCTGGTGGATTCCGACGACCCGGTCATCAAGGGTCGCGAGGCGTCGTTCGAGGACGTCGAGACGTACATGTCGGATCGCGCAGCTCGGGTGGAGCAGGCGACTGCCGAGCCGGGAGAGAAGCGGTCTGTGTCGCCGCCCGCCGCCAAGAAGACGGCTGCGAAGAAGACGTCAGCGAGCAAGCCGGATCCGGAGGCGTAACCCGTGCCCGGGTTCGGCATGCTGCAGGACGGCTTCGACGATGGCGTGGTGGATCCGGTGCTGTGGTCGCAGTCCTACGGGGATCCGGTGGAGGCCGGCGGCCGGGCCCGTGTTCCGTGCACGACGGGCTTCGCCGGGTTCCGGTCGGCGTCGGTCTATTCCCTGTCGTGGTCACAGGTGGCGTTGCGCGCCTATCCGCCGGAGCCGGGCGGCGCATCGACCGCGGCCCTGTCGCTGCTCGTCCTGTCGGATGTCGGCGGCACGGACGCGGGTTTCCTGATCGACCGGGCGCAGAGCGCTATGGGCCTGTACTCGCGTGTCGGGTATGCGGACGGTGGCGCCCTGTTCCCGGCCTACGATCCGGTGGCTCATGCGTGGCTGCGGCTGCGTGAGGCCGGCGGGTCATTGTTCTGGGAGGCGTCGCCGGACGGTTCGGCCTGGACTGTGCTGCGGACTGCTGTGTCACCGGCGTGGGTGTCCCAGTCGAATCTGTCCTGGCTGATGGAGTCACACCGGGACTCCGGGACGGACAACTTCGGTGAGGTCGACAACCTGAACATCAGCCGCGCCGGAGGCCTGTCTGCCTCGGCTCGGACTGTTGCAGGGCTCAGCTCTTATGCCCGGGTGGGCTCGACCTTGAGCGGGGGCTGACATGCCATATGACCTCGGCACCGTCGTGCCGCTGGGTACGACCGTCCGTGACGCAGCCGGGGATCTCGCCAATGCGGGCGCCATGGCCCTGTCGCTGGCCCTGCCGGATGGCACTACCACGACCGTCTCACCGGTGGCGCCGACGTCCACCGGCTTGTACGCCTACGACTATGCGACGGTGCAGGCTGGCCGCCACACGGTGCGCTGGGTGGCGACGGGGGTCAACGCCGGGGCGTACACGGACAGCTTCGACGTCCGTGAGGCCGCGCCGCCGGGGATCCTGTCGCTGGCCGACGCGAAGAAGCACCTCAACAAGACCGGCACGACCGATGACGATGAGATCCGCGGCTGGGTCGAGTCCATCACGGCTGGCATCGAGGGGCTGTGCGGGCCGGTCATCGTTCGCGCGGTGACGGAGCGGCACGAGGGTCGTCGTGTGTCGATGATCTGCCTGCGGCAGACGCCGGTCCTGTCGCTGACCTCGGTGGTGGCGATCCTTGATTCAGGCGCCGACTACACGGTCGGCGACCTGGACGTGGATGCCGTAACCGGGGTGGTGCAGCGACTGGACGGCGGCACGCTGACCGGTCCGCTGCGGGTGACATACACGGCGGGACGTCGCATCGTCCCTGCCGCGATCTCGTCCGCGGCACGCATCATCCTGCAGCACCTGTGGCGCACCCAGCAGGGGCCGGGCCGGCCGCAGCTCGGCACCGGGGACTTCGACGTCACCGAGCCGGTCGTTGGGTTCGGCTACGCAATTCCGAACCGTGCCCTGCAACTGCTGGAGCCGTATCGGCTGCCGCCGGGGGTGGGCTGATGGCCACCTCGGCAGTACCGGGTGCGATCGACGCGCTGCTGGCGATCCTGCGGGCCGATGCCGGCCTGGCTGATGTGACGGTCATCGACGGTCCGCCAGTCGGTGACATGGCGGACCAGGACTATGTGGCCGTCGGCTGGCAGGACGGCTCCGAGGAGTCCGTACAGATCGCGCAAACCTTCAACGCTGCGGGTGGCCGGACTCGTGACGAGGACTTCGCCATCCTCTGCTGGCTGGACACGTGGACCGGCGACAGCGACGTGAGAGCAAGGCGTCTGCGCGCCTTCGAGCTGCTGGCCGCCATCGAGGCGGCGATCCGTGCGAGCGGCGCCAACCCTGAGGCTCCGACCTTGAACGGCACGGTCTTGTGGTCTCACTTCACCGCAGGCGTGCTGAAGCAGGCCAACACCGACCAGGGCACCAGGGCCGGTATCGCGTTCACCGTGACCTGCCGCGCCCGTATCTGAACACCCCACCCCATTCAAGGAGTACAGCCATGGCGCGTGTGCGTCTTATCGGCCCGGAGCCGGTCACCGTGCCGGAGCTGGGTGACCGCGTGATTCAGCCCGACGAGGTGGTCGAGGTACCGGACGCAAGGTTCGACGGCTATGTGTGCCAGCCCGGCACGTGGCAGTCGGTCGAGGAGCCGGGTGCCGCACCGAAGAAGACCGCGGTGAAGGCCGCATCGAAGGGGAGTGACCACTGATGGCGATCGGATCCGGGCTCGGCGCACAGATCGGCATCGCGGCCGAGACGACGTATGGAACTTTCGTCGCGCCGTCGAAGTTCATCGAGTTCACCAAGGAAAGCCTCGTCCTGAAGAAGACGACGGCCCAGTCCTCGGGTATCGCTGCGGGCCGGCTGATGGCGCTGTCCTCGAGGCGCGTGGTGACCCAGAAGGAAGTCTCCGGCAGCCTCGACCTCGAGGTCACCAACAAGGGCATGGGCCTTCTGCTGCAGGCGCTGATGGGTACGACGGTCACGCCGGTGCAGCAGGAGTCCACCGACGCCTACCTGCAGACGCACACCTTGGCGGACACGGCGGGCAAGTCGCTGTCGATCCAGGCGGGTATCCCGCTGACCACGGGCACGGTGACGGACAAGAGCTTCGTCGGCTGCAAGGTCATCTCGGCGGAGTTCTCGTGCGAGGTCGGCGGCATGCTGACCGCCAGCTTCGAGTTCGACGGCAAGGACTGCAGCGAGGCTCAGACCTTGGCAACTGCCTCGTACTCGAACATGAGCCCCTTCAACTTCATGCAGATGGCGCTGAAGACCGGCACCTACGCGTCAGAGACGGCGCTGGACGGTGTCCGCAAGGTGTCGGTGAAGATCGAGCGCCCGCAGGCCGTGGACCGGTTCTATGCGAACCAGAGCGCGTTGAAGGCCGAGCCGATCTCGAATGACCTGGTGAAGATCACCGGTTCGCTGGAGATGGACTACGTAGCCACCACGATCGACGACCTGCATACCAGCGACGGCGCGACCGCCTTGGTGTGGGAGTTCGTCGGGCCCGTCATCGAGACGACGTACAACGAGACGTTCCGCATCAAGCTGCCTGCGATCAAGGTGGACGACGCGCCGCCGACGGTCGAGGGCTTCGACGTGGTCCGGCCCACCTTCAACTTCACTGCCCTGTACGACGGCACGAACGCCGTCGCCATCGAGTACATCAGCGCGGACACCACGCTGTGATCGGGGGTGCCCGATGGCGCAGTCCGTTCAGATAACCGGCACCGGGCAGCTCATCGAGCTGAGCCGGCGACTGAAGGCGGCGGGCGGGTCGAGGCTGAAAGCCAACTTCGCCCGCCGCATCCGGCATGCGGCCGAGCCGCTGAAGGACGACCTGCAACAGACCATCCGGAGCCTGCCCATCAGAAGCGAGGGCCGCAAGGCCGGAAAGCGCGGCGGCCCGTCGCCGACCACCAGGCCACTGCGAGCAACGGTCGCCGGGGCGGTCCGGATCAGTGTCCGCACTTCGGGGAATCCGGGCGCCCGGGTGTGGGTCGACAAGGCTCTCCTGCCGAAAGATCTGCGGAACATGCCCTCGGTCATGAACAGACCGGACGGCCGGATCCGGCACCCCGTCTTCGGCAACAAGAAGCGGTGGGCCAACAACTGGACCACGCCCTTGTGGTGGGAGAAGACCGTCCGCGCCCACACCCCGCGCATGCAGCGTGAGGTCGCCCGCGTCGTTGACGACGTCCGCAACCAACTGAGCTAGGAGCGAGCCTTGATCATCGTGTACACGCCCGCGGACGGTGAACCCGAGCACTACGACGCACGGTCGCTGGTGGTGTCCGAGGTGTCGATCGTCTCGCGGACCATCGACATGAAGTGGGCCCAGATCAAGGAGGGCCTGGCCGAGGACGACCTCGATGCGATGCGCGGTGTGGCGTGGGTTCTGAAGAAGCGCGTCCAACCGACGCTCAGGTTCGGAGACTTTGATCCCGGCATCGAGGAGCTTGTGACCCGTCTCGACAAGACCGAGGTCGAGAACTACGTCGCTGAGGCGGTCAGGATCGCAGAGCAGGATCCGGAGGTGACGCGCGAGCAGATCGCGGGGGCGCTGAAGGATCTGCCTGGCGTGGCCTTCGACCCGGCGCACGCTGAGGCTGTCATCAAGGAAATGGCCGAGGCCCCAAAAGGCGACGAGGCCCAGGAGCAGCCGGCCGATCTGGTGAGTCCGGAGCCCGCCGACGAGACCCCGAGTCCGAGCCTGGGATCGACGAGCAGCGGGCCGAGTACCTCGGACTCTTCGCTCACCTCCTCCACATCCCTCCTGCAGGAGTCGACGCACTGAGGGTCGAGGACTTCGAGTCCCTCATCGTCTGGATCGACTCCCATCTCGCGCAGCAGTCGGCAGGGGGTGAGTAGCCGTGACGACGATGAACTTCATCCTTCAGGGCCGCGACCAGCTGTCGCGGGTCTTGAACAACGCGGGCGATTCAGCGACCCGGCTGCACCGCCGGATCAGTGCCGCCACGACGAACAGCAGCGCGTCCATCAACCGGTTCGCACGGACCACCTCGGACCGCATGGCGGCCGTGTCGACGTCAACGAGGAAGTCCGGCGAAGCCTTTGGCGAGCTGAAGAAGACCCTCATCTCGCTGGCGCCGGCAGCCATCCCGGTGGCAGCGGCGATGGCTCCGCTCGTGGCGTCGACTGCGGCCGCCAGTGTGGCGGTTGCGGCATACGGCGCTGCGCTGGGCCCGCAGATCGCAGCCATGTCTGACGCCTCACAGGCGGAGAAGAAGTACACCGAAGCCGTCGAGAAGTCAGGCCGCCAGTCCAAGGAGGCCGCCGAGGCGCAGGCGGAGTACGCCCGAAAGGTGGCCAAACTTCCACCCGCTACCCGCACGGCCGTGGCAGCGCTGTCCGTGTTCAAGGAGGAATACAAGGACTGGTCGAACTCGCTGGCAGGCGACACGATGCCAGTGGTCACGAAGTCGTTCGCCGTGTTCGGCGGGCTACTGCCGAAACTGACACCGCTGGTGAAGGGCACGTCGACCGAGCTGAGTCGGATGATGACGATTCTCGCCGGAGGGATGCAGTCCCCTGGCTTCGACCGGCTCAACCAGAAGTTCGAGCGGTTCGCGACTGGAACACTGAAGGGGGTCAACGACGCACTGGTGAGGTTGCTGCGCACCAATGACGGCAGTTTCGGGGACGGCTTCAGCAAGTTCATGGCTTATGCCCGCGCGCAGGGTCCGCTCGTGGGGGAGACGCTACGGAACATCGGCCAGGCCCTGATGAACGTGCTCAAGGCCGGATCCCAGGTGGGCGTCGGCATGCTGCAGGCCATCAACGCGCTGGCGAAGCTGGTGGCCGCGGTACCGCCAGGCCTAATCACCATTCTGCTGCAGCTCGCTGTCGCCCTGCGGGTGGCGAAGCTGGCGGCCCTCGGGTGGGGTGCTGCCAGCGGCGCGATTGCCGCGATGGGCGCGCAGCTGGTGGCGATGCGGACGGCGGCGGCGGGTACGCCTGGCCGGCTGGCCGCACTGACCGCGTCGATTGGTGCACTGTCGCGCGGAGCGAAGCTCGCCCTCGCTGGTACGGGCATCGGCCTGCTGGTCATCGCCCTGACCGAGCTGGCGAACATCGGCAAGAAGGCTCCGACGGACATGGACCGCATGGCCACGTCCATGGGCAAGTTCGCCCAGTCCGGCAAGCTGTCCGGAGAAGCGGCCAAGGTCTTGGGCTCCGACTTCCGCGAGTTCGACGAAGCGCTCCGCGGCATGGCCAGGCCGGGCCAGTGGGACCAGATGCAACAGGGCTTCACCAACTTCTTCGGCCAGGACTCCACTCCGGTCAAGCGGTGGAAGGCAACACTCGACGACGCCGACAAATCACTGGCCAACATGGTCAAGTCGGGGAACGCCGAGATGGCGGCGGCAGCTTTCGAGAAGTTGGCGGCGCGGGCCAAGAGCCAGGGCATGACGACGGGCGAGCTACGCAAAGAGCTCGGGGACTACAAGCAGGCACAGGCCGACGCCAGGTTCGAGCAGGAGCTTGCGGCCCAGGCCATGGGCCTGTTCGGCGCGCAGGCCCAGTCGGTGCAGGCCAAGCTGGACGCGCAGAAGCGTTCCACGGATGGCCTGCGGCAGAGCATCATGGCGCTGAACGAGGTGAACCGTGCGGCGCTCGACGGCAGGGCGGGCATGGAGGCCGCAATCGACGCGGCGGCCGAGGCGACGAAGAAGCACGGCAACGCGCTGAAGATAGTCAACGGGGAGCTGGACCTCACCTCGCAGGAAGCGCGTGACGCATCGGGCACGCTGACCGAGCTGGCGCGCAAGACGGAGGAGAACGTCTCCAGCGCCCGGGACTCGGGCAAGTCGTGGGAGTACGCCAAGGGCGAGTACGACCGCGGGCGCGCGGCGCTCATCAGGGCGGCTGACGCCATGGGCCTCAACAAGAACGAGGCCAGGGCACTCGCCGACCAGATCTTGAAGACGCCGAACAAGACGGCGTATCTGAAGGGCGACATCGGGGATCTGCAGGGCAAGCTCGCTGATGCGAAGAAGCGACTGGCGACGGTGCCGGACTCCCGTAAGGCGAAGGTCCGCGCCGAGATCTACCAGCTCGAGCAGGCCATCGCCGCGGCGAGGCGGAAGCTCGACGGACTCAACGGCAAGACCGCGCACACCTACGTCATCACCCACCTGCAGGCGCGTAAGGAAGGCGTGCACGGTACCCAGCTCGGCTACGCGTCCGGTGGTCTGGTCGGCTTCCCTGGCGGTGGCATGGTCCGCGGTCCGGGCACCGGCACGTCGGACAGCATCCTTGCCCGGGTGTCGAACGGCGAGTTCGTTGTCAGGGCAAAGAGCGTGGCCCGCTATGGGGTGCAGTTCCTGCGCGCCATCAATGAGGGCCGCCTCGGCATGGCGGCGGCGACGAGCGGCGGCGCCATGAGCGGCGCCGGCCGGGACGTCGGCCGCGGACTGGCCGGCGGTATCGGGGCGAGCCTCAGCACAGTCGAGGCATCGGCCCGGCGAATGGCGGCTGCGGTCGTCACCGGTGTGCGAGGCGAGCTGCAGATCTCCTCCCCGTCCAAGAAAATGCAGGCCCTCGCCAAGGACGTCGGCAAGGGGCTGATCCTCGGGCTGACCGGGTCCAAGGCGAAGATCGCGGCCACGGCGAAAGACCTGGCCAAGGACATCTGGGCTGCTTTCACGGGCAGCAAGGACAACCGCCTGGTGGCGATGGTCAACCGTGAGACCAAGAAGCTCCAGGACTTGGCGTCCAAGCGGGACGGTCTCGCCAAAAAGATCGCCGACGCGAAGAAGTTCGCCAGCGACACCACCACGGCCGCGCGGCAAGGTGCCGAGCTCGGCAGTCTCGGGCTGGACGCGGAGGAGGTGAGCGCGGGCAGCATCAAGGCCGGCCTCGCACAGAAGCTGGCGCAGATCCGCCAGTTCACCCGGCACATCGACATCCTGGCGAAGCGTGGCCTGTCGAAGGGGCTGCTGCGGCAGATCCTGAACATGGGCCCCGAGGCGGGCAGTGCCTACGCCTCCGCGCTGGCGGGCGCCGACAAGGGCACGATTGCATCCATCAATTCGATGCAGTCGCAGATCGACAAGTCCAGCACCGATCTCGGCCGCCTGGGTGCGGACCGCCTGTACGACTCGGGCAAGAACGCGGGCAAGGGATTCCTGAAGGGCCTCACCTCCCAGCAGAAGGCGATCGAGGCCCAGATGCTGAAGATCGCCAAGGGGATGGACAAGGCGATCCGCAAGGCGCTCGGAATCAAGAGCCCGTCCACGGTCATGGCGGCCGTCGGCCGGTTCTCGGCCGAGGGCCTGGCCCGCGGCCTGATTGCTGGCGGCCCGCAGGTGGGCCGGGCAATGGGCGGACTGTCGGGCGTGGTCGCGGCCGGCGTCCGTCCCGCACGCAGCGTGGGCGCCACCAGCCGTACAGGCCAGGCGCCAGTAATTCACATCCACGTCGACGGCACAGTCATGGATCCGGTCGCTGTCGGCCGCCAGATCCAGCGTGTGCTCAAGGAGTTCCAGCGGACCCAGGGCGGCACCGCCCTGGGCCTGGCATAGGGGGTGGTGCTGTGACTCGGCTGTCCGTGGAAGTGGCGTTCGGGTACAGCATCACCGACTCGTCGCCGGAGTGGTCGAACATCACCCGGTACGTCGACATCCAGGGTGGGCTGACCATCAACCGGGGCGCCTCGGATGAGTTGTCGGAGACGCAGGCCGGGACGTGCACGCTGACGCTGGACAACAGTGATGGCAGGTTCTCGCCCGGCCTTGCGTCCAGCCCCTACTACCCGAACGTCAAGAAGAACGTGCCGATCCGGATCCGGACCATCACCACAGCGAAGAACCTGATCACCAACCCGAGCTTCGAGTCAGGACTGTCGGACTGGTCGCAGACCGTAAGCCCGACCGTCGTTCAGAACAACGGCCACGTCCAGCACGGCAGCCAGGCCATGCGCGTCACCTGGGGAGCCCCGACCGGACAGGCCGTTTTCACGGTGCTGTACGGGCTCGACATCGGCGAGACCTACACCGCCAGCGCCTACGTGTGGGTGCCGGTCAGCGCGCCGTCTGTCGAGATCCACATCGACGGCATGGCGGCCGGGACCCCGTCGAGCACTACCGGCGCCTTCCAGCGACTGACGTACACGTTCGTCGCCACCGCCACGGCGCACACGCTCGTGGTCGAGGTGGTGGGCACACCGACACCTGGCACGCAGGTGTGGATCGACGCCGTGCAGGTCGAGGAGGGGAGCACGGCGACGACCTTTGACTCTGACGGCGCGCAGGTGCACCCGCGGTTCTACGGCATGGTCAACGAGTGGCCGATCCGCTGGGAGGGCCTGGAGTCGAAGGTCAGCATCACGTGCACGGACCTGTTCAAGTGGCTGGGCAACCAGCCCGAGCTGTCCTCGATGCTCGTCCAAGAGGTGCTGCTCGACGACCCCATCGTCTACTACCCGCTGTCCGAGCCGTCCGACGCGACCAGTGCCGGCGACCTGGTGGGAACCGGCTCGGTCGGCACGCTGGCCGTCACGCAGGTCGGCTCGGGTGGCACGATTGAGTTCGGCGCGGGCGAGGGTCCGACCGGTGCCGCGCCTGTGTTCACGCCGTCGTCCGCATCCGTGGGCAAGTACCTCAGCGCGGACCTCGGCCCGAACTTCGTCGATGCCAACGTCTCCTTCAGGGTGCGGGCCGAATGCTGGTTCTCCACCTCGACGACGAACCGGGTGCTGCTGGGCCTCACGTCGACAGACGCCGCATCCAGGCTGGTCATCCTGCTGGAGTCGGGCACGGGAAAGATCGCGATCGAAAAAGAGCAGGCCGGCTTCGGCGTCACGACCACTGTGTTCGGTACGCCGAACCTCGCGGACGGGGCGCTGCACTACCTCTGCTATGTCGAGGTCGCGAACGAACTGACCATCGACGGCACCACGTACACCGTCTCGTCCACCAACGCCATAGACCTGCGGATGCTGACCGTCGGCGGATTCGCCAACAACCGATTGTGGGCGGGGACGATCGCGCACCTGGCAATCTACCTGCGGTCCGTCACCACCGCCGAGCTCACTCCGCACCGCACGACCGGGACCACAGGGCATGTCGGCGAGGACGCCGACGATCGCCTGTCCCGCCTCGCCTCCTACGTCGGGCTCACCGTCAGCACCTCAGGCTCCACCTTCGATGGCATGGCTTCACAGGCGATGCTCGGCAGGCCGCCGCTGGAGCATCTGCGGGAAGTGGAGCGCACCGAGTCCGGGAGGCTCCTCGCCTCCCGGTCAGAGGCCGAGCTCGTATTCCAGTCCAGGGATGTGCGCTACAACCAGCCCGCTGCCGTGTCGATCGAGTATGCCGACCTGGACACCGGCGGCGTCGAGATGGCCGACGACGACCAGCGCATGGTCAACACCGTCGTCGCTAGCCGGCCGGGCGGCGCGACGCAGCGCGTCGTCGACCAGACTGCTCGCGACCTCTACGGGCCCAAGCAGCAAGACCTCGAGCTGTTCAAAGACAGCGACCTGAGCGTCACGGATGCCGCGAACTGGATCGTCAGCAGGTACGCCGACCCACCACCCGAGCTGCGGTCCGTACCCCTTGAGGCATCGACCCTCGACCTCGCCGACTACCGGGCCCTGCTGGACGCAGACGTGTCCACGGTGTTCGAGGTGACGGACATGCCCGACGAAGCACCGTCGTCCACGCAGACGGTGACGATCGAGGGCTACGCCGAGACGATCACGCAGGCCCAGCACAAGTTCGCGTTGCACACGTCGCGGGCGCTGACCGACACGGTGTGGGTCCTCGACTCGTCGAGCTACTCGCAGCTGGACTCCACCACCCGACTCGCCTACTGATCGGGGGACTCCATGGCACGCATAGAGCAGCCCACCTTGCGCCCGGTCCTGCGGGCGGAGGACTTCTATCTGCCACCGCCTGGGCAGCCTGCGGACGCCTGGCGGCTGGTGCCTCCTGCCGAACGTGCGCTGCGCTGGTACGAGGAGAAGGCGCAGCGGCGCCTGCCCCGCCCGCAGGGGACGGACCTCGGTCCGCCCACGATGGCGCGGATCGACGCCGGGCGCTGGGTCGCGGACTGCCCATGCGGTTCTGCACAGGTCGTCACCCCCGAGGACCCGCGCATGTTCTGCGTCGAGTGCCTGCCGTCGGCCTGGCTGCGCGTCCGGTTCCCCACAGATGTGGCAGCAGCCGAGGCCACCGTCGCGGCGAAGCCACAGCATGAGCGGTTCTGGTGGCAGCCCGGCGACGACGCCTGGAACCGCCCGGCCGAGCAGGAGAAGGAACAACCACCCAAGGAGGAGCTGGCCCAGGGCCTGCCCATTGAGGGACGGAGGCTTCCGTGACCTTTGCCCCCAGGACGTGGGTCGTCGGCGAGACCGTGACCGCCGCCCTCATGAACCAGGAGATCCGCGACCAGATCAACTCCGTGCTCGCGGCCTGGACGTCGTACACGCCGACATGGACATCGGCCGGCACCGCGCCTGCGCTCGGCAACGGGACCTTGGTCGGCCGGTACATGAAGATCGGCCGCACGGTGATCTACCAGATCAACCTCATCGCTGGATCGACCACCACCTTCGGAACCGGCGGCTACTCCTTCGAGCTGCCGGCCACGTCGGCGAACGTGGGCGCGAGCTTCATCGGCAACGCGCACCTGCTGTCAGGCTCCACCCGGTACGTCGGGCAGAACGTCATCTCGCCGAACGTGACGACGACCAGCCCCTTCTATCCGACGAACTCAACGACGACCACGACCAGCCAGCTGACCGCGACTGTGCCCTTCACCCTGGTCAGCGGTGCCAGCGTCCGCATCACCGGCGTGTACGAGGCTGCCTCGTGACCGAGGGAGTGAGCATGGCGACGAGCCTCGACGATCTGCCGACTCCGCTGTATTCAGCCCACCGCGGCGGCGCAGGCGAGGCGCCGGAGAACTCGCTCGAGGCGCTGCGGAGTTCGGCGCCGTGGGCGGACATCCTCGACCTGGACACACAGGTGCTGGGCGACGGCACCCCGGTCCTCATGCACGACGCGACGGTGGACCGCACGACCGGACGCAGCGGACCAGTCAGCGCGTTCGGTCTGGCGCAGTGGCTGCAGCTCCGCGCCAACCCCAGCGTGTGGTTCGCGACCGCCTCGCCGTCGTTGCCGACGCCGACCGTCGAGCAGGCGCTTGATGCGCTCGGCTGTACACGGCCCATGACTGTCGAGGCGAAGGACGCGTCCGGCGTCCCGGTCCTGGCCGGGATGATCCTCGAGCGCGGCCTGCAGAACAGCGTGCTCATCAACACCAACTCGCCAGACGTCGTGGGCGCGATTGTGGCGGCCGGCTGCCGTGCGCACCTGTGGCGCTCCGCCACCCAGCTTGCACTGGACGATATCGACGACCTGCGGGCTACCGGCGCGGACGTCCTCGACGTGGACATCGCCTCACCTGACAGCGACATCCTGGCCGCGGTTGCTGTCGGGTTCCCGCTCGGCGTGTGGGCGCACACCATCGTCCGCCGCCGCGACCGTGACCGGGCGCTGAGTCTGGGCTGTCGCGGCATCGTCACCGACTACCCGGCCTACATCTCCGGCCGCGCACCCCGCCGCAAGGCCAGCTCGTTCAGCACCGGCTTCTGGGGGAGCGGGTGGGTACCCACCGGCAAACGCCCGGTGCTCGACACCAGCGGCAGGATCCCGCTCCCCGCCCCGACGTCGAGCACCGACACGCAGGTACTCCTCGCAGGCGAACTGTCCGAAGCCCCGGCCACCGGGACGTTCGAGGTCAAGTTCAGCGTGCCCACGGCAGGCTCGTCCGGCTGGTCCGTGCTGTCCCTGCACCTGGGCGCAGACGACGCACCCACCCGCCTCGTCGGGACGGAGATCCTGCACGACGGCTACACCATGCAGGTCACCAACTCCGGCAGCCTCCGCATGTACCGCGACGACGCTTCGAGTGGCACGTCCACGCAGCTCGCCAACACGGCGGCCGCCGGAACGCTCGCCGCCGGGACGACGTACTCGCTGTGCTGCACGCTCACCGCCACGACCATCACCGTCGCCGTCCCCGAAGCCGGGCTGTCGACCACCGTCACCGACAGCGCGTACCGCAAGGCGTGGGCCGTGTTCGTCGGCCGCAACTACTCGGCCTCGGCCACCGGCCGCATCGACATCCACAGCGTCACCACACCCTGACCCGCCCCGAGGGGAACGACCCGCATGGCCACACCTCTGTCGGCAGACAGCATTCTCAAAGCCCTCCGCGACGAGGGCGCCACCGTCGTCGAGCACCGGAACTGGCGGACGCACAACCGCAACCACATGGGACCGTGGGGCCCCGTCCACGGCGTGGTGATCCACCACACCGTCAGCTCCGGCACGGACTCGTCAGTGGAGCTCTGCTACAACGGGCACGCCTCCCTGCCCGGCCCGCTGTGCCACACCGTCGGGGCGAAGGACGGCCGGCTGTTCATGGTCGGCCACGGCCGCGCCAACCATGCGGGCCTGGGTGACGACGACGTTCTGCGCGCCGTCATCGACGAGACCGCGCTGCCTCCGGACGACGAGGCCAACACCGACGGCAACCGGCACTTCTACGGCATCGAGCTGGTCAACCTCGGCGACGGCAAAGACCCCTGGCCAGAAGTGCAGAAGGAAGCCGCGGTCCGCTGGGCCGCCGCAATCTGCCGGGCGCACGGATGGAGCGAGAAGTCCGTCATCGCCCACAAGGAATGGCAGCCCGGCAAGGTTGACCCAACCTTCGACATGGCCATGTTCCGGGCCCGCGTCGCCGAACGCCTCGCCCACCCTGCCAGCTGGAACCCCGGCTCCACACCGCCGCCCGAGGAGGACGACGTGCCGCTCACCAAGGCCGACGTCAGCACCGTATTCAACACCGACAACGTCATCGCCGTACCCGCCGACTGGTCCCCGGGCAACACGCACTGGACCGCGGCGAGCGTGCTCATCGACCAGGGCAAGCGGCTCCGCTCCCTGCAGGCCGAGCTGAAGGCGCTCACCACGACGAACACCAAGCTCGTCGAAGCGGTCGCAGCGCTGGCCGCCGATGTCGACGACCTCGACCCCACAGCCATCGTCGCCGAACTCAAGGCGGCGATCGAGTCCATCGACGTCAGACTCGACGTCGCCTGACAGGAGGACACCTCCCATGAAGACCTTCGGACGCGAGCCTGCGCTCCTCATTGCTGCCGTGTCGGCTGCGCTGTCGCTGCTCGTCAGCTTCAACTTCGGCCTGTCGGCGGAACAGTCCGCCGCAATCGTCGCCGTCATCTCCGCCGTATTCGCTGCGGCCACCGCTGCTATCACCCGGCCGATCGCACCGTCCGCGTTCACCGGACTCGTTGCCGCGGCTGTCGCGCTGCTCGCCGCCTACGGCCTCGAGGTGTCCGCCGAAACTGTCGGCGCCCTGAACGCTGTGGTGCTCGCGGTCCTCGGGCTCATCACCCGCGGTCAGGTCTCGCCGGCCGCCAAGTCTCCGGTCTCTGGGGTTTGAGTGCGGTGCCGTCTGCTGCGGCGGCTGCGCCGAATGCTTGGCCGCCGCGGCGCGATCCTCTCCTGTTACGGCGTCGTCTGGCTGCTGATCGGCTGGGGGCAGATCGTGCAGCCTCAATCGGACCGGCGCGGGCTGGCGCTGCTGCTGTCGTGGGCGCCTTTGCAGGCGTGGGCGTGGTGCTGGATTGTCGCCGGCCTCGTCGCCCTGGTGTGCGCGTGGCTGCCGCAGGGCCGTGACGCGGCCGGCTTCGTCGCCCTCGTGGTGATCGTGGTGCCGTGGATGGCGTCCTATCTCGTCTCCTGGTTCCTCGGGATCTATCCCAGGGGCTGGGCGGCGGCTGCAGTATGGACGGCCATCACCGTCCCGATCATGGTGGTGCTGGGATGGCAGGAGCCGCCCCGCAGCAAGATTGCGAGACCCCCTTATGAGTCCTGAGACCTGGGCATCGATCGGCGTATCGGCCGTGACCGGCGTGTGTGGCGTGTGGGCGGCGCGTGCTGCACGCCGAACGCCCAAGCAGGAGCGGCGGGATGATTTCCTCGTCATCAGGGACTCGCTCAACCTGCGCATCGACAAGCTCGAGCGGGACCACGCTGAGCAGCAGGACCAGATCACCGGCCAGGGGGCGGCGATCTCCTGGCTCATCACGGACCGGCACAGTCTCGTCGGCTACATCCGCAAGTCCGGGCTCGAGCCGCCGGCGCCCAGGCCGATCCCGCTCCGGGCGCAGCCCTTTCTCAACCACGTCGACCTGTGAGAACTGGAGTGCGAATGGACGAGGAGCCTCCGACGGAGCGGCCGATCCAGCGGCGCATCGACGAAACGGCAGCGGACCTCGACACGTTGGTTGACATGGGTGCAGCCGAACCACCGCCCGAGCCCGCACCCGCCTGACCCCCGAGGGACAAGAGCCCCCGCCATCCTGCCAAGCGCAGGGCGGCGGGGGCTTCTTGCTGTCACCTGATTGGACGTCACTACCCTTGATAACATGCCATATCGCGGGCGAAAAAACGGTACAATTAGCTATGCCTCAGAAGCCTCCCATGGACCGCCAAGCTACGGCCGAGACGACCTATCAGGTCTGGTACTGCAAGCGCTGCGACAAGGCGTGCAAGATCCAGCCGCCAACCATCGAACCTGGGTGCCGCTGCGAGAATCCCGTTCCCGGTCTACGCCCGACGCTGGTGACGCAGATGCACCAGCCGAAGCTTCGCCCCATGCAAGCTCTGACCGAAGAGGAGGGGCGACTGCGCGCCCTGGCCCGCAAAGGTAGGCGCGTTCAGGTGACTTACGAGGCCGAGATTAGCGAGGCGTGGATATCTCCTGGCCGCGACGGCGTGAAGCGTATCCAGTTCATCGTCACCACTGCTGACGGTCGCCGCCACGTAGTCGACCCTGCCCTCCCTGGTCTTCACGTCGAAGCCGCGCCCGACGGGGAACAGGGGTGAACGAGGAGCGGCGCCAGGAACTAATCGCCCGCATGGGGAACGAGATCGTCAATACTGAGCGCCCGCTTGAGTCTCTGGCTCAGAAGGCAGACCGCATCGAAGCTGCCAACAGGGCAGCCCTCTACGACGCTGCGACGCTCGCCGTCCTTCACGCCATGGAAGAGGCGGCCGAGAAGCACCTCGACGCCATCCGCCCCCACAACACCAAGCGCGGCTACGCCAACGACTGGGCGCTGTGGGAGGAGTTCCACGACTGGCTGGGGGAGCGCACCGGGCACCGGATCGCCTCGACCAACGTCACCAAGGGCACGCTCGTCGGGTTCGTCGTCTGGCTCGACACCATCAAGCTCGCCGCGCCCAACTCGATCGACCGCAGGATCACCGGCGTCACAGTCACCGCCAGGAACGAGCACGGCGTCGAAGTACCGAAGGCCGCCACCGTCGCCGCCCGTCAAGCGCTCAAGCCGCTGAAGAACGATCCCGAACGCATGGCCCGCGGACGCGGCAAGGCCGCCGCCGTCACGCCCGAACAACTCCGGCAGATGAACGCCGCCGTCGCCGACGGACTCACCGGCCTCCGCGACCGCGCCCTCTGGCTCATGGCCTTCGCCATCGCCGGACGCTCCGCCGAAGTCGCCGCCCTCCGCGCCGACACCATCGTCCACGTCAGCCAGGGCCTCGAAGTCCACGTCCCCGCCGTGAAGGGCCGCCCGCCCCGGGACGTGGTCGTCCACTACGGCAAGAACCCCGACACCTGCCCCGTCCGCGCCTGGCTCACCTGGCGCGCCGCCGCAGGCGTCACCAGCGGGCCCGCCTTCCTGCCCATCACCGTCCACGGCCGCCTCGGCGACCGCGCACTCTCCCCGGAAGCCGTCCGCGAGATCATCGCCCGCAACGCCGAACGCGCCGGCCTCGCCGTCCGCCTCACCGGCCACAGCATGCGGGCCGGGTTCATCACCACCAGCCGCGTCGCCGGGAAACGCGAGGAGAAGATCCGCGCCCAGTCCGGGCACGCCGAGAACAGCCCCGCCTTCTGGGGCTACATCCGCGAAGCCGACAAGTGGACCGACGCCGCGTCCGAGGACATCGGGCTATGAGCGCTTAAGGGAACGTTATGCGCTGGTCGTACTCAACGGCTGCACGACGAAGGCCCCTCCCGAAGGAGGGGCCTCTCGTATTGGCGCGGCCACCGAGCGACCCGAAGGTCCCCGCCCCGAAGGGGGGTTGCGAACTGCGGTGGCCGCCCGCACACGATAAGCGGAACACTGCCTTCGTGTCAGCCCCTCGTGCCACACTGGGATCCTGTTGCGCGAGGCGCCGGTGACGGGGCTACCTGCCGTGCACAGTGGCGCTGGCCTTCTGGGCGCGACCGCCGAACCCGACGCCCGCCCCTGCTACCGGGGCGGGCGTTCGTGCGTCACCCGTCCAGCAGCCCGGGCCACTTGTGTAGCGCGCTTGACATCACCCGCCAGTCAGAGGAGTCTATGTGTAGCGCGCTACACAAGGTGGCGTCGGAGGGGAGAGGCATGGACATCACCGCTGAGCAGATCGAAGACCTCTACCACGGGCACACCAGCACCATCGACCGCGGCGACGACTACAACGTCCTTCGCCGCGAAGACGTCGCCGCCCTCGTCGAAAACGGAGACATCGACACCGACGACGACGGCGTCCCCCTCGACCACGAGTGGCAGACCCTCGCCGAAGCCCTCTCATTCCAGTCCGACGACAGCCCCCGCGAGCGCGCCCTGATCGCAGTCGAGGATGCCGCCGCACGCCTGGCCCGCGCTGAAGGCGAGCGCAACGAAACCATCCGCAAGGCACTCGACGCAGGCGCCGCCGTCATCTCCATCGCCAACGCTGCGGGACTCAGCCGCGCCCGGATCTACCAGATCCGCGACGGCCGCCGCTGAACCCCGCCACTGTCGGCCTGGCCTGAGACAATCGACCATCCCATTCGCGCCGATGGCTGCGGCGCACTCGAACCCGCCCGTCGGACCCCACCAGGGACAGCGCCCCGACGGGCGGGACACAGACGGAGGCGGCGTGGAACTGGTCGACTTTCTCAGGGCCCGCCTCGACGACGACGAGCAGGCGGCGCGCAGGGCTGGTGACTCCTTCCGCCAGATCGGGGAGACAGGCGTCATCGTCGCAACCGAAGGTGACCGCGCCGAGGAGTGCGCCTCCGCGAACTGGGGCGGTATTGCCGAGCACATCGTCCGCCACGACCCGGCCCGCGTCCTCGCCGAAGTCGACGCCAAGCGGGAGATCCTTCGCCTGCACGACGACTCCACCACGGCCCTCATGGTGGCGTCGGGCACAGTGCTGGCCGGTGGCGTGAAGATTCGGCGCCGCGCCTACGAGGACGTGCTTAAGCTCCTCGCCCTGCCCTACGCCGGCCACGAGGCGTACCGCGAGGACTGGCGGCCGTAGCCGTCGGGTACGACCCAAGGAGTCCACCCCCAGGAGGCCCACGTGAACTGCCCCAGATGCGGCGGCTCCGCGCAGCAAGGACCGAACGGCCAATGGCTGTGCGCCAACTGCGGTCCCATCGCCACCCTCCCGCCCGAGCCGACGACGATAGGGTCCCAGCATGACCGGAAGCCCGACCCCGCCTGACCACTCGGAAATCACCCGCACCGAATGCACGAAGTGCGGCACCGAGATCTACGGCATCGACGGCCGATACGCCTGCCCCCACTGCGGCTGGGTCAACCACTGGTCCGAAGGCCACCGCCTACTGCCCGCAGCGGGCGAAGACACCGACCACCCCGGGCACTGAGCGGTACAGCAGCAAGCCCCCGCCGCAGATGCGGCGGGGGCATTCGTGCGTCAGGAGTCAGCCGGCTGCTCGGCGACGAAGGTGCCCTTCGCCGGGACCGTGATGACGAGCCCGCGGTCCCGCAACTCCCGCACCGCCCGGCGGGCAGTGTGCAGCGCGACCCCGTACTCCTCCATCAGCGCCCGCTCCCCAGGCAGCATCGCCCCCGCCGGGATCCTGCCCGACGCGATCTGCTCTGCGATCCGGTCCGCGACCTGCACGTACACGTACACGTGACTGGAATGGTCAACGCCCGGGGTGTCCGATTCGCCCACACTGCGAACCTAGGACCGCATGCCGCACCCTGCAGTGGCAGGAAGCGTCGTGCTGCTGTATGCAGCGGTGTGCAGCGGTAAGGTGACCACGCAAGACCCCCGCAGCCGCGGTCACGGCCCGGGGGTATGGACACGCCACAGGAGGGCGCGCCATGAGCCACGATACCGAGCACCCGCCGCCACGCCAGGGCACGCCGATGACAGCCGGCCAACTGTGCTGCTGCTGCGACCGGCCCATCGCCCGCGGGCAAGCCGTCCGCGTCGAGCAGTTCTCCGCAAGCGGCGCCCGGCCCGACAACTGGCGACACCGCACCTGCAGCAGGCGGCGCTGACCGGCAGCTTTGTGCCTCTCGGGCAACTTCTTGTCCGATCTGGAGGTATCCGCTACTGAACGGCCAACCAGTCGGTAACAGGTCGGCATCGCCTTCGGAAACCTAGTTGCGAAAGCTTGCCCAGGGCGGCCCGGGTGAGCGACCGTTAACGCCTAGCCGAGGAGGTCCGACGGATGAACGCCAAGGTCACGCGCGATCAGCAACAGGTGGCTGATCTTGATCTCCGCCCCGCCCTCGATCCGCTGGATCGTGGACCGGTCGATCCCCGTGCGGTGCGCCAGCTTCTCCTGCGTGAGGTCGGCGTACATGCGGGCGTCGCGGATGCGTAGACCGATCCGCCGGCGGGCATCGAGGATCCACTGAGGCTGATCGGCTGGCACCCCAAAACGCTGTGCCGACCAAGATCATAAGTCAGCAGCAAAATTGAGGCATTGTTCGATCATGGGTTCCCGCGACGGATAGGGCACCCTGCGGCGTAGATCAGAAGAGGAGTCGCCCCAGCCCTGCGGCGCACTGGCATATGCCGCAGGGCTAGAGCTACTGTCCAGGAATCGAACGCCTGTTCACCTAATCGAGTGAAGAACTGCAGCTTGTGCGTGCCGTTGGGCAGGAGAACGTGCGAGCGCCTCCCCTCACATCCCCTGTCGGAACAACAGCAGGAGACGGCATGGACAGCGAGATCCTCTCGCTCTACACCTGGACCCCCGGGGTCTGCTTCCGGCATCCGGAACTCAGTGAGACCGACACAGTGAAGGTCAAGACCCTTCACCCAAGGTCCAGTCCGGACCAGGATCTCCGAGTCTGCCGTCGTTGCCTACTGGCGCTCGAAGCCATAAGGCGTGCTGCTGCCGAGGGTGCCGGCGATGTGTACGAGCCGGGGCACGTCGCCGAGTAGGGGAGTGGCGCCAACCCGAAGCCCCGCCCGCGATTCCGCAGGGGCGGGGCTCTTTGCTGCTCAACGCCTGGTCGGCGCGCACTTAGGGGGCTCTCCGCTGGGGGGAATCTGGGGAGCGGTGGGGGGGGTGGGGAGGGTTCGGGGGGAGTCAAGTGCCTCACTCGATCTCAACCGGTCTCACTCAAGACAACTGAATCTCAGCAGGTCAAGGGGGTGAGCGGGACTCGCGGTCGAGATCGCGCAGGTCCAGGATGTCAGGGTGACAGAACCCGGCGTACAGCCCGACTCGTCTGCCTCCTACGGCTTCTGACCAGTGAAAACGCAGGTCAGAGGCCCTTTTCGCGTATGGGTGATCGCGGCGGATGCGACCGCGTGGGCTCTCGACCATCTGACCGGGTTCGGTCGGCGGACGCGGAGGGCAGCGTGAAGCGCGGTGCGGCGCACCTGCACCACCCTCGTGATACGGGACGCACCCTGCGCGGGCTGCTGTTCAGGGTGTTCGTCCGGGCGACCGGCGGTGCGGTGTGCGCCACGTGTGCCGAGGTGCAGCGCTCGGGGCCGCCCGACGCCGGAACTGTCATCTGATCCCTCCTTTCGGCCGGGGCCCGCCGGCCATGGGGCGCGGCGTCACTCCTCGTCGTCCTCGTCGTCCTCGTCGTCCTTGAGGTGGTCGGGGTCGAGGAAGTCGACCAGGCGTTCATCGACCGGCAAACCGGTTTCGTCCTCGTCGATGAGCATCCGGCGCAGGATGTTGAGCGGGTAGAAGCCCTCGTAGGGACCGGCGTCAGGGAAAGCGACACAGGGGGTGTCGAGGGCCGGTGTGTCGGCGGGATCGAACAGCGGCGGCAGGGTGCCGTCGTCGAGGGGTTCGGGCGTGTACTTCCACACCATTCCGTGCTCGCGGCACATCATCTCGCCGATGTACCAGACCGCGCCTTGCACGAAATCGTCACGCCGTCGCTGGGAGTCGATGTCCTCGGAGCTGTCGAACGTCTCGCGGATCAGGCCGTCGAGGATGTCGAGCGAGGCCGGGGTGAAGTCGAACCGGCCGGCCGCCCCGGTGTTCTCGGCCCAGTGCGGGAACGCGGCCTGTCGTTCGGTCAGCCACTCCAGAAGTTCCGGGTGGCGTGCCGGATCGTCGGCGGGGTGGTGGTTGGTGTGGTCGCTCATGCCGGTCACGCTAGCGCGGGAGTGTGACGGTCAACTGTGTGGGATCTTCACTGAGTTGACACATGCAACGTCAACAATACGCTGCAACTCACAGCCCGTCAGCTTCTAGGCTGGCCGGTGGGGTGGTGGAGACATGTCACGGGGGCCCTTCCCCGCCTTCCCTTCCTGTCCCATGCGCCCCCACAGGGACACGTACGTGAGCACACCTATAACGGTCCGTTTACGGCGGCGCCTGGCCTCGGGCCTCGCGGTCGTCGCTTCCGCGGGGATGATGCTGGTGGGTCTGCCCGCCACCGCATCCGCAGCTCCCGGGGACTACGCCAAGATCACATCCGGCGGCAGGTGCGACAAGATGCACCTGAAGAAGACCTTCCCCCGCACTCCCGACAACTCCGGCGCGCCCACCGGGCAGCACCACTGGACCCGGTCCGGCCCGGATGAGGAGTACTACTACAACAACGACTTCAAGGGCTTCGAGAACGTTCCCACCCCCACCCAGGCCGACCTGAACGCGGCCGGGTCCAGCCGGGCGGACATCGACAAGTGGGACGCCGAGTACGCCAGGTCCAAGGACCCCGAGGACATGAAGCGCGCGATCTACGCGCGCTATCACCGGCACAAGAAGGAGTCCGCCAGCCCCAAGCCGTTCCGCTCCTGGGTGCCCCGCTACCTGATCAACAACCAGGCCAACGGGGCAAAGGGCGGCGTCTTCGAGCGTAAGACCGTTCAGGACTTCAACCTTGTCGGCCCCGACTGGCTCTGCGAAGTCACGATCGAGATCTACGACAAGGACGGCAACAAGATCGCCTCGCGTCGTTACGACGCTTACAACCAGCGCACCGGCGACCTCGGCGAGTTCAAGTCCAACGGTAAGCGCAAGATCGATCAGTTCAGGAACGACAAGATCATCCTGCGCCACAAGGACGCGAAGTACGACTTCACGAAGTCGAAGTTCACGATGTTCACCGGCGAGAAGCCCAACGGTGTCACCAGCCGCGAGTACGCGGCCGAGAACAAGGCCCTGCGTGCTGAGCGCGGTACCGGCAACAACCCGATCCGGATCGCGGAGCGGAGGGCGACCGGCAAGGGCCTGTGGCCGCAGACCAAGTACACCAAGTCCTACCCGGTGTTCAACCCGCGGCCGAACACCGGCACCCAGGGCCCCATCAACTCTCTCGCCTACCAGTCCGGTAAGAACCCGGCCCAGGCCCGGCAGATCCAGGCCGAACACAACCGGGTCGACACCCGTTCCGCGCTCGGCCGCGGCCCTGGCGGCGTGGACTTCTCCACCCTCGAACTTCAGTACGTCGGCAACCCCGTCAAGGGCAAGGGCATGGACTACTCCATGAAGGCCGACTTCATGCCCGACGAGGACACCAACCCCGGGTGGGGCGGCGAGGCCAAGCTGACGCTCGCCTCGGACGCGTTCTTCACATGGCTGGCCCTGTCCCCGGACCGGATGTGGGTGAACCTGAACCCGGACCAGCCCGACAAGATCATGGACAAGGCGTTCGGCGAGACCGATGCCGGCCGGATCCTGCTGGAAGCCGACATGGAGATGAAGCGGGACTGGTCCCGCGCCCTGGATCCGAAGAAGTCCCCGGGCCGGGAGTTCATGGCCGCGGCCCCGAAGGTCGACGGTGTTCCGTGCTGGGGTCCGGGCCGCAACTGGATCGTCCCCGACCGGGCGAAGGTGCGAGAGCAGGACGGCGGCATCTACATCCTCGACGCCCCGCTGAAGGTCAACCACGCGCCGATGGACTTCACCACGCCGGTACCCGGTGAACGCTGCGACAAGAAGCTGACGCAGGCCGAGAAGGAGTACAGCGTCCGCCTCATGAAGCAGTGGATCATGCCCGCGGTCCAGGAGAAGGTCAACGAGGATCCGAAGTATCAGGACCTGCGCTCGGTCTACCGCTCGCGGGTCGCGGCGGAGTGGATCCGGCAGCAGGACGCGAAGAAGCCCACCGACTTCCGCCCCGTCATCGACAGCAACAACCTCAAGCGGTGGCCGCTGCGCGGCGAGAACAAGAACTGGGACAAGCGCACGGTGTGGGAGGAGATGCGCAAGTCCTTCACCGAGGGCGAGTACAAGTACGAATGGCCCTCCGGCGGCACCATCTACACCTTCACCGTCGGCGGAGTGGACTTCTCCCAGTCCCCGAAGCGGAACATCTCCGGTGTGGAGTTCCGGACCCAGCACCGTGAGCTTCCGCGGACCACGAAGGACTCTGTCCGCGCGGAGACCTCCGCCCGCGACAGTGACACCGCCTTCCTCGGCGGCAACGGGGCGGCCAAGACCGACGACGGCAAGCCCGACCCCACCCCCACGCCCACGCCGACGGACCCCGGGAAGCCGGACCCCACCCCGTCCCCGACCGGCCCGGGTACCCCGGACCCGACGGCGACCGTCCCGGGCAAACCGGGCGGCAACACCCCGGACCCTGACGGCGGCCTCGCCGACACCGGCTCGAACACCCCGGTCGGGCTGATCTCCGCCCTCGCCGCCCTCGCGGTGGCGGCCGGCGGACTCCTCGTCCGGTGGCGCCGCCGCCGGGCGAACGCCGAGAGCTGACCGGCAGCACAACCTGATATCGAACGGCCCCGCACCCCGTGGTGCGGGGCCGTCTCCCGCATCCACACACGTCCGGTCACGTGATCATTCCGGCCGCCCGTCCCAGGTCACGCGGCGAAGCGCCACACACGTCTCCTATGATTCCGGTCATGGCACGCTTTGAGGATCTTCGCCACTCTCTCTGGGACACCAGTAGCCGGCACGGAGTGCAGCCGCCGCTGACCGACCAGCTGATTGCTGAGGCCGAGCGTTTGCTGAACGTCGCACTCCCCGGTTCCCTGCTCGACCTGCTGCGCCATCAGAACGGAGGCGCGGTCGCGGACAGCCGGAATGCCTTCCCCACGAGTCAGGCGACCTCATGGAGCGCCGACCACGTCCCGTTCGACCTCGTCATGGGCATCGGCCGCCACGAGGAAGCACTCTCCATGCTCGACAGCCCGTACCTGGTCCAGGAATGGGGGCTCCCCACCGCGGTGGTGCTGGTCTCGGGTGAGGGGCCCTGCTGGATCGGGCTGGACTACCGAGCCTGCGGCCAACACGGGGAACCCTCCATGACCTGGTTCGACGCCGAACTCAAAGCAGAACTGACCCTCGCCCCGAACTTCCGGTCCTTCATCGAGGGGCTTACATCTGCCAGTGACTTCGAGAGTGACTTCGAGAGCGCGCACCACGGAGACGTACCCGACGGACCTCATTGACCCCGCAAGCCAACAGTGCCGTCAGACAGCATGAGCCTCGCGGCGGTGTGCGCATGGGGCGAGCACGCTGTCCTTCATGCCTGACCGGCGTCCGCTTCGGTCGGCTTGACGGCTACGACGGAGCGCCCTGTGTCAGGGCGCCGGCGCGGGCGGCGGCGAGCGTGATCCGCACGGCCTGGTCGGCGGTGCCCTCCTCGACCGGATCGGCACTGACCAGCAACCGGAAGTAGATCGGAGCGGCCAGCGTTTTGAACAGCTCGACCGGATCGGTCCCTGCCGGGAGTTCGCCCCGCTCGATGGCGCGGGTGACCACGGGCTCGGCCCGCCGGAACCGGTCGGCGAAGATCCGCCGCCGCGCCTCGGCGATCTCCGGCAGCCGGCCGGCGTCGGAGTACATCGCGGTCTGCACCGCCCTGCCCACCGGGCCCGTCATGCTCTGCACGAGCGCCCGCGCGAGCGCTTGCAGGTCGGTCTCGACGGCGCCGGTGTCCGGAGTGGGGATGTCGGTGGCGAAGTGCTCGGCAAGCGCGTCGACGACCAGGCTCTCGCGGTCCTTCCAGCGCCGGTAGAGCGTCGTCTTGTGCACCCCGGCCCGCTGGGCCACGCCCTCGACGGTCAGCTCGGCATATCCCCGGTCCAGCAACTCGGCGAGGGTGGCGGCGCGCACCGCCGCCTGTGCCTTGCGGCCGCGTCCGACCGGGCGGGCGGGTCCGGAGGAACCCAACTCCATTGCAACTCCTAGTTGCGTTAATGGGTAATCACGTGTCAGGCTCCAGCGTATCGCAACTGGAAGTTGCATTGAGAGGGTTCCTGCCCAGCTGCGTGCCGGACGCCCTCGACCTAGGAGAAGGAAGGCCATGCCCAGCGCTTCCCGTACGTGGACCCTCGACTCCATCCCCGACCAGTCCGGCCGCCTGGCGGTGGTGACCGGAGCCAACAGTGGCATCGGCCAGGTCACAGCAGAGGCGCTCGCTCGCCGGGGCGCCCATGTCGTGCTGGCCTGCCGCAGTCCCCAACGGGGGCAGGCCGCCCTGGATCGGCTGCTCGCCCGGGCACCCGGCGCCCATGCCGAGGTGCGCCTCCTCGACCTGGCCGACCTTGCCTCCATACGCGCCTTCGCCGACGACTGGGACCATGACCGGCTCGATCTGCTGGTCAACAACGCCGGCGTGGCCATGGTGCCGTTTGCCCGGACCGCCGATGGTTTCGAGTCGCAGTTCGGGATCAACCACCTGGGCGCCTTCGCCCTGACCGGGCTGTTGCTGCCCCATCTGCTCGCCTCGCCCGATCCGCGGGTGGTCGCCGTCAGCAGCGAAGGCCAGCGGTTCGCCCGCTTCGACCTGGACAACCTCAATGCCGAACGCCGCTACAGCGCGATGTTCGCCTACCTGCAGTCCAAGCGCGCCAATCTCTACTTCGCCACCGAACTGCAACGCCGCGCCGACGCCGCCGGCCTGAGGCTGCGCAGCGTGGCCGTCGCCCCCGGACTCACCCGCACCAACGTTCTCACCGGCGGCGCCAACCGCAACCGCGGCCGACTCTACGGAGCGTTGACCCGGCTGCTGGTCCGAGTCGCCTTCCGGCCGACCCCCGAAGGCGCCAAGACCTCCCTGTACGCCGCGACCGTCCCGGACCTGCCGGGCGGAGCGTATGTCGTGCCCGACGGGCCGCTGCAGCTGCGCGGCGAGCCCGTCCTGCGCAACCGGGAGCGCGCCGTCCGTGACACCACCACCGCCCGCCGGCTGTGGGAGCTGTCCGAGAAGCTCACCGGCGTTGACTTCCGGCTGTCCGAGGATGCCGCATGCACCACCTGCCCAGGAGCCCTCGATGAGTGAGTCCGGTGCTCCTGGTGGTCCTACGCGATCAGCACGGACACGGGCAGTTCGGCCGTGCCGGACGGGCTCGTCCTTCCGGTCCGGCCGGACCGGAAGGACGCCAGGGCACTCGGCGAGAAACGTCTCGAACTCCCGCCCGGCGAGCTCGGAGCGTTCGACGGTCTAGAGGTAGTCCTCCAGCCGGGCCACCGTGAAGCCCTGTTCCTGGATGTGGCGCAGCAGGTTCGCCGTCATCTCGGTCATCGTCGTGCCCTTGAGGTCGGACGGACCCCGGAAGTGGGCCAGGATGATGTCGCCCGGATGGAGCTTCTTGTCGCCGCGCTGGTACTGCATGTTCGTGATCTGCATGGACTCGCGCCAGAGGACGATCGCCTCGATGCCGCAGGACCCGGCTGCGGCCCGGGTGGTCTCGTTCCAGTTGCCGTAGGGCGGGCGGAACAGCCGCGGAGTCGTGCCGTATCGATTCTTCAGCTTCTCCTGCTGGCCGCATATCTCGTGCTTCTGGGCCGACGCGCCCAGGGTGCGGAGGTTCGGGTGGGTCAGGGTGTGGTTGTGGACGCCGTTGCCGAGCTGCTGGAGCTTCTTGAAGTAGTCGTGGTCCTCGCGGATGACGGACTCCGTCAGGAACATCGTGAACGGGATCTTCAAGTCCCGCATCATCGTCACGAATTCGGGGTCCTTCTCGGCGCCGTCGTCGAAGGTCAGAAAGACGATCTTCTCCTTGGTGGGGATCTCGCTGATCACCGGCACCTGGCCGTCGGCCGCCCCTCGTACGATCGGCTTGGCCGTGGGAGGGGCGGGCGGCGCGGTCGGCGGCTTGAGCCCCCACTTGCGGTAGGCGGCGTCGGTTTCCGCCTTCGCGTCCGTGTCCGTGCCGCCGGGCAGCTTGCCCTGCGGCACGGACGCAGAGGGTTCTCCGGTACGGGAGTCCGCCGCGCCGGCCGCCGTACAGCCCGTCGCCAGGACCGTCATGAGAACGGCACAGGCAAGTGCCGTGCCCCCGATGCCTCTGCCCATCCGTGTCCACCCCATGTCCTCGTCAGGCCGTCAGCCCTCCTTGCCCTGCTTGATGACGAACAGGCCTTCGAGGTTCCATGTCCGGCTCCACCGCCTCGAGTTGGGTGACATACATCGGTGCCCGTCGGGGCGTGCGGCGCGGTTCGACCTCAGGGCAGTCCAGGTGTGGGTCGTCGGCGACCGGGTAGCAGGCGTGGCAGTAGGTGATGGCGTGGGTGCGCCGGTAGGTGGCCGGCAGCCGGTCGGGACGGACCCTCGGACAACCCATGGGCACGGCGCCATGCCTGTTACGCCCCGGGCCGCAGCGAGATCACCCAAGTCGTCGCCCGAGGTACGGTCTTCATGTGATCTACCTGATTGGCGGCCCGCCACGGGTGGGCAAGAGCACCCTCGCGTGGATGCTGCTGGACCGAGAGGGCCTGCCGGGATGCCCGACCGACGCCCTGGTGTCGATGCTGCAGCGCGCTGCGCCCGAGCACGGCGTGCGGCACGGTACGCATCCGGACAAGGCAGTGCCCGCCCAGCCGTTCCTCATCGAGTTCATCCGTGCGGCTGCGGAGGCTCTCGACGACTCCGATCCCCAAGACGGCTATGTGGTCGAGGGCGACATCGTCACACCGGCGGCGGCCACGGCCGCCGCCGATCTCGGGTTGCCTCTGACCTCCGTCTTCCTCGGAAATACGAAGCTGACCCCCGAACATCTGCGGGCCGCCCCGGACTGGCTCGAGGGAGCCGATGACAGCACCTACCGGGAGATCGCCGCGTGGGTCAGGGACCAGAGCACTGCCCTGCGTGAAGCGTGTGCGGCCGGCGGCCATGTCTACGTCGAGTTGGGGAACGGCCACGCGCAGGGCCTCGAGCGGGCCTACTCCACACTGGTCGAGAGGGCCTGACCGTCCCCGTGCCCGGTCAGCCCAGTGCCCGGTCGAGGTTGAAGGCCGCGCTGATCAGGGCCAGGTGCGTGAATGCCTGCGGGAAGTTGCCGCTCTGCTCGCCGGTGCGGCCGATCTCCTCGGCGTACAGGCCGAGATGGTTGGCGTACGTGAGCATCTTCTCGAACGCCAGCCGGGCGTCGTCCAGGCGTCCGGCGCGGGTGAGCGCCTCGACGTACCAGAACGAGCAGATCGAGAACGTGCCCTCCTCGCCCTGCAGTCCGTCCGGGCTGGCCTGCGGGTCGTAGCGGTAGACCAGGGAGTCGGAGACCAACTCCTCGCCCAGCGCGTCCAGCGTGGACAGCCACTTCGGGTCGGTCGGGGAGATGAACTTGGCCAGCGGCATCATCAGCACGGAGGCGTCGAGCACGCTGTCGTCCTCGTGCTGGACGAAGGCGTTGCGCTCGTTCGACCAGCCACGCTGCATGATCCGGAAGTAGATCGTGTCGCGTGTCTTGCTCCAGCGCAGCAGATCGGCGGGCAGTCCCCGGCGTCTGGCGACCCGGATGGCCCGTTCGATCGCCACCCAGCACATCAGCCGCGAGTAGAGGAATTTCTTGCGCCCCCCGCGGGTCTCCCAGATGCCCTCGTCGGGCTGGTCCCAGTTGCCGCACACCCAGTCGACCAGATGGCAGACGGTGTCCCAGTGCGCGCTGGAGATCGGCTCTCCCCACTTGTCGTAGAGGTAGATCGAATCGATGAGTGCTCCGTAGATGTCCAGCTGCAATTGGTCGACGGCCTGGTTGCCGACGCGTACGGGGGAGGAGCCCAGATAGCCCTCCAGATGCGGCAGCTCCCGCTCGGGCAGTTCGCAGCGGCCGTCGATCCCGTACAGGATCTGCAGCGGTGCCGAGCCGTCGTCGGCGCGCCGGATGCGCTCGGTCAGGAACTGCATGAAGGAACGGGCCTCGTCCGTGAAGCCCAGCCGGAGCAGCGCGTAGACGCAGAAGGCCGCGTCGCGGATCCAGACGTAGCGGTAGTCCCAGTTCCGTTCGCCGCCGATCTGCTCGGGCAGACTCGTCGTCGGCGCTGCCACGATGGCGCCGGTGGGAGTGTAGGTGAGCAGCTTGAGCGTCAGCGCGGAGCGGTGCACCATCTCGCGCCAGCGTCCGCGGTAGCGCGACTGCGACAGCCACTGCCGCCAATACCTCACCGTGGCCTCGAAGAGATCCGCGGCCTCGGAGCGGGGACAGGCCCGCGGTGCCACATCGCCGCCGACCCGGTCGAGGGCGAACACGGCAGTCTCTCCCTCGTGCAGCTTGAACAGCGACCACACGTCCCGGCCGTCGGTCTCGAACGGCACGCTGGACGTCAGCGCGAGCGTGAGCGACGGCGACTCGAACAGCGGGCAGGCGTGCTCGGTGCGGACGGTGTGCGGCTGGGCCCCGTAGTCGAAGCGGGGCGCCACGTACGCGCGGAACGGCAGCGAGCCGCGGACGCACACCACCCTGCGGATCAGGCGGTGCCGGTCGGCCTCGCGCGAGTTGTCGGTGATGGGCATGAAGTCCTGGATCTCGCCCACGCCGTCGTCCGCGATGAAGCGGGTGATGAGCACATTGGTGTCGGGGAAGTAGAACTGCTTCGTCCGCGTCGGGACGTCGGGGGCGAGCTCGAAGGAGCCACCCTTCTCGGCGTCGAGCAGGGAGGCGAAGATGCTGGGCGCGTCGAAGCGGGTGCAGCAGTACCAGTCGATCGTGCCGTTCGTCCCCACCAGCGCGGCACTACGCAGGTCCCCGATCAGCCCGTGCTCGGAGACCGGCAGATACCGGGGTGTGCCCGCGCCTCCGGGGCCGCGGGCCATGCCAGGGATCTCATTGGTCGCAGCCCCAGCGGTCACGGGTCGGCCCTCCCTCTGCCTGGCGGCATATGGTGCCCATACCGTGCAATTCATGCTAATCCGCCAGGGCGCGCGGCGGAGTCTGCCCAGGTCAGGCGGCTGGGCGAGAGGGATTCATTCACCCGCCGAGGGCATCGCCACGGCGCTGCTGTGCGCCAGGCTTCTGGTGGCCGCAGCAGCTCCCGCCGTCGAGGGCGGGAGCTTCACACGGATTCGGCTCAGCAGGCGCCCGGCCCGACCGCGTCCATCCGGCCGCCGAAGTCGCCTCGGTAATCCCTGCGCCAGTCGCCGTTGCGCGCCTGGCGCTTCTCGGTGGGCTCGTACGCGATGAAGCAGGCGTCGGTCGACGCGACGAAGGAGCCCACGTGGTCGTGGAGGGACGGGGGAAGATCGCGGTAGCCGCTGCCGGCGGTCCACTCCCACGAGGAGCCGCCGAAGTCCGCCTCGCTGAAGAAGCAGACGGACCCGCCGGGACAGGCGGGCACCGCGGCGGCGGCCTGGGCGGAGGCGGGGGCGGCCGCCACCGTGAGAAGGGCGGTCGCGGCAAGGGTGGCAAGGACGGTGGTCATGCGTCGAATGGTCATGATCGACACAACGCGCGCAATGGCGAACGGTCACCCCGACCAGGTGCCGCCTGTGCCGTCAACCCTTCCGGGTGGCACGGTGATCCGGCCCGGTTGGCCGCAGTGTCCATGTTCCCCCGTGCGTTTGTACACATACGGCCCGTGACGGACTGGGGGGCCCCGCCGGTATCGTCGTTCGAGCGGCGAGGCTTTCGTCGCTCTCCAAGTCCCCACCGCGGCAAGCGACTTGTCGGATTTCGCGTGAGGAGGACAGATGAGCGGTACGGAGAAGTCGCGACGCAATGAAAGGGGCCCGGTCTGGGGAGCCCTACCTTCCTGACCAGTCTTGCGCGGCTGGCGCTCGACTGGTTCAGGGGGCATGCCGCCTGATCGGACCCACTTCTGTTCACCAGTGACCGCAATCGCGGTCGCACCGCGCGTCCTTGCCCGACGTGCGGATCCGGCGGGGGGTGCGTGGCTGCGCACCCCCGCTGCCCACTGTAGGGCGGACGGCGACCCCCGTCAGGTGCCCAGGGAGCGCTTCGCGACCCGGATGAGGTGCGCCGCGATCGGACGGTGGTCGCACGACGGGTGTGAGGCGGCCGCGGGAGGTGATCCCAACCTGCGAGGAGGCGCCGACGCAGGCTGAGACCACCACCCGCAGCCGCCTCACACCTCTTTCGACGGCTCGGCGCAGATGTGTCGACCCTGGGACCGGCCGGCGCTAGGCGGCCACTGCCTGGTCGGCGAGCAGCAAGGCGGCCAACTGCTCCTGGGTACGGGAGTATGCCGGGTGGTTGGTGATCGTCGCGCGGTCCCGGGGCCGCGGGATCGGCACCGGGATGATCGTGCGCACGGACGGCTCCGGCGGGTTGGACATGACCACGATCCGGTCGGCAAGCAGAATCGCCTCATCGAGCCCGTGCGTGACCATGAGCACCTTCTCGGTCTCCGACTCGTTGCCCCACAACTCGACGAGTTGTTGCTGCAATCGCGAACGGGTGAGCGCGTCCAGCGCACCGAACGGCTCGTCCAGCAGCAAGGTGCGGGGTCCCACGGCGAAGGCCCTGGCGACCGCGGCGCGCTGAGCCATGCCGCCCGACACCTGCCCCGGTCGCTTGTCGCGGTGCTCCCACAGCCCGACGGCGGTCAGATACCGCTCGACCATGTCGTCGGCCTTTGTCCGAGCCCAGTCCGGACGTGCCGCGCGGACGGCCTCGCGCACATTGGCGAGGAGGCTCAGCCGGGGCAGCAGCGAGTAGTTCTGGAAGACCATCGCCCGTTCCGGACCCGGCCCGGTGACAGTCTGAGCGTCCACCACGACCTCACCCGCGTCCGGGCGGACCAGCCCACCGACCAGATTGAGCAGCGTCGACTTGCCGCAACCCGAGTGGCCGATGAAGGAGACGAACTCTCCTTCATCGATGGTGAGGTCGACACCCCGCAGGACATGCTGAGCGGCTGCCCCCCTTCGGCGGAACGTCTTGTGCAGCCCACGGATCTCGACGGTCACGACTGAACCTCCTCGATTGCAACCTTGCGCGAGACCCGTACCAGAATCACGTCAAGGACCAGGCCGACAAGACCGATGAGCACGATCGCGGCGACGACAGAGCTGAGGTTCCCGGCGTTGTACGAGTCCCACACGAAGAACCCGATTCCCGCATTGCCGGAGAGCATTTCGACCGCCACGATGACCATCCATGCGATGCCCATCGACAGCCGCAGTCCGGTGATGATGGACGGCAGAGCGTTCGGCACGAGCACATGCCGCAGGTATGCGAGGCGCCCGAACCGGAAGACCCGCGCAACATTGCGGTGGTCCCGCGGGATTTCCGCGGCGCCGGCCGCGGTGTTGATCAGCGTGGGCCAGAGCGCGGTAATGAAGATCACGAACACCGAGGCCTGGTCGGCGTCCTTGAACACGGACAGCCAGATCGGGAACCAGGCCAGCGGCGACACGGGGCGCAGCACCTGCACCACCGGGTTGAACGCGAGCCAGGCCCGGCGGCTCGCGCCGATGAGCAGGCCGGCCAGCACTCCGACCACAGCGGCCAGCGCGAAGCCGGTGAACACCCGCTGCAGCGAAATGCCCAGTTGCCGGCCTATGCCCTTGTCGTTTGGGCCATTGTCGTAGAACGGATCCGCGAGCAGATCGGCCAGCGCCCGGGCCCCGTCGAGCGGGGCCGGAACGTCGGCCGAGTGGGACGTGGCGAGCTGCCAGAGCAGCACGACGGTGGTCGTACCGACGACGGCCCAGCCGAAGCCGCGGCCGACTTCGGCGAGCTGACTCCACCGGGCCCCGGGGACGGCGGGCCCGGCGTCGGGCGGGCCGGACGGCTCCGGCTGCGTGGTCGGCTCCGTTGCAGGATCAACCTGGTCCGTGCCGGTCAGCGAGCTGGTCATGAGCGCTTTGCCTCCTCCTCGGGCTTGGCGGGGTCGAACGTCGCGCCATCGAGCTTGAGGGGGAACGGGCTCATGTCGTCGCCCGGTACGTCGATGCCCTCCTTGGCGGCGACCTCTTCATAGAGATCGCGCAGGATGATCTCGTCAGCGATCTTGGCGTAGGGCGGTGCTTCCTCGATCAGCCCGAAGCGCTGGTACTGGGTCAGGAACCAGATCGCGTGCGCGCGGCGCGGCGCGGAGGCCTTGCCGTCGCGGAAGAACATCATCTGGTCGCCGCTGTACTTCTTCTCGCCGAGGTCCGCTCCCAGCTGGTAGGTGCCCAGCAGCCGGCCCTCGATCTCCTTCGGCGGCGCGTTGACGTACTGCGCGGCGCCGATGGTCGTCGCCGCCTTCGCGCGGTTGTCCAGGTCATCGAGCCACTTGGCAGCCTTGAGGACAGCCCCCATCACATCGGCCAGGACGTCTTTGCGCTCCGTCGCGAACTTGGCGCCCGCGACCAGGGCCTTCTCCGGGTGGTGCTGCCACAGGTCCTGGGTCGTCAGGTGAGTGAAGCCGATGCCCTGCTTGACGGCGACGGCGTTCCACGGTTCCCCGACGCAGTAGCCGTCCATGTTGCCGACCTTCATATTGGCGACCATCTGTGGTGGTGGAACCGGAACGATCTTGACGTTCGACGCATCGGCCTTGGTGGCTTTCAGCCAGTACCGCAGCCAGGTGTCGTGCGTGCCGCCGGGAAAGGTCATGGCCAGGGTCGGCGACTTCTTCTCCAGCAGTGACCGGGCGGCCTCCAGGTCCGCGTAGCCGGCTTCGGCGAAGTCCTTCTTGAGGGTGATGGCCTGGCCGTTGTTGTTGAGCACCATGGCTATCTTCAGGTCGGTCGAACCCGTGCCCGCGATCTTCGACGCAACCGACAGGGGGAGACTGAAGAGGGCGTGAGCGGCATCGATCTGGCCGTTGAGCAGGTTGTCCCGGGTAGCCGGCCACGAAGCCTGCTTGATCAGCTCGACGTTGAGGTCGCGCTCGGCGAAGTACCCGAGTTCCTTCGCCATGATCAGCGGCGCACAGTCGGTCAGCGCGATGAATCCAAGTCGCACAGTACGGCCGGGCTTGGCCGATGAGGATTTGTCGTCGGCCGTTCCGCACGCGGTGAGGGCGCTGCCCAGTGAGGCAGTCAGGGCGGCTGTTCCGGTGAGGCGCAGGAAGCCTCTGCGCCCGAGGTTCTGTTCCATGGCCAGAACGTAAGGGTGTACCGAGACGGGGGAATTGCGCGTGTGTCAAGGGTGTAGATCACACACCTCGCAGTCCCATGGGCACGCAGTGTGAGGCGGACGAAACGAGCCGCGACTCGCCTGGACGCGATGCACGCGGTAGGTTCCCACGGCATGCGGACGGCTCAGCCGCGTGACTGATCCAGTGAGCGTTTTGCGACACGGTCCAGGTGGGCGGTGAAGACCTCCTCCGCCGCCGGTGTCAGCGTCCGCAGCGCGACCATCGCCGTGACGATCACGTCGCACAACTCCGCCTGCACGTCCTGCCAGTTGTGCGTCGTGCCCTTGCGCGGGTTCTGGCCGGTCGCGCCGATGACCGCCTGGGCCACCTCGCCGGTCTCCTCCGTGAGCTTCAGCATCCGCAGCAGCACCGCCTGCTCGGGCGGCAGATGGTTCGCCTGCTCCAGCCAGGCGTGCAGGCGGCCGATGGTCTCCCACTCGTAATCCATGGCCGCAGCCTCCCATGGGGGCGGGGCGGCCGGGGACGGGCCGGAGGCTGCGTGTGCCGCTCTGTCCGGTCCTTGGGCCCGTTCCTCAGGGGGCGGTGGGCGCCGAACAGCCGTGGCGCGCCGCCGAGTCCCGGGCGAAGCGGCGCAGGTCCTTCAGTTCCGCGGCGTCGAGCAGCTTCTTCGCCGGTTCGCGGTCCGCGTTCCCGGTCGTCTCCGCCCAGTACATGCCGGTGCCCAGCGCGCCCTTGCAGCGGGCCGAGGCCCACGCCATGTCGCGCGCGTTGCCCGCAGGTCGGGACCGACCGCCGTACGTCCCGTCGCGACCGCCCGCGAAGGGACCGTACTCGGCCTGCAGGGCCAGGCCGCCTTCGAGGACGCAGTACTCGACCGGAGCCGTGGCCGCCGCGGTCTCGCGGAAGGCATTGTGGGACTTCAGGCCCGTGCAGGTGCCCTTAGGGAATTCGGCGGCGACGCTGGTGTCGGGAGGCGGCGGCGCCGGGTCCACCCGGTCGATCCGGGTACCGGGGGTCGCGTCGCAGCCGGTGCGCTCTGCAGTGCGCTGCGCCGTGGCGGTCGCCACCCGGGCGAGGCCCACCCGGTCCGTCGAGTACCGGGCCTGGGTGGTGACGAGGATGCCACTGCCCTTGCGGGCGGGCCAGTTGGGGCAGTCGAGCAGCACGGATGCGTCGAGTCCCCCGTCCTCGTCCTCGGCGACGATGAAACCCGACCAGCCGGAACCCAGGGGCACCGGCAGGACGTCGTCACGTCGCTGGAAGGTGTAGGTGCCGTAGGGGCTGTGAGCGCCGGCGGTCGTCTCGATGTCGATCCACAGGCTGCCGATCTTGCAGTTCGTGGCGAGGCCCGCAGGCTCCGTGACCTCGCTCGAGACATCGAACGTCCCGCTGGTCAGCTCGAAGTCGTCGCCCGTCATGTCCAGCACGTCCGACACCGGCAGCATGCCCGAGCACGCCTCGGACAGCCGGTGCTCGGGCGAGCGCTGCTCCAGCCACAGGTACCCGCCGCCCACCAGGGCCGCGGTCAGCAGCGCCGCCCCGCCCCGCTTCACCCAGATGTTGATGTCGTGCCACCACCGCATCGCAGCAGGCTAGCCAACGCGCGGCGGGCCTCCGTCACAGGGGCCCCGTCAGTCCCACCCCGCTCAGCCCTGCCTCGCGTCAGCCCCGCCCCACGAATGGCATCGCCGTCGCCAGGATCGTCGTGAACTGGATGTTCGCCTCCAGCGGCAGGTCCGCCATCAGCCGCACCGTTCGCGCCACGTCCGCCGCGTCCATCACCGGCTCGGCGGCCAGCTCGCCGTTCGCCTGGAGGACTCCGGACTGCATCCGGGCCGTCATCTCCGTCGCCGCGTTGCCGATGTCGATCTGGCCGCAGGCGATGCTGTACGGACGGCCGTCCAGGGACAGCGACTTCGTCAGACCGGTCAGCGCGTGCTTCGTCGCGGTGTACGGGGCCGAGTGCGGGCGGGGTGCGTGCGCAGAGACGGAGCCGTTGTTGACGATCCGCCCGCCCTGCGGATCCTGTGCCTTCATCTGGCGGAACGCCGCCTGCGCGCACAGGAACGCGCCCGTCAGATTGACGTCCACCACCTTGCGCCACGCCGTGTACGGCAGGTCCTCGAACGGGATGCCGCCGGGGCCGAACGTGCCCGCGTTGTTGAACAGGAAGTCCAGCCTGCCGTAGCGCTCGCGCACCGCCGTGAAGAGCGCGTCCACCGCCTCAGGGTCCGTCACATCCGTGGGTACGCACATCACGTCCGCGTCCGGACCGGCCAGCTCCGCCGTCTCCTCCAGCGCCTCGGCACGGCGGCCGGCCAGCGCCACTGACCAGCCGTCAGCCAGTGCCAGCGCGACGGCCCGGCCGATGCCCGAGCCCGCGCCCGTCACCACCGCGATCCTCTGTGCCCGATGTGCACGAACTGCGTCTGCGTCCATGGACGCGCAGCGTACGCGCCGACGGCGAACGCGGAACTCATCCGACCGACATGCGGAAGTTGTGTCCCCGACAACACGGCTTCGTCCCCCGCCACTCCAATGCGAACTGACAACAGCCGTCAGGGGAGGGGCACATGACACCCGCGCCGCAGTATGGCGACCACGCACCCGAACTCAGGGCGGCGGCCCGGCACATCGGCCGCCGTACCTTCCTGACCACCGCCTCCGCGGCCGCCGCGCTGGCCTTCGCCGTCAATCTGCCCGGCTCCGCGTCTGCGGCCGAGGCGGACGCCAAGAAGATCACCGAGGACCCTTTCACACTCGGCGTGGCCTCCGGTGACCCCCAGCCCGGGTCCGTCGTCCTGTGGACCCGGCTCGCCCCGCGACCGTACGAACCCGGCAGCGGACTGCCCGCCGCCCGGTTCACGGTGCACTGGGAGCTCGCCCACGACGAGCTCTTCACCCGCATCGTCCGGCGCGGAAGCGCCACCGCCCACCCCGAGTTCGACCACAGCGTCCATGTCGAGCCCACCGGCCTCGACCCGGACCGCGTCCACTACTACCGCTTCCGGGCCGGCAGATGGATCAGCCCGGCCGGCCGTACCCGCACCGCGCCCGCCCGTGCTGCTCGCATCAGTGAGCTCAGGTTCGCCGCCGTGAGCTGCCAGGCGTACCACGACGGCTACTTCACCGCCCACCGGCACCTCGCCGACGAGGACCTCGACGTCGTCTTCCACCTCGGCGACTACCTCTACGAGTACGCCGTGAACGCCGTCGGCGGCGCCCGTAACCACACCGACCGCCGACTGCCCGCGCACTACAACCGCGAGACGATCACCCTCGAGGACTACCGGCTGCGCTACGGCCTCTACAAGTCCGACCCCGACCTGATGGCCGCCCACGCCGCGCACCCCTTCGTCGTCACCTGGGACGACCACGAGACCGAGAACAACTACGCCGACGAGATCCCCGAGAACGACGTGCCGCGTGAGGAGTTCCTGCTGCGCCGGGCCGCGGCCTACCGCGCGTACTGGGAGAACCAGCCGCTGCGCAGGCCCCAGCGGCCCCAGGGCACCGACATGCAGCTCTACCGCAGACTGCACTTCGGGCGGCTCGCCCAGTTCGACGTGCTCGACACCCGGCAGTACCGCTCCGACCAGGCCTACGGCGACGGCCTGGACATCCCCGGTCCCGAGTCCGAGGACCCGGCGCGCACCATGACGGGCGAGACCCAGGAGCGCTGGCTGATCGACGGCTGGCGGCAGTCGCGCGCCCTGTGGAACGTCGTGCCGCAGCAGGTCAACTTCTCCCGGCGCAAGCTGGATCTGACCGAGCCCGCCCGGGTCAGCATGGACGCCTGGGACGGCTACCCGGCCTCCCGCGACCGGATCCTCGACGGCGCCGAGTCGGCCGGCGTCGAGAACCTGATGATCCTCACCGGAGACGTCCATGTGGCGTACGCGTACGACATCAAGCGGGACTACGACACCCTGGGCGCCGAGGTCGTCGGCACCGAGATCGTGGCGACGTCGATCTCCAGCGGCAAGGACGGCGCCGACAAGCCGGCCACCTGGGACACGTACACCCGCGCCAATCCGCACATGCGGTTCTACAACGGCCGCCGTGGCTATGTGACCGTCACGCTGGGCGAGCAGCAGGCGCGCGCAGACTTCCGGACGCTCACCCATGTGACGAGCCCGGGCTCGCCGGTCACCACGGCCGCGTCGTTCGTGACGGACGCGGGAAACCCGGGTCTGCGGCAGATCTGACGCGAGACGCACTCGACCACGCCGGAGGAATGGAGACCATAATTCGTTGAAACCAGGAACGGGAGCAGCAGATGCCGGAGAGCGGCCAGAGCGAACAAGGACATATACCTCAGGCCGCGCCGGTGTCCGCGCCTCCGCCCACGCCGGCGACCGCGTCCCTGCCCGCGCAGGCGACCGCCCCCGCCGTCGCGGCGCGGCGCGCAGGGCTCCTGGTCACCCTCGTCCTCGGCGGCCTCACCGCACTGCCGCCGCTGTCCATGGACATGTACCTCCCGGCGCTGCCCGCGGTGACCGACTCGCTGCACGCGCCCGCCGCCACCGTCCAGCTCACCCTCACCGCCTGCCTCCTGGGCATGGCGCTCGGCCAGCTCGTCGTCGGTCCGATGAGCGACAGGTGGGGGCGCCGGCGCCCGCTCCTGGCGGGGATGGCCGTGTACGCCGTGGCCACCGCGCTGTGTGCGCTCGCCCCGACGGCCGAACTGCTCATCGCCTTCCGGCTGCTCCAGGGACTCGCGGGCGCGGCCGGCATCGTCATCGCCCGTGCGGTGGTCCGCGATCTGTACGACGGCGTGGAGATGGCCCGGTTCTTCTCCACCCTGATGCTCGTCTCCGGCGTCGCGCCCATCGTCGCGCCGCTGATCGGCGGCCAGGTACTGCGGATCACCGACTGGCGCGGGATCTTCGTCGTCCTCGCCGCCGTCGGTGTGCTGCTCACCACCGTCGTGCTGAAGTGGCTGCACGAGACCCTGCCCCCGCAGCGGCGGCACGGCGGAGGCGTCGTCGAGGCGCTGCGCACCATGCGTGGACTGCTCGCCGACCGGGTCTTCACCGGGTACACGCTGACCGGCGGTTTCGCCTTCGCGGCGCTGTTCGCCTACATCTCGGCCTCACCGTTCGTGGTGCAGGAGATCTACGGGGCGTCCCCGCAGACGTTCAGCCTGCTCTTCGGGCTCAACTCGGTGGGTCTGATCACCGTCGGCCAGATCAACGGCAAGCTGCTGGTGGGCCGGGTCAGCCTGGACAAGGCGCTCGGCATCGGCCTGACGGTGATCGCACTCGCTGCGGCCGCCCTGCTGCTCATGACGTCGGGGGTCTTCGGGCGGGTGGGTCTCGTGCCGGTCGCAGCCGGGCTGTTCGTCCTGATGTCCGCGATGGGCCTCGCGATGCCGAACACCAACGCGCTCGCGCTCCTGCGCACCCCGCACGCGGCGGGTTCCGCGTCTGCGCTGATCGGCACCACGTCGTTCCTGATCGGCGCGATCGCCTCGCCGCTCGTAGGGATCGCGGGCGAGGCGACGGCCGTGCCGATGGCCGTCGTCCAGCTGACCTGCGCGCTGGCCTCGGTGGGCTGCTTCCTGGGGCTGTGCCGTCCCTGGCAGCGCCGCGACCAAGCCGTCTGAGCCGACGGCAGGGGATAACGCGGCAGGGGACACGGGCACCGGGGATCCGGGACCGGGGATCGCGCCTAGAATCGGGCGGTGAACGTCACCGCCCCCACCGCCGAGACCCTGCGCGGCACCCTGGCCGCACTGCTGGACGGGCTACCGCCCAGGCAGGCGGCGCAGGCTGTCGAGCGGCTCATCGCCACCTACCGGGGGGTCACCCAGACCCATGCACCGGTGCTCCGCGACCGCTCCGACGTCGCCGCGTACGCGGCGTACCGGATGCCCGCGACGTTCGAGGCGGTACGGTCCGCACTCGCCGCACTGCGGGCGGCGGTCCCCTCGTGGACACCTGCCACCCACACCGACATCGGCGGCGGCACGGGCGCGGCGAGCTGGGCGGTCGCGGACGCGTGGGAGGAGCCGGCGCCGAGCACGACGGTCCTGGACTGGGCCGAGCCCGCACTGGCACTGGGCCGCGAACTGGCCGAGGCCTCCCAGGTGCCCGCACTGCGCGCCGTGCAGTGGCAGCGCGCACGGATCAGCTCGGCGCTCCGGATCGAGAGCACTGATCTGGTGACGGTGTCGTACGTCCTGAACGAGCTGACCCCCGAGGACCGGAAAGCGGTCGTCGCCGAGGCCGCCCGCGCCGCGCAAGGGGTCGTGATCGTCGAACCGGGCACCCCTGACGGCTACGCCCGCGTCATCGAGGCCCGCGACGCGCTGATCGCGGCCGGCCTGAGCGTCGCAGCACCCTGCCCGCACAGTGCGGCCTGCCCCATCGAACCGGGCTCGGACTGGTGCCATTTCGCGGCCCGCGTCGCTCGATCCTCCCTGCACCGCCAGGTGAAGGGCGGCTCGCTGCCGTACGAGGACGAGAAGTTCAGCTATGTCGCGGCCACTCGCTTCCCCGTCGCACCGGCCCCGTCCCGGGTGACCCGCAAACCCCAGATCCGCAAGGGCATGGTGCTGCTGGACCTGTGCGCGGCGGACGAGACCCTGCACCGCGAGACGGTCACCAAACGCCACGGCACCCTGTACCGCGCGGCCCGCGACGCGGACTGGGGCGATGCCTGGCCGCCGGAAGGGTGATGCGAAGGGGGTACGGACTGCCTCCCGTACCCCCCTCGGCTCAGGCGCGCAGCTCCAGCGTGCAGCACTTCACGCTGCCGCCGCCCTTCAGGAGCTCGCTCAGATCCATGCCGATCGGATCGAAGCCCCGCTCCCGCAGCGGATCCATCAGCCCGACCGCCGCCTGCGGAAGCAGCACATGGCGGCCGTCGCTCACCGCGTTCAGGCCGAACGCCGCCGCGTCGGTGTCGGTGGCGATCAGGGCGTCGGGGAAGAGGCGGGCGAGAACCGCGCGGCTGCCAGGGGAGAACGCGCCGGGGTAGTACATGATCTCGTCCGTCGCGGTGTCCAGCACGGACAGCGCCGTGTCCAGGTGGTAGTAGCGCGCATCGACGAGCTCCAGTCCGATGACGGGGCGGCCGAAGAACTCCTGTGCCTCGTCGTGTGCGAGCGAGCTCGAGCGGAAGCCACGGCCCGCCAACCGTACGAAGCGGTGACCGCGAAGTCTCCCTCGCCCTCGTTGGTGTGCACGGGTTCATGGATCTCGGTGAAGCCGTGGGCGCGGAACCACTCCACGTGCGCCCCGGCCTCCGCGGCCCGTTCGGCGTGGGCGAAGCGGGCGCCGAGCACCCGGCCGTCGACGACGGTGGCCCCGTTGGCGGTGTACACCATGTCGGGCAGGCCGGCCCGCGGGTCGAGCAGTTCCACGGTGTGGCCGAGCGCGCGGTAGCGGTCGTGCAGGTCCTCCCACTGGGCGACGGGTCGACGGGTTTGGCGGGGTCCATCCACGGGTTGATGGAGTACGTCGCCCCGAAGTGCGTGGGTGGGCACATCAGGTAACGGCGGGGCGATGCGTCACGAGGCAATGCAGGCTCCTCAGGAACAACAGGAGTCGCACGGGTTGTGCGTGCAGTCATCGTGCGGCCTGAAACAGCCCCCGCGCAGCCCACCGGCCGAGTGGTTCATCAACGTGCCGCCGCCGCGCCCCGGCGCCGTCCGGCGCCATACACCTAGGCGAGACGTCTCGTCTCACTGCGCGGTAGCATGGTGCCATGACCGACCCCAGAACGCCCGACGCCTCCCGCCGCAGCGACCGCTCGCGCCGCGCGATCTACGAGGCCGCGCTCGCGCTCGTCGGCGAGGTGGGCTACGCCCGCACGACGATCGAGGGCATCGCCGCCCGCGCCGGTGTCGGCAAGCAGACGATCTACCGCTGGTGGCCCTCCAAGGCCGCCGTCCTGCTCGAGGCCTTCCTCGACCTCGCCGAGCAGGCCGCCGAGGCCGCGGGCCCGGGGGAGTACGAGATTCCCGACACCGGCGACCTCGAGGCCGATCTGCGCCTCGTCCTGCGTGCCACCGTCGACGAGCTCAACGACCCCCGCTACGACGCCCCCGCCCGCGCGCTGACCGCGGAGGGTGTGGTCAACCCCGAACTGGGCGCGACGTTCGTCGAGAAGCTGCTCGAACCCCAGCTCCAGCTGTATGTGAAGCGGCTGCGCGCCGCCCAGGACGCGGGTGACGTCCGCGCCGGCATCGATCCCCGGATCGCCCTGGAGCTGTTCGCCGGACCGCTGGCCCACCGCTGGCTGCTGCGTACCCTCCCGCTCACCCACGACTACGCCGACCTGATCGTCGACTACGCCGTGAACGGCCTCGCACCGAGGAACTGAGCCCGTACGGGAGCGGTGTCCGCGCCCCACAGCAGCCTCACAGCAGCCCCACGGGAACAGCCGCCGGGGTACCCCGGTTGGGGACAGTGGCCACCCGAGGAGCAGGATGGTGGGACGATGGCTGGGTCCGGCATCGGGCGAGCATGAGGTGTGAGGGGATAGATGGGCGACGGTATCGGCCGCTACCGCGGCACGGAGGGCAGGCTTTCCGGGGGGAGCAGGCTGGCGCAGTGGCTGCGCCGCCGCCCCAGGGACACCGACGCCGAGGACTCGCAGGACTCGCGGCGCGAGGCTCTGCTCCTGGCCACCGCCGCCGCCGGACTGCCGCTCGCGCCTGCCGCACACCCCGTCGGGTTCCGCTGTTCCTGTGAGCGCATCGGCTGTCCCACGCCCGCAACCCACCCGGTCTCCTTCGCCTGGCAGACGCAGTCGACCACCGACCGGGCACAGATCGAGCGCTGGGCCCGGCATCAGCCGCAGGCCAACTTCATCACCGCGACCGGCATGGTCCACGACGTCCTCGACGTACCGCTGGAGGCCGGTCGCAATGCTCTTGAGCGGCTGCTCGAGCAGGGCATCGACGTCGGTCCGGTGGCCGAGTCGGGCGGCAGCGGCGACGAGGGCCGGATGCTGTTCTTCACCGCGACCCGCGGCACGCCCGAGGACGAGGACGAGTGGTGGCCGTGCGCCCTGGACTGCAATCCGGAGACGATGGACGAGCATCCGGGGCTGCGCTGGCACTGCCGCGGCAGCTATGTGCTCGTACCCCCGGCCCGGCTGCCGGGCGACGGTGATCTCGCAGTGACCTGGGTACGCGGACCGGAGCATCCGCTGCCGGACCCGCTCACCCTCCTGGAGTCGCTGACCGACGCCTGCGCGCGGTACGCGGGCGAGCTGGAGGAGTGGGAGCGCCACGAGGCGGCCCGGCCCCTCGGCGGCCGCTGACCGGACCGCGCCGGAGCCTGCGCCAGGACGCAGCCTGCCGGAAACGAACCGCACCGGCCCCCGGCCCGGAGTCTGCACCCGCCCGGTCACTGAGCCGGACCTGGCCGCCGGGCCTGAGTCGTCCGAGCGGGACCGCCTGGCCATGGACCGGACGCGGCCACCGAGCCGGACGGCGTCCCGCTACGAACCCTCGGCCGCCGTCAGACCTGTCAGCCGGCCCAGCACGTTCACCCGACCGGCGGTACCCGCATCGCTTCCCTCGGCCGCGCCGCCTGCCGCGCCCCCGCTCGGCGGCACCAGCACCGCCTGGCTGGACACCCGCTCCTTGGTGATCGTGGACTTCACCTCACCGGTGAGCAGCGCCTTGACGTCGTCGTTGATGTTCAGCCGCACGCCCTTCGCCGCCGTCTGCCGCTCGAAGTTGCGCGTCGAGAAGAACACCAGCGCCCCGCCGTCCTCGGTGGCCAGCCCCAGCGGCGCGAAGTCACCGGTGTCCAGCGGCTGGTCGATGTACTGCGTCGACATCCCCCGCAGATTCGCGTCCTTCTCACGGGCCTTGCGCCACTCGGACGTGTGCGGACCGTCCGCGAAGTGCTCCGGCCGGCCGCTCTGGATGTACGAGGAGTACTCCTCGCTCAGATTGCGCGGCGCCACCGCCAGCGCGCCGCTGTCGAGGGCGACGGTCTCGGCGAAGCCGTCCGTGTCGGTCCTGAAGGCCGGGATCTCCTTCGGGGTGAGGATCGTCAGGTACGCGGCCTTCCACCCCTCGTCGGCGCCGTTGCGCACGAAGACCAGCAGCCAGCGGTTGTCCGTCGGACTGTCGTCCTGGTCCCGGTTGGAGTCGGTGTCCGCGACGAACCAGCGCGGCCAGCCCGCCTTCTTCGGGATGGTGAACTTCGCGTCCGTCAGCTCCAGCGGCACATGGCCCGGGTTGCCGTTCGGGAAGTTCACCTGACGCGCCTTCAGGCCGGCCTGGTTGATGGCCCCGAGCGCGCCGGTGACATGGCCTGCGTCCAGCGCGGGGTCGTACGCCTTGTCGGCCTTGTTGTACGCCTCGCTGAAGTCCTCGAGCGCCTTGGCGGCCTCAGCCTTCGTCGCCGCCGGGACGACTTCCCGTTCCCCGTGCACCGTCACGCAGGCGCTCGCTGTCAGCGACAGCACCGCCGTCGCCGCGAGCCCCGTCGCCGCCCGACCCAGCGTTCTCATCGGTTGCCTTCTGCTCCTCGACCCGCTCTGACCGTCCGAACCCTACCGGGGCGAGGAAGAGGCCGAGGGTCGGGACCAGATACAGCCCCCACACCGTGACCTGGAGGACGGTGGGGACGGGCTGGAAGTTGAACACGCCCTTCAGCAGTGTTCCGTACCAGCTGTCCGGCGGTATCGCCGTGCTGACGTCGAAGGCCTTGTCGGCCAGACCGCCCAGGAAGCGTGCCTCCTGCAGATCGTGCACGCCGTACGCCAGCACACCGGCCGCCACGACGACGAGCATGCCACCTGTCCAGGTGAAGAACCTCGCCAGGTTGATCTTCAGCGCACCCCGGTAGAACAACCAGCCCAGGACGACCGCCGTCGCGATACCCAGCAGCACACCCGTCAGCGGAGCCTGGTTGCCCGCCCCCTCGGTGGCCGCGCGGACCGACGCCCATACGAACAGCGCCGTCTCCAGGCCCTCGCGCCCCACCGCGAGGAACGCGGTGGCGACCAGCGCACCGGTACCCATCTGCAGCGCGGCGTCCAGCTTGCCGTGCAGCTCGCTCCGCAGATGCCGCGCGGTGCGCCGCATCCAGAAGACCATCCAGGTCACCAGGCACACCGCGAGAACCGACAGCGAACCGCCGAGCAGCTCCTGCGCCTCGAACGTCAGCTCCTGCGAGCCGTATTCGAGCCCGAAGCCGAAGCCCAGCGAGATCGCGACCGCGATCCCGATGCCGATCCAGATCGGACGCAGCGCGTCGCGGCGCCCGGTCTTGACCAGATACGCGATCAGGATGCAGACGACCAGGCTCGCCTCCAGGCCTTCGCGCAGGCCGATGAGATAGTTGCCGAACACGTCGGGTTCCTCCTCCTCAGGTCAGCAGCGCCCGGCCCCACCAGTCGTCCTTGTCGCGGACGCCCGGCGGGACGGCGAACAGCGCCGAACCCACGTGCTGGATGTACTCGTTGAGATCGTCGTTCGCGGCGAGCTGCCGCTGCACCGGGACGAACCCCTTGTGGATGTCGCGCTGGTAGGCGAGGAAGAACAGCCCCGCGTCCAGCCGGCCCAGCCCGTCGGTGCCGTCGGTGAAGGAGTAGCCGCGGCGCAGCATCCGCGCACCGCCGTTGGTGTCCGGGTGCGCGAGACGCACATGCGCGGTCGGCAGCATCGCCGGCAGATACGGCTCGTCGTGCTCCTTGGCCTTGCCGACCGGCGCACCCTCGCCCTTGTCCCGGCCGAAGATGTCCTCCTGCTCCTGCAGCGAGGTGCGGTCCCAGGTCTCGATGTTCATCCGGATGCGGCGGGCGACCAGGTACGAGCCGCCGGCCAGCCACGCCGGGCCGTCCTTGGCCGACACCCACACATGCTTGTCGAGCGCCGCCGTGTCCGTACCCGCTATGTTCCGGGTGCCGTCCTTGAAGCCCATCATGTTGCGCGGGGTCTGGGCCTCGGGCGTCGTCGAGGACGTCTTGCCGAAGCCCAGCTGCGACCAGCGCACCGCGACCTTGCCGAAGCCGATCCGGGCGAGGTTGCGGATGGCGTGCACCGCGACCTGCGGATCGTCGGCGCAGGCCTGGATGCACAGGTCGCCGGCGCTGCGCGCCGCGTCGAGATTGTCGCCCGGGAACTTCGGCAGCTCGACCAGGGCGGCGGGACGCCGGTCCTCGAGACCGAACCGGCCCTTGGCGAACAGTGAAGGTCCGAAGCCGACCGTCAGCGTCAGCCGGGAGGGCTTCAGGCCGAGCGCCTCGCCGGTGTCGTCCGGCGGTGCCTCGGGCAGACCGCCGTACGCGCCCTCGCCGACCGCGTGACCGGCCGTCATCCGTTCGGCGGCCCGCGTCCAGTCCTTGAGCAGCTGCACCAGTTCGGCGCGGTCCGTCGTCTTCACGTCGAACGCGGCGAAGTGCAGACGGTCCTGGACGGCCGTGGTGATACCGGCCTGGTGAGCGCCGTGGAAAGGCACCGCAGCGCCGCTGTCCGCGGCGGGCACGGTGGTGCCGTCGCCGCGGCCCAGCGCGGCCGCCGTACCGCCGGCCGCGGCGGCGCCGAGCGCAAGCCCGGCCCCGCCCCAGCCGAGCAGGGAACGGCGTGACGGCGCGCTGGTGTGTGTCTCTGTCTCGTCCGGCATCGGACCCCCTTGACTGCTTGCTTACTTGACAACGGCGGCGGCGAGCTTGGACAGCGGCTCGGCAAGGGCGTTCACGCCGTCGCTGAGCTCCTTGCGCTCGGCCTTGCCGACCTTGTCGTAGGAGGTGAACTCGTACGAGGCGGTGTCCTTGCGGTACTTGTCGAGCAGGGTGTTCAGCGCCGCGAACTGCTTGTCCAGTTCGGTGACCAGCTTCGGGTCGTTCTTGGACGCGACCGGCTTCAGCAGGGCGAAGGACTGCTGGGCGCCCTCGACGTTCGCCTTGAAGTCGACCAGGTCGGTGTGGCTGTAGCGCTCCTCCTCACCGGTGACCTTGCCGGTGGCGACCTCGTCGAGGAGCTCCTTGGCGCCGTTGGCCATCGACGTCGGGGTGATCTCGGCCGTGCCGACCTTCTTGACCCAGTCCGCGAGATCCTTGTCGAGGGTGTCGGCGAGCGCCTTCTCCTCGGCGCCGATCTTCTTGTCCTGCCACAGCGCCTTCTCCAGGCGGTGCCAGCCGGTCCACTTCTGGCCCTTCTCCAGGCCGTCCTCGCGCACGTCGACCTTCGGGTCGATGTCGCCGAAGGACTCGGCCACCGGCTCGGTGCGCTCCCAGCCGATACGGGAGTCGGCGTACGCCTTCTTGGCGGCCTCGATGTCGCCCGCGCGCACCGCGTCGGTGAACACCTTCACCTTGGGCAGGGTCTGGTCGGCCTGCTGCTGCACATAGGTGCGGTACGAGGCGACCGCGGCGTCCATCTCGGGGCTGCGCTTGGGGGCCTTGCCGCCAGTGGCGGTGACCTTCTGGCGGATGCCGTCACCCTTCATACCGGGCTTGCAGGCGATCTCGTACGAACCGGCCTTCACCTCGGCGGTGAGGGTGCGCTTGAGGCCGGGGCCGATGTTCTCCAGCTCGGTGACGATGCGGTCGTCGGGGAACAGGATGTAGACCTCGGTGACCTTGGCGCCCTTGTTCTCGATCTCCAGCTCGATGTGGCCGGCCGGGAACTCCTTCTTGGACACCTCGCAGGCGTCGTCCTTCGCGACCACTTCGATGGCGCCGCTGCCGCCCTTGGCGTCGCTCTTCTCGGCGCAGCCCGTGACAGCTGTCAGAGCCGCCACCGTGGCGGCGGCGGTGACGACGGAGAGACGGACGGGGCGCATACATGCTCCAAACGGGGCGAAGTGAACGGAAGGCCGGTGAGGCGGACCCAACTTAACCGAGGCTTGCCTTAGTGGCGCACACGATGCGGTTACAGCGTTCCTATGGCGATGCCATGTGCTGGTCAAGCACTGGTCAAGCGGTCCGCTCGGGGAGGACCAGGGGGACCCCGGTGCGAGGGTGGCCGAAGACCTCGACGGGCCGGCGGTAGATGCCGCTCAGCAGTTCTCTGTCGAACACCTCGGCAGGGGGCCGGCCGCCGCGATGCGGCCGTCGTGGAGTGCGGCGACCCGGTCCGCGTACGCCGCGGCGAGCGACAGGTCGTGCAGCACCGCCACGACCGCGTCACCGGCCGCTGTCCGCTCACGGCAGATCTCAAGCACCAGTTCCTGGTGGCGCAGATCGAGCGCCGCGGTCGGCTCGTCCAGGAGCAGCAGCGGCGTGCGCTGCGCGAGTACGCGGGCAAGGGCGACCCGGGCGCGTTCGCCGCCGGACAGCGCGGAGAACGGGCGCGCGGCGAAAGCGGCCACCTCGGTGGCGGCCATGGCGGTCGCGACGGCCTCCTCGTCCTCCTCCTCCCGGGCGGTCCCGGCCCATGGAGCACGCCCCATCCGGACGACCTCCACGACGGGGAACGGGAACGACAGCTCGGCGGACTGCGGCAGTACGGCCCGGTGCAGCGCCAGTTCGCGGGCGGACCACTCGGCGGCGGTCCGCCCCGCGATCCGTACCGTGCCCCGGGAAGCGGGCAGATCGGCGGCGAGGGCCGCCAGCAGGGACGACTTCCCGGCACCGTTGGGACCCACCAGCGCACACACCTCGCCGCCGTGCGCGGTGAGTTCGACCCCGCGCAGAACGTCCTGCCCCCCCCGGAGGCGGACGTGCAGATCCCGGGCCTCGACGAGAGGCGTACCGGGGGAGGGGCGGGCGGGCAGTGCCCGCCCGCGCCGGCGTGCGGTCGTGATCCTCATGCCCAGCCTCCTTGCCTGCGGCGGGTCCTGCGCAGCAACCAGAAGAAGAACGGGCTGCAGAAAAGGGCGGTGAGCACTCCGAGGGGAAGCTCCGCCGGTTCGGCGACCGTGCGTGCGGCGAGGTCGCCCGCGACGAGCACCAGCGCACCGCCGAGAGCGCTGCCCGGTACGAGGAAGCGGTGACCGGGCCCGTTGGCCATGCGCAGCAGATGCGGAACGAGCAGGCCCACGAAGGTGGTCACCCCCGCGACCGCGACCGCGACCGCCGCCGCCGTGAGCAGCGCGACGACCAGTACGAGGACGACCCGCAGTCGCTCCACGTCGACGCCGAGGTGGCGGGCCGGGCGCTCCCCGAGAGCGAGAAGGTCCAGCTTCCCTGCGTACATGGGCGCGAGTACGAGTCCGGCGAGCGCGCACGGGAGCACGGCGAGCACCTTCGGCCAGGTCGCCTGGGCGAGCGAGCCGAGTTGCCAGAAGGTGATCTGGGTGATCTGGGCGTTGTCGGCGAAGAAGACGAACAGCCCGATCAGGGCGCCGGCGAAGGCGTTGACGGCGATACCGGTGAGGATGAAGGTGACGACCTCGGTCCGCCCGCCGGACCGGGAGATGGCGTACCCCAGCAGCACGGTGCCGAGCCCGGACGTGACACGACCCGGCGGTCCATACCCGCCGGGGTCTGGGCCACGCCCGGGATCTTGAGAAGTCCGTCCAGGCCGTTCACCGAGGTGAGGCCCTTGCTCATCACCAGGATCGCGTCCGGGGCCGCCTTCGCCAGGGCCTCGCTGGTGATGGCCGTGAAGTCCTGGGTGAGCCCCGACTCCTTGCCGGCGTCCACCGCGCCGGCCGCCTCCAGCAGGGAGGAGGCCCCCGACTCGCTGCCACCGAGCAGATAGACGGACGCCGTGCCGCGCAGATACAGGAACGCGACCCGCGGCTGCCTGCCCTTGTCCGGCTTCGGAACGTCCTTCCGGACGGCGGCGATCCTGGACTCGGTACGCGACTTCAGTTCGTCGCCCGCCGGCTTCACTCCCACGCCTGCCGGCGAAGGGCCTTGTGGCCGAGGACGGTGTGGTGAAGCTGGCCGGTGTCCCGGCGAAGCTCACCGCCGACGGAGTCAAGGCGTTCGGCAACATGTACCCCGTCGGCGAGCAGCTCGACGCCCTGACCCTTGCGGTCTCCCTGGACGAGGACCAGGGGCTTCCGCCCGCCACGGGTGGCACCGACGGCGGAACCTCGGGCGGCGCGAGCGCCGGCGGCGGCGCAGGCACCGCCGGGGGGTCGGTGGGCGGAACCTCGGCAGGCGGCTCCCTCGCCACCACCGGTTCCGGGGTCCCGGCGGGTGCACTCCTGGCGGCGTGCGCGGGCATCGTGGCCGCCGGTGCGGGCGTGGTCGCCGCGGTGCGCCGCCGCGAGCCGCTGCGGCCGTGACCCGGGCCGGGCATGGGCGGCCGTCGGTACTTGATGCTTGAATGCCGGAGTGAACGAACCCGATGTGCTCGATGTGCTCGATGTGCTCCACGTGTTCTGCGCGCCGGACGGGCAGTACGGGAACGCCCTGGGGGTTGTCCGCGACCCCCGTGGCTTCCCGGACCAGGCCTCACGTCAGGCGCTCGCGGCCGAACTCGGGTTCGGTGAGACCGTGTTCGTCGACGACCCCGAGCGCGGGGTCGTCGACATCTACACGCCGGGCACCCGCCTGACCTTCGCCGGGCATCCGCTCGTCGGGGCCGCGTGGCTCCTCGATCTGGAGGCCGTCAACCCGCCCGCGGGTGAGGTATGGGTGCGCCAGGACGGGGAGTTCACATGGATCACGGCGCACGCCGACTGGGCGCCGCCGTGGCGGCTGGAACGGTACGCGACGCCCGAAGAGGTCGACGCCCTGCCCGCCCCGCCGCCGGGCGAGGGCCGGCTGTACGCGTGGGCCTGGGAGGACGAGGCCGCAGGCCGGGTACGGGCGAGGGCCTTCCCGCGCCGGGGCGATGAGCGCGGCAACAGCCGCTCCGGTGGAGCCGGGGCGTGTCCCGAGGGCGTCGCCGAGGAGGAGGCCACGGGCGCGGCGGCGCTGCTGCTGACCGACCGGCTCGGCCGGGCCCTGAACATCACCCAGGGCCGGGGATCGCAGATCCTGGCGGCTCCCGGCCCCGACGGCCTGATCGAGATCGGCGGACGCGTACGCCTCGCGGCACCGGCGCCCGCGGCCCGGCGGCCCCAGCTCATGCACTGAGCGCGGCCCGGGGGGCCCGGGCCGTGTGGCTCCTCACGCACTGAGCGGGAACTCTGCCCCCAGCTCGCGGAAGATCGCGCCGTTGAGGCCGAAGGCCCGCTTGCACTCGTCGACGATCCGCTGCTTCTGGAGATCGTCGGCGTTCACCGCGTCGAGCAGCTCGCGGTAGCCCCGCTTGAACGCCGCCGGGTTCGGGATCTGCTCGAAGACGTAGAACCGCACCCCGTCCCCCTTGCGTGCGAAGCCCCAGGTCTTCTCCGCCGTGTCGCGGATGATCTGGCCGCCGGAGAGATCCCCGAGATAGCGCGTGTAGTGGTGCGCCACATATCCCGCGGGCCAGTGGTGGGCGCACTCGGTGATCCGCGCGGCGTACGCGTCGGTGGCGGGCAGTGCCGTGAGGCCGGCGCGCCAGCCGGCACCCCGCAGATGCGCCAGGTCGCGCTCGAGCTCCGCGGTGCGCATCAGCTCGGGCCGGATGAACGGCCCGGCGACCGGGTCGTCCCGCAGTACGCCGGCCGCCTCCTCCAGCGCCCGGTACACGAACCACAGCTGCTCGGTGTAGCGCGCGTACGCCTCGACGCCCAGCCGGCCGCCGAGCAGGTCGCCCATGAAGGGAGAGGTCTCGGCCTCGGTGTGCTGCTCGTGCGAGGCGACCCGGATCAGCGTCGAGAAGGGAGTGCCGGTGGCGGTGGCATCCAAGGCGGGCCTCCAGGGGACCGAATGACCGATGGGACGGGAACGCGACCGCGGCGGCGCGGGCAGTTGCCACCGCCGGTCCGTGCAGTTAGGCTCACCTAACTACTTAGGTACACCTAAGTCAATGTGTTCCCGACGTCCTGTCGGTAAAAACGCTACCCCGCGTTCCGCTCACGGCAACGTGAGAATCTCCGCCCCGCTGTCCGTCACCACCAGGGTGTGCTCGAACTGCGCGGTGCGCTTGCGGTCCTTGGTCACGACCGTCCAGCCGTCGTCCCACATGTCGTACTCGTACGTGCCGAGGGTGAGCATCGGCTCGATCGTGAACGTCATGCCCGCCTGGATGACCGTGGTCGCGTGCGCCGCGTCGTAGTGCGGAATGATCAGCCCGGAGTGGAAGGACGAGTTGATCCCGTGCCCGGTGAAGTCGCGCACGACGCCGTAGCCGAAACGCTTGGCGTACGACTCGATCACCCGGCCGATGACATTGACCTGGCGGCCCGGTTTCACCGCCTTGATGGCGCGGTTGAGCGACTCGCGGGTCCGCTCCACGAGCAGCCGTGACTCCTCGTCGACGTCACCGCACAGGTAGGTGGCGTTGTTGTCGCCGTGCACGCCGTGGATGTACGCGGTGACGTCCAGATTGACGATGTCGCCGTCCCGCAGCACCGTCGAGTCCGGAATCCCGTGACAGATCACCTCGTTGACCGAGGAGCACAGCGACTTGGGGAAGCCGCGGTAGCCGAGGGTCGAGGGATAGGCGCCGTGGTCGCACATGAACTCGTGCGCGACACGGTCCAGTTCGTCCGTCGTCACACCCGGCGCGATGTGCTTGGCGGCTTCCGCCATCGCCTGCGCGGCGATGCGGCCCGCGATCCGCATCCGCTCGATGGTGTCGGAGTCCTGGACCTCCGGCCCGGTGTACGGGGTGGGCGCGGGCTTCCCGACGTACTCGGGACGCCGGATGGAGCCGGGGACGGAACGGGTGGGGGAGAGCTCCCCGGGAACGAGCAGAGACTGGCCAGACATGCCAGCGAGTCTAACCAGGCCCCATGGGGCAGCATGGCCATGGAGGAAGGAGCCGACGATGGCCCTGTTCAAGAAGCGCACGGTGGGCAAACCGGGCGAGTGGTACTACTGCCTGGAGCACAAGAAGGTCGAGGAAGGCCCGGAATGCCCGGCCAAGGACCGCTTCGGTCCGTATGCCTCGCGTACGGAGGCGGAGCACGCGATGGAGACTGCGCGCGAACGGAATCTGGAGTGGGAGAACGATCCCCGCTGGCACGACACCCCGGCCCGGCCGGAGGACACGTAGCTCCCCTGCGCGGGGCAGCACGGTTCCTTGGGGGTGCCCCGCCTGGGGCACCCCACCCGATCTCCCCTGGGCCCGTCCGGGATCCCGGACCGGACGAGGACCGGCCCCGGCCGGTGATCGAGACGCGCGATCCGGTGGGGCCCACGCCCGCCAGGGCGTAGGGAGCCCCGCTTTCGGGATGCGGTGGTCGGCGAGGCCGCGCAGGGCAGGGGCCGACACCTCACGCCTCACACCACCTCTGCCGCCTGCTTCTGGGCGCGCCTGCGCAGCGCGTCCTCGTCCGTCTCGGAGTCGTACGACCACAGCTTCGGCAGCACCGCCGTCAGCAGCCCCACCGACACCAGACAGGCGAGTCCACCGCTCCACACCGCCGGCCGGGTGCCCGTCCATCCGGCCGCCGCACCCGCGCGGACCTGGCCCAGCTGCGGGCCGACGCTGTACGACAGCACCTCTATGCCGGCGAGCCGGCCGCGCAGCTCCTCGGGGATCGTCTGGTTCCAGATCGTCGAGCGGCCCAGACCGCTGAGCATGTCACCGGCCCCCGCGAACGCCAGGCACAGCAGCACCAGCCAGATGTTCGTGACCCAGCCCGCCGCGGTGATCGCCAGACCCCAGCCCGCGGCGCCGAAGATCACGAACAGCCCGTGCCGCCGCACCCGTGAGGTCCAGCCGCTGGTCAGGCTGAGTACAACGGAGCCCACCGAGCCCGCGGCGTACATCAGGCCCAGCGCCCACTCGGCGTCCAGGTCGTCCGCGAGGAACGGGAAGATCGTGTTCGGGAACGCGAAGAGCATCGCGGCCAGGTCGATCGCATACGTCCCCAGCAGCACCGGTCTGCTCCACGCGTACCGCGCGCCCTCCGCGATGCCGCGCAGCGACGGCTTCTGCGCGTCGTGCGCGGGCGGCGCCGGGTCCAGGCGCAGACACAGCAGTACGGACACGGCGAAGGCGACGACCGTGATCCCGTAGGCCATGGCATGGCCTCCGTACGCCACGACCAGGCCGGCCAGCGCCGGTCCGGCGATCGCGCCCGTCTGCCAGCGCAGGGAGTTCAGCGCGGCGGCCGCGGTGAGCTGGTCGTGCGGCACGATCCGGGCGATCAGCGAGTCCAGTGCCGGGCGCTGCATACCGGCGAGTGCCGAGACTCCGGCCGCGACCAGATAGAGCGGCCAGAGCATCGGCTCCGGGAGGGCGGCGTTCACCAGCAGGACCACGGCCAGCAGGCCGAGCCCGGCCTCCGTGCCGAGGATCAGCCTGCGGCGGTCGGCGGCATCGGCGAGGGCACCTCCGTACAGTCCGAACACGATGAGCGGCACCAGTTCCACCGCGCCCATCGCCCCGACCGCGAGCGGCGATCCGGTGAGCTCCTTGATCTGGAGCGGAAGGGCCACCATCGCCATGAAGCTGCCGAAGTAGGTGATCAGGCCCTGCACCCACAGCAGACGGAAGCCGGGAGAGGACCGCCAGGGTGTGAGGTCCGGGAGAATCGCGGAGAGCTTGGTGCTCGCGGGAGCCGTGGTCACAAGCGGTCATGCTCCGTCGGTCCGGTGGCCCGCGGCAACCGGATTACCCGGGGCAGGTCACCAGCGGGGCGGCGGAGGGGACATCAGCTGGTCCGCGAGCCGCGACAGGCGGTCCCTGAACCCTCGCCGGCCGCGCGGTGCGGGCAGGCTGTTCTCGCCCGCCGCGGCGCTGACCAGATGCTGCACGGTGTCGATGTCGATCTCCGCGGGCCGGCCGTCGCCGTCCGTGGCCGGTACCGCCAGCGCCTCATGGGCCAGACCGTGCATCTCCGGATCACCGCCGTCCAGAGCCAGGACCGTCGCCCCCGCCCGGCGCGCGTCGCACACCCGCTCAAGCAGCCCGGCGTCCGGCCGCTCGGGAGCCACCACCAGCAACGTCTCGCCGCGCCGCGCCGCCTCCAGCCTGCCGAGCCCCACGGCGAGCTGGGCCGGGTCCCCGGGGCGCGCGTGATGGCGCACCAGAGTCGGCGCGAGCCCCGGCTGCCCCGACCAGGCGGCCTCGTCCGCCAGGTGTGCGGCCAGATGCCACGGCTCGTACTCCTCGGTCCCCACCAGCAGCAGCCCGCCGCCCTGCGGCACCACGGACGAGCGCAGCGCCCGCGCGAACTGCCGGGTCGCCGCCGGCCACTGGGTCCCCGCCAGGACTTCGCGCAGCAGCGCGACGCGTACGGCATCCATGGCCCCGCATCCTGTACCAGAACCGGGTCCCGGCGGGGGCGGCCCGGCCTCGGCTCACCCGATCGGGAGCGCGGTACCTGCAAGTAAGGTCGGGCCATGACTTCTACTGACAACGCAGGCACCGGCAGCGGCACCGCGCCGAAGGCTCCGGCCAAGGACCCCTGGGACCTCCCCGATGTCTCCGGCCTCGTCGTCGGTGTCCTCGGCGGCACCGGCGACCAGGGCCGCGGCCTTGCCTACCGGCTGGCCAGGGCGGGCCAGAAGGTGATCATCGGTTCCCGGGTCGCGGAGCGCGCCGAGAGGGCCGCGGCCGAGCTGGGCCTCGGGATCGAGGGCGCCGACAACGCCGAGTGCGCACGGCGCAGCGACGTGGTGATCGTGGCGGTGCCGTGGGACGGGCACGCCAAGACGCTGGAGGCGCTGCAGAAGGAGCTGGCCGGCAAGCTCGTCGTCGACTGCGTCAACCCGCTCGGCTTCGACAAGAAGGGCGCCTACGCACTCAAGCCGGAGGAGGGCAGCGCCGCCGAACAGGCCGCGGCCCTGCTGCCCGACTCGCGGGTGACGGCCGCCTTCCACCACCTGTCCGCCGTGCTGCTCCAGGACGAGTCGATCGAGGAGATCGACACGGATGTCATGGTGCTGGGCGAATCACGCGCTGACACCGACATCGTGCAGGCGCTGGCCGGCCGTATCCCGGGGATGCGCGGAGTCTTCGCCGGCCGGCTGCGAGGCGCCCATCAGGTCGAGTCGCTGGTCGCCAACCTGATCTCGGTGAACCGCCGGTACAAGGCCCATGCGGGGCTCCGCGTCACCGACGTGTAGGGCACCCGGGGGCATGGGGGACACTGGACCGGACGAACCACCCCCCGACAGGAGCCGTACCCCATGCCCCGCCTCGCTCTCTACGCACTCGTCGTCTGCGCGCTCGCCGTCACTGCGGCGGTGGTGTCCTTCGTCCACGGCACCTGGCTCGGGATCGTCTGGGTGCTGCTCGGCGGGCTCTCGTCGAACATGGCCTGGTACTACCTGCGCAGGGCGAAGGCGGAGCGCCGGGCGGCGGACTGACGGCCTGCCGGCCGCTCCGGCAGACCTGACGCGGTCAGGGCAACGGTCAGCGGCAATGATCAGGGCCTACGGTCAGCGGGACGCACAGAAGTCGTGCTGCCCGTCCCAGAACTCGAACAGGTCCCGTCCGCACTCCATGTCGATCCGGCTCACCCCGAGCGCGTCCATGATCCCGTAGATCGCGTCGAAGAACGCGGCGTTGACCTCGGGGATGAAGAACAGGCACAGGAACAGGACGAGCATGCCGTACGGGGCGAACGGCTCCACCTGGCGGCGGACCTTGTACGACAGCCACGGCTCGATCACGCCGTAGCCGTCCAGGCCGGGCACCGGCAGGAAGTTCAGAATCGTCGCCGTGACCTGGAGCAGCGCCAGGAAGGCGAGTGCGAACCGGAACGGTGTGGGGATGCCGTCCAGCGCGTCCAGCCAGAACGGCGCGGTGCACACGGCGGCGAACAGCGCGTTGGTCAGGGGGCCCGCCGCCGAGATCAGGGTGTGCTTCCAGCGGCCCCGGATCCGGTGGTGCTCGATGAACACGGCGCCGCCCGGCAGACCGATACCGCCCATGATCACAAAGATGACCGGCAGCACGATGCTCAGCAGCGCATGCGTGTACTTGAAAGGGTTCAGGGTCAGATAACCCTTGGCGCCGATGGTGATGTCGCCGCCGTGCAGCGCGGTGCGGGCGTGGGCGTACTCGTGCAGACACAGCGAGACGATCCACGCCGAGGTGACGAACAGGAAGACGGCGAGGCCGGGGCTGGCCGCGAATTCCGTCCACACGGCCCAGCCCGTCACCGTCATCACCGCGGCGATCCCTATGAAGACGGGACTGATCCTGCGGTCGCTGTGGCGCCTGGCAGCGGTGGTCATGGAGCGACTCCTGGAACGGGGCGGGCGGGACACATGTGCGGATAGACCGTACCGGTGGGTGCCGGGAGAACGTCCTGTACCCCGGCGCCGGTTCCTGTTCCCGCCGGACAGGCCCCGGTCGGCACCAGGGACAATGGCCGGGTGCACTTTCGCGTACTGGGCCCCGTACAGGTACTCCACGACGACGGCACGCCCGTCGCGCTCGGCGGAGCACGGCTGCGCGCCCTGCTGACCGTGCTGGCCCTGCGCGCCGGGCGCGCGGTCCCGGTCGGGGTGCTCGTCGACGAGGTGTGGGACGGCGATCCGCCCGCGGATGCGGTGGCGGCGCTGCAGGCGCTCGTCGGCCGGCTGCGGCGGGCACTCGGGCACGGGGCGGTGGTCTCGGCCGAGGGCGGCTACCGGCTGTGCGCCGAACGCGACGAGGTGGACCTGCACCGGTTCGACCGGCTGGCGGGGGAGGGCGCGCGTGCCCTGGCGGAGGGGGACGCGGCCAAGGCGGCGACGGTCCTGGACGACGCGCTCGCGCTGTGGCGGGAGCCGGTGCTGGCCGATCTGCCGGACCGTACGGCGCAGGCGGCGCGTCTCGAGTCCCGGCGGCTCGACGCCCGCCGTGCGCGGCTGTCCGCCGAGCTCGCGCTGGGCGGGGCCGAGGCAGCCCTGCCGGAGCTCGCCGCGCTGTGCGCGGAACATCCGCTGGACGAGCCGCTGCATGCCCTGCGGATACGGGCGCTGAGGGACGCGGGGCGGGCGGCGCAGGCGCTGGCGGCGTACGAGGAGGTACGCAGGACGCTCGCCGACACGCTCGGTGCCGATCCGGGTTCCGAACTGCTGCGACTCCAGGTCGAGTTGCTCAAGCCGGCGCGGGGGGTGCCCGCGCCTGCGCTGCCGCTTCCGGCGGTGCCCGCGTCGGGGGTGCCTGGGCCGGGGGTGCCTGGGGCGGCGGTGCCCGCGTCGGGGGTGCCCGCGTCGGGGGTGCCTGGGGCGGCGGTGCCCGCGTCGGTCGTTCCTGGGTCGGGGGCGCCTGGGTCGGCGGTGCCCGCGTCGGGCATGCCTGCGTCGGCGGTGGATGGGTCGGCTCTGCCCGTGCCGGGCATGCCCGCGACGGCGGTACCCACGCCGGCCCTGTCCGCGTCCGCGGGACCCGCGCCGGGTGTTGCCGCCCCCGCGCCGGGCAACCTGCGCGCCCGGCTGACCAGTTTCGTCGGCCGCGAGCCCGAACTTCACGCAATCCGGGCCGACCTTGGCCACGCCCGGCTCGTCACCCTGCTCGGCCCCGGCGGAGCGGGCAAGACCCGCCTGTCCCAGGAAGCCGCCGAGCGCGCGGCGGCGGCCGGCCCCGGCGACCCCTGGCCGGACGGTGTCTGGCTCGCCGAACTCGCCCCCGTCGACGACCCGGACACGGTGTCCGAGGCGGTGCTCGGCGCGCTCGGGGCGCGGGAGACCGTGCTGCGCGGAGCCGGTGCGGAGGAGCTTCGCGCCGCCGACCGGCGCGGCGACGACGCACTCGTCCGCCTGACCGAACACTGCGCGCGGCGCCGCATGCTCCTGCTCCTGGACAACTGCGAGCATGTCGTCGAGGCCGCGGCGACGCTGGCGCAGCGGCTGCTCGAGAGCTGCCCCGGCCTCACGATCCTGGCCACCAGCCGTGAACCGCTCGGCGTGCCCGGTGAGCTGGTACGCCCGGTCGACCCGCTCCCGGACCCGGCGGCCCTGCGCCTGCTGGCCGAGCGCGGCGCATCGGCGCGACCGGGCTTCCGGGTGGACGAGGACGAGGCGACGGCGGCGGCGTGCGCGGAGATCTGCCGGCGACTGGACGGCCTCCCCCTGGCCATCGAACTCGCCGCGGCCCGCCTGCGGATGCTCACCCCACGCCAGATCGCCGACCGTCTGGACGACCGTTTCCGCCTCCTGACGACCGGCAGCCGCACGGCGCTGCCCCGCCAGCAGACGCTGCGCGCGGTGGTCGACTGGTCCTGGGACCTGCTGGACGCTCCCGAACGGGCGGTCCTGCGCCGTCTGTCGGTCTTCGCCGGCGGCTGCGACCTGAGCGCGGCGGAATCGGTCTGCGCGGGGGCGCCGCAGCCGCCCACCGCGGCTGTCCCGGGCCCCGGTGTCCTCCCCGCATGGGCTGCACCGGCGGTGCCGTCATCGGCCGAACCCGGCGGCTCCGGCCCGCCCGCACCACCTCCGACGGGGAACACCCCCGCCGGTCCGGACGGATCCCTCCCCTCGGAGCCGGTCCCGCCGGGCACGCCGGACGCGCTGCCCGACACCGTTGCCGACGTCGCAGACGCCCTCGGCGCTCTCATCGACAAGTCCCTCGTCGTCGCCGTGCCCGCACCCGGCGGGCAGACGCGGTACCGGCTGCTCGAGACCGTCGCCGAGTACGCCGCCGAGCGGCTCGACGAGGCCCGGGAACGGGACGCCGTCGAGCGGCTGCATCTCGCCCACTACCGGGAACTCGCCCGCACCACCGACCCTCTGCTGCGCGAGCACGGCCAACGCGCCGCGGTCGGGCTGCTGGAGCTGGAGTACGAGAATCTGCGCACCGCCCTGCGCCGAGCCGTCGGCGCGCGGGACGAGCACGAAGCACTGTGCCTCGTGCTCTCCCTCGCCTGGTACTGGCAGATGAAGGACCTGCGCGCCGACGCCCGCCACTGGTCGCAGGCCGCCGCCTCCCTCGGACCCGATCCCTTCGCGCCACCCGTGCACCCCGCACCCCCGCTGCACGAGCGGTGCATCGACGCGCCGCCGCCGCTGCGGGGCGAACTGCTCGACGAGGCACGGCGGCAGGTCGCGCTGATCCGTATGGTCAGCATGGACCACAGTGCCGAGGAGTGGACCGGCCCCGACCGGCGCGAGTGGCTGCACGGCGTGGTCACCGCCTACGGGGCCGACCTGCCGCAGACCTGCCGGTTCCCCGCCTCGCTGTGGTTCTACGCCGTCCTGATGACCGGCGACAGCGACCAGGTGATGCACGTCCTCGACGAGACCGTCCGCACCGCCGAGGAGGCCGGCCACGCGTGGGAGCTCGCCACCGCCCTGCAGATCCGCGCCAACGTACTGGCCAACCGCACCGCCTCGGCCGGCAGCGCCCGCCGCGACGCCGACCGCAGCCTCGAGATCTATCGGCGTCTCGGCGACGCCTGGGGAGTGGCCGAGGCGCTGTCCTCGCGTGGCGAGTCCCATGAGCGGTCCGGAGCGTACGAGGAGGCCGCGGCCGACTACCGGGCGGCGGTCGAGTACGCCAAGGAGCTCGGCGCCCAGAACCAGGCCGCCCTGCTGCGGGCCCGTCTCGCCGGGGTGCTCATCGAGAGCGGCCACGGCGGGACGGGCGAGGCGATCCTGCGCGAGGTGCTCGCCGCGGAACGGGAGTCCGGGGCCGAGGCGGTTCCGGCGGCGCGGATGATCCTGGCCCTGTGGCTCGGCTGCACCGGGCGCACCGACGAGGCCCGCCGGCAGCTGGAGTTGATGCGCGAGTACCTGCACAGATTCACCGTCTTCGAGGGGATCGTGCTCGGCGGCATCGCCTGGCTCGACGTCGTCGACGGACGCCACGCCGAGGCCCTGGAGCACGCACGCGAGGCGCTGCGGCTGTCCGCCGAACCGTTCGCCATGATGATCGCCCCGCAGATGCCCGCGACCCATGTGCTCACCGCGGCCCGCGCGCTGGCCGGTCTCGGCGGCGAGGACCGGGCCCGCTGCGCCGCCCGCCTGCTCGGCGCGTACGAAGGTCTGATGCCGGCCCGCCACTTCGTGACCAACCTGGAACGCGAGAACCGCGCCCTCGCCGAACAGGCCGTCCGCGCCCTGCTGGGGGACGCGGCCTACGAGGCGGCGTACGCCGAGGGCGGCGGCCTCTCCCTCGAGGAGGCCACCGCCCTGGTGTGAGCCGACGCGCCCCCGGTCAGGACTTGTTACGGAACTTGGCCACTGCCAGCGGCGCCGTCACCAGGGTGATCGCCGCGGCCCACCCCAGCGTCATCCACACGGAGTGGGCGACCGCGCCGCCGTTCATCAGGCCCCGGGCCGCGTCCGCCAGATTGGACAGGGGGTTGTAGTCGGTGAACGTCTCGAGCCAGCCGGGCATCGAGCTCGGCGGGGTGAAGATCGACGAACCGAACTGCAACGGCATGAGCACCATCATCGCCATCCCCTGGACGGCCTGCGCCGTCTTCATGGTCAGTCCCAGCAGGATGAAGATCCACATGAGCGAGGCGCCGAACAGCAGTGACAGGCCCACCGCCGCGAGGAGTTCGAGGACGGACGTCCTGATCTCCATCCCGAGCAGAAAGCCCATCGCGAGCAGGATGGTGATGGCGACCACCATCCGGCCGACCTCGACGACGATCTTCGCGACGAGGACGGAGGACCGGGCGATGGGCATCGTCCGGAACCGGTCCATCACGCCCTTCCGGAAGTCGTCGTTGACCCCGGTGCCGACGGCCATGGCGATGTTCATGCCCATCATCGCCATCAGACCGGGGACCAGATAGCTGACGTACACGTCCTGCCTGCCCTTGCCGGCGATCGCGCCCCCGAAGACGTACACGAACAGCAGCGTGAAGATGACGGGCATGAACAGGACGTCGAACATCGACTCCGGGTCCTGCTTGATCTGCATGACATTGCGGCGCACCAGAGCGCCGATGTGCCGCAGGTTGGCCCGAAGGCCGATCCGGCCCTCCCCGGCGGCCACGGTGGCGGGTGCGGAAGCTGTTGCCGCGCTCATACCGCGACCTCCTCGGGAATCGTGTCGGTGACGGCCGGCGTCTGCCCGCCGGTGATGAGCAGGAACACCTCGTCCAGGCTGGGCAGTTGGGTGCCGATGTGCGCGATGCCGAAGCCGTGGGCACTCAACAGTGCGATCACAGAGGTCAGTTGCCCGTCACTGAGGATCGGTACGTACAGCAGTCCCTCCTCCGGTACGACCCGCACCCCCGCGATACCGTCCAGGCCCGCATCGGCCACCGCCCGTGCCATCGCGGGCAGTTGCGCCGGATCGCTCGGCCTCATCTGCAGGGTCCGGCCGCCGACCCTCGCCTTCAGCTCGTCGACCGCGCCGTTCGCGATGACCTGGCCGCGGTCGATGACGGTGAGCTCGTCGGCGAGCTGCTCGGCCTCCTCCATGTACTGCGTGGTGAGCAGCACGGTCGCCCCCTCGCCGACCATCCGCCGCACTTCGGCCCAGACCTCGTTGCGGGTACGCGGGTCGAGTCCCGTGGTCGGTTCGTCGAGATACAGCACGGAGGGCCGGCCGATCATCGAGGCGGCCAGGTCGAGCCGGCGGCGCATACCGCCGGAGTAGGTCATCGTGGGGCGCCGCGCCGCCTCGGTGAGTGAGAAGCGCTCCAGCATCTCGTCGGCGCGCCGCCGGGCGTCCTTGCGGGGCAGATCGAGCAGGCGCCCGATCATGTAGAGGTTCTCCCATCCGGAGAGCTTCTCGTCGACCGAGGCGTACTGGCCGGTGAGCCCGATGGTGCGGCGCAGCTGGCGTGGTTGCCTCACCACGTCGTAGCCCGCCACGGTCGCCCGCCCGGCGTCCGGGGTGATCAGGGTGGACAGGCAGCGGACCAGGGTGGTCTTGCCCGCGCCGTTGGGGCCGAGGACACCGAGGACCGTCCCCTCGCGGACGTCGAGGTCCACGCCGTCCAGCGCCTTCGTCTCGCCGTAATGCTTCACGAGGCCTCGTACCTCGACGGCGTTGATGTCGATTCGCGTCATGCCGACTACGGTGCACGGCCGCACCTACAGGACGCCTACAGATCACCGACAGGGCGCCGACAGCCCGCCCGCATGCCCTTGCTGGGGATGTCTGTCCAGGTCAGGTCTTTGCGTAGTTCCCGAAGCCGACCCAGTCGATCATCACGCAGGGCTCGTCTCCCAGGACCCAGGCGTCGTGGCCGGGGGCGATGGCCATGAAGTCACCGGGCCCGAACTCGGCGGACTCGCCGTCGTCCATGACGACCTTCATCCGCCCGCTGACGACGTACCCCACGTGGTCGGCCTGGCAACTGTCCGTCCCGGCGATGGGCTTGACGTGCTTGGACCACTGCCAGCCCGGCTCGAAGACGGCTCGTCCGACGGAGCCGCGGTCGGTGTTGACGAGGTCCAGCCTTCCCTTGCCGTCCTCGAACGGACGGGTCTCGTCCGCCGCGTCGAAGTTCTTGCTCGTGATTCCGGGCATGGTCTACCGCCTCCTGGCACAGAGCGCACAGCCCCCGAGTCCATCTCTCAGGTTAAGCCGTACCCCTGCCCGGAGCAGGCCGACAGCCCGCCGACGGGGGACGATCGGCGGGCTGTCGTCTGTGCCGGAGGTGGCCGGCGACCGATCGCGGAGCGATCGGAAGTGATCAGTGGAAGGTGTGCTCCTCCTGCGGGAACGCACCGCCGACGACATCGTCCGCGAAGGCCTTCGCCGCGTCGCCCAGCGTCCGGCGGAGGTCGGCGTACTGCTTGGTGAAGCGCGGCACCTTCCCGCCGGTCAGGCCCGCCATGTCCGTCCAGACCAGGACCTGGGCGTCCGTGTCGGGGCCGGCGCCGATGCCGATGGTGGGGATGTGCAGGGAGCGGGTGACCTCTGCGGCGAGCTCGGCCGGCACGAGTTCCAGCACGACGGCGAACGCGCCCGCGTCCTGGGCGGCCTTGGCGTCGCGGAGCAGCCCGTGGGCAGCCTCGTCGCTGCGGCCCTGCACCCGGTAGCCCATGGTGTTCACGGACTGCGGGGTCAGGCCCAGGTGCGACATCACGGGGATTCCCGCCTGCACGATCAGCTCGGTCTGGGCCAGCGAGCGCTCGCCGCCCTCCAGCTTGACCGCGCCGACGCCCGCGTCCTTGACCAGCCGGGTGGCGTTGCGCAGTGCCTGGACCGGGCCTTCCTGGTACGAGCCGAAGGGCAGGTCGCCGACGACGAGGGCGCGCTTGGTGCCCCGTACGACAGCGGCGGACAGCAGCGTCATCTCGTCCATCGTGACCGGCACGGTGGTGTCGTAGCCGAGGTGGCAGTTGCCCATGGAGTCCCCGACGAGCATCACGGGGATGCCCGCCTCGTCGAAGACGGACGCGGTCATCGCGTCGTAGGCGGTGAGCATGGGCCACTTCTCGCCGCGCTCCTTGGCGGCGGCGATGTCGTGGACGGTGATGCGGCGGGTCCCCTTGCCTCCGTACAGCGCCTTGCTGCTGTCGGAGGGCGTCTGGGCAGCCTGAAGCGTCATGGGTTCGGCTCCTTCGTCATCTCGAGGCGCCCTGACGGCGTCCCCGGACCGCCTCCATGGTGGCACCTCGTGCCGCTCCGGGGAAAGAGGTCGCGACACGCCCGGCACGGAGTTTCTATACGAGACGGTCTCGTATCGAAATCGAGCTACCCTGTCCGCATGACGATCCCGTCCGGCCTCACCGCTTCGCCTCGGATCCCCGAGGCCGTCCACCGCCGCCGGTGGATGATCCTCACGGTCCTGATGTTCAGCCTGATCATCGTCGTGCTGGACAACTCCATCCTGAACGTGGCGGTCAAGACGATCGCGAGCCCCCAGCCGCACGGCCTCGGCGCCACCCAGAGCGAGCTGGAATGGGCGATCAACTCGTACACGCTCGTGTTCGCCGGGATGCTGTTCACCGCCGGCCTGGTGGGTGACCGCATCGGCCGCAAGAAGGTCCTGATCTTCGGCACGCTCCTCTTCGGCGTCGGCTCGGCGTTCGCCGCACTGTCCGGCTCGGCCGCCGAACTCATTGCATATCGGGCCATGATGGGCTTCGGCGCGGCCTTTGTGATGCCTGCCACGCTCGCCGTGCTGGTCCATGTCTTCGAACGCGAGGAGCAGCCCAGGGCCATGGGGATCTGGGCAGGCAGCGTCGGCGTCGCGATCGCCGGCGGTCCGCTCACCGGCGGACTGCTCCTCGACCACTTCTGGTGGGGCTCGATCTTCCTGATCAATGTGCCGGTCGTGATCATCGCCGTGATCTGCATGGCGTTGCTGGTGCCGGACTCCAAGGACCCGGACCCCGGCCGGCTGGACCCCGTCGGTGTGGTGCTGTCGATCGTCGGCCTGGTGCTCGTGGTGTACGGGATCATCCGCGCCGGCGAGCTCGGCGACTTCACGGCCTTGTCCGTGGTGGCCCCGGTGGCCGTGGGGCTCGCGGTACTGGTCTGGTTCGTGGTGCACGAAAGGCGCAGCCGCCACCCCGCCCTCGACCTGGCGTACTTCAGACAGCCCGCCTTCTCGGCCGGCGTCGCCGCGATCGCGCTCGTCTTCTTCGCCCTCATGGGCCTGACCTTCTTCTCCGCCTTCTATCTGCAGAGCGTGCGCGGCTACAGCGCACTGAAGGCCGGCCTGCTCATCGTGCCCGTGGCGGCGGCGCAGATGTACTTCGCACCACGGGCCCGCCTGGCCGTGGCCCGGTTCGGCACCCGGGCCACGGCGGCCGCGGGCATGCTGCTGATCGCGGCCGGCTTCGTGGCCTTCGCGTACTTCGACGCCTCGACCCCGGTGTGGGTGATCGAGGTCGCCTTCTTCGCCCAGGGTGTCGGCATGGCGCATGTCTCGACACCCGTGACCTACACGGTGGTGCAGCTGCTGCCGCGGGAGAAGGCCGGATCCGGCAGCGCGCTCAACAACACCTTCCGCCAGATCGGCGGGGCGCTCGGGGTGGCCGTCCTCGGCTCGATGCTGGCCACGCGCTATCGCAGCGGGATCGAGGAGCACCTCGGCGCACTGCCGGCCGGGGCACGGGACGCGGCAGGCGAGTCCCTCGAGGCGACGCTCACCGCCGCGGAGAAGCTCGGCCCGGCGGGCAGGACGCTGATCGGACCGGCGCACGAGGCTTTCCTCGACGCCATGCATCTGACGTCGCTCGGCTCGGCGGTCATCGCCGTCATCGGCGCGGTGGTGGTCGGGGTGTTCCTGCCCGGCCGGCCGCACGACGACCCGGATCCGCAGGACCCGGAACCCGTGGCGCAGGCCGCGGCGCTCGACTGAGGCCGGCGGCGTGCCCGCTCCGGCCCTGGCCGATCAAGGCCGCGGCCGGGTCGGGGAGAATCAGGGGGACGCGGCGAGAGGCGGAGTGGACGTGCCCCTGAGGGAGCAGCAGGTGGAGCAGCACAGCAACCCGAGGCGAGGACGGCCCCGCAGCGCGGCGGCCGAGCGGTCCATCGTCGACGCGGTCGTGCGGCTGCTCGAGGAAGGCGTGCCCATATCCGAGCTCTCCATCGAGCGCATCGCCCGCACCGCCGGCGTCGGGAAGGCCACCATCTACCGCCGCTGGGAGGGCAAGGAAGCCCTCTTCCTCGACGTCGTGCGGTCCATGGAACCGGACGACCCCCCGCTGCCCGGAACCGGTGTCCGGGACGATCTGATCGCTCTCGTCGAGACGATGCGGCGGCGCGGCCTCGCCAAGCGCTCCTCCGCCCTCCTGCACAACCTCTTCGCGCAGATGCAGAGCTATCCCGAGCTCTGGGACCTGTACCACCGCACCGCTGTGGCCCCCCGCCGCGAACTGATGGAAGCCGTGCTGCGCCGCGGCGTCGAGAGCGGCGAGATCCGCTCCGACCTCGATCTCGACCTGCTCGGCGACCTCTTCGTGGGACCGATGCTGGTCCGCAGCGTGCTGCGCCCCGACCGCACGCCGGGGGAGGGCAGCGCCGAGCGGATCGTCGACGCCGTGCTGCAGGGCGTGCGTCCACCCGGCTGAAGGCGCGGTGCCGGCGGGCCGAAGTGTGAGCGTTCTGTCACAGCGTTCCCACCTGGTCCGACACCAGGAACCCGGTACGCGCCCGTGGCGTCATCCGGAAGTACGGCCGTCCACGGACGGCGGAGCAATCAGCGGTCATCGCCTAGGGTCCTAGGAGCGGCGGCGGGACCGGTGCGACAGCAAGGCAGTGAGGACACCTCTATGACGAACGGCGGAACGGGCGCCCAGCCCTTCGGGTCCCGGCTCCGGAGCCTGCTCGAACGAGTGCGCGACGACCGGGGCGTCTGGCGGCGCGGCATTCTGATCGCGCTGTTCGCCGTGGTGATCGCGTTCCTGATGATCCTGCACGCGCAGATCCCCAACCGGATCGGCAACGTCGGCAGCCTTGCCGAGACCTTTCTTCCGTGGCTGGGCCTGTTCATCCCGGTGATCCTGGTCGCCGCGCTGCTGCGGCGCTCGGCCACCGCGCTGATCGCACTGCTGCTGCCGCTGATCGTCTGGCTGAACCTGTTCGGCGGTCTGCTCACCGGCAAGTCGGCCGCCGCGGGCGGCGATCTGACCGTCGCCACGCACAACGTCAACGCGGAGAATCCCGACCCGGCGGGCACCGCGAAGGACGTGGCCGCGTCGGGCGCGGACGTCGTCGCGCTGCAGGAGCTGCCGATCGGGCAGGTGTCGGCGTACGAGAAGGCGCTGGCGGGGACGTACAAGTACCACGAGGTCCAGGGCACGGTCGGCCTGTGGAGCAAGCACCCGCTCTCCGCCGCCGCGCCTGTGGACATCCGACTGGGCTGGACCCGCGCGATGCGCGCCACCGTCGCGGCGCCGGGCGGCGAGGTGGCGGTGTACGTCGCGCACATGCCGTCCGTACGGGTCAAGGTGAACGCCGGCTTCACGGCCAACCAGCGCGACAAGAGCTCCGACGCGCTCGGCGAGGCGATCGCGCGCGAACAGGTCCGCAGGGTCGTGCTCCTCGGCGACCTCAACGGCACGATGAACGACCGCTCGCTGAACGCCATCACCTCCCAGCTGCGCTCGACGCAGGGAGCGGCGGGCGACGGCTTCGGCTTCAGCTGGCCGGCGTCGTTCCCGATGGCGCGGATCGACCAGATCCTGGTGCGCGGGGTCGAGCCGGTCTCGTCATGGACGCTGCCGCGCACGGCGAGCGACCACCTGCCGATCGCGGCGCGCGTGGATCTGTGAGGTTTCCCCCACCCCGCCCTTCCCGTAGCTGGGCGCAAGACCCCAGGCCCCGTACGGCCTGAGGTGGGGGCGCCTCCCACGCCCGCAGAGCGTAGGGGGAGTGTCCTCGATCGCCGGACGGGCTGGATCTGCCCGACCGGGCAGCCCCGTTGGGGTCCCTCCGGGGCTGCCCGGGGAGATCGAGGCGCGGGGTCCAGGGCCGGAGCCCCCAGTTACGGGACAGGGCCCCTCCCACGGCCGCCAGGCCGTAGGGGGAGGGCGGGGTGGGGAGAAATCCGTCCGCAACCACCCGTTCACGCGTGGGAACATGTGGCCTGAGCGTATTTGTTTCCAAAGCGAACTTAACTCGGAAGGCCCATCCCCATGCCCCTCGCGCTACTCGCGCTCGCCGTGTCCGCATTCGGCATCGGCACCACCGAGTTCGTGATGATGGGCCTGCTGCCCAACGTCGCCGACGACCTCGGCACCTCCGTCCCCACCGCCGGGTACCTCGTCTCCGCCTACGCCATCGGCGTCGTGATCGGCGCCCCGCTGCTCACCTCCCTCGGCTCCCGCGTGCCCCGCAAGCGGATGCTGCTCCTCCTCATGGCGCTCTTCACCGTGGGGAACCTCGCCTCCGCGCTCGCGCCCGGGTTCGGCACGCTGATCGCGGGGCGCGTACTCGCAGGGCTGCCGCACGGGGCGTTCTTCGGGGTCGGTGCCGTCGTCGCCGCCCGGCTCGTCGCCGAGGGCCGTCAGGCACGCGCCGTGGCCACCATGTTCCTCGGGCTCACAGTCGCCAACATCGTCGGCGTACCGGCCGCGACCGCACTCGGGCAGCACCTCGGCTGGCGCGCCACCTTCCTCGTCGTCACCGTGATCGGCCTGGTCTCCATGGCCGCTCTTGCCCGGCTCGTCCCGCACATGCCGCTCGACGCGCACCAGAGCATCGGCCGCGAGCTGCGCGCCCTCGCCGACCGCCAGGTGCTGCTCGGCCTGCTCACCGCCGTCTTCGGGTTCGCCGGCGTCTTCGCCGTCTACTCCTATCTCGCGTCCATGACGACCGAGGCGATGGGCCTGGGCGAGTCCTCCGTGACCCTCGTCCTCGCCCTCTTCGGCATCGGCATGACACTCGGCGCACTCGCCGCCGGGCCGCTGACCGACCGCGCGCTGCGCCCCACCCTCTACGGCTCGCTCGCCGCTCTCGCCCTGACTCTCGCCGTCTTCCCGCTCACCGTCCACACCCCATGGCTGGCCCTCGCCACCGTGGTCGTGCTCGGCGCGGTCGGCTTTCTGACCACCACACCGCTGCAGATGCTGGTGATGCGCGCGGCCCAGGACGCGCCCACGCTCGCCTCCGCCTCCAACCACTCGGCCTTCAACCTCGCCAACGCCGGCGGTGCCTGGCTCGGCGGCGTCGCCATCTCGGCGGGCTGGGGCTGGACGTCCCCCGCCCTGGCCGGCGCGGCGCTGACCGTGGCGGGGCTGGTCATCGCGGTGGTGGCCGGGCTGCTGGACCGTACACGAACGGGGGCCTCGCGGGTGATTGCCGCAGGCCCCCGTACCGGGTCAGAAGGTGTGCTCAGCCGCTCGTCGTCTCGCGCCAGCGGTTCGTGATCGGCAGCCGGCGGTCCTTGCCGAACCCCTTCGCCGAGATCTTGGTGCCCGGCGGGTACTGGCGGCGCTTGTACTCCGCCGTGTCCACCATCCGCAGCGTCCTGGTCACCAGCTCCTCGTCGAAGCCGGCCGCCACGATGGCGTCCTTGCCCTGGTCCCGGTCGACGTACAGCTCCAGGATGCGGTCCAGTACGTCGTAGTCCGGCAGCGAGTCGGTGTCCACCTGGCCGGGGCGCAGCTCGGCGCTGGGCGGCTTGGTGATCGAGGCCTCAGGGATCGGCGGGGTCTGGCCGCGCTCCTCGGCGGCGCGGTTGCGCCACTTCGCGAGCCGGAACACCGTCGTCTTGTAGACGTCCTTGATCGGCCCGTACGCGCCGACCGAGTCGCCGTACAGGGTCGAATATCCCACCGCCAGCTCGGACTTGTTGCCCGGCGCGAGCACGATGTGGCCCTCCTGGTTGGAGACCGCCATCAGCATCGTGCCGCGCAGCCGCGACTGGAGGTTCTCCTCGGCGAGGCCGGTCAGGGAGAGCGCGCCCATGTAGGCGTCGAACATAGGCTCGATCGGTACGGTGCGGAAGTTGAGCCCGGTCCGGCGCGCCAGCTCGGCCGCGTCGCCCTTGGAGTGGTCCGAGGAGTACTTGGACGGCATGGAGATGCCGTACACGTTCTGCGCGCCCAGCGCGTCGCAGGCGATCGCGGCGACGAGCGCGGAGTCGATGCCGCCGGAGAGACCGATCAGCACCGAGCGGAAGCCGTTCTTGGCTGCGTACGCGCGCAGGCCCACCACCAGCGCCGAGTACACCTCCTCGTCGTCGTCCAGGCGCTCGGCGTAGCCACCGGCCAGCTCGGCCTCGTACGCGGGCAGCGGGTCCTCGGAGAGGACGACACGGTCGATGCGCAGCCCGTCGTCGACGATGCGTCCATGAGCGGCTCCGCCGCCGCCCGTCGAGGGCTCGGCCGACGCCGCGGGCAGCTCCAGGTCGAGGACGACACTGCCTTCGGCGAACTGCGGCGCCCTCGCGATGACCTCGCCGTCGGAGCCGACGACGATCGAGTCGCCGTCGAAGACGAGCTCGTCCTGCCCGCCGATCATGGCCAGGTAGGCGGTGGTGCAGCCGGCCTCCTGGGCGCGCTTGCGCACCAGCTCGAGCCGGGTGTCGTCCTTGTTCTGCTCGTACGGCGAGGCGTTGATCGAGATCAGCAAGCCGGCCCCGGCGGACCGGGCGGCCGGCACGCGGCCGCCGTCCTGCCACAGGTCCTCGCAGATCGCGAGCGCGACATCGACGCCGTGCACCCGGATTACGGGCATGGTGTCGCCCGGCACGAAGTAGCGGAACTCGTCGAAGACGCCGTAGTTGGGCAGGTGGTGCTTGGCGAAGGTGAGGGCCACCTGGCCGCGGTGCAGCACGGCGGCCGCGTTGCGCGGGGCGCCGGCGGGCTGGCCGTACTTGGGCTGGGCGGACTCGGAGCGGTCCAGATACCCGAGGACGACCGGCAGCTCGCCGAAGCCTTCGGCGTCGAGGCGTCCGGCGAGCGCCCGCAGAGCGGTCCGGGAGGCCTCCACGAAGGACGAGCGCAGGGCGAGGTCCTCGACGGGGTAGCCGGTCAGCACCATCTCGGGGAACGCGACGAGATGCGCACCCTGCTCGGCGGCGTGCCGGGTCCAGTGCACGATCGACTCGGCGTTGCCGGCGAGATCGCCGACGGTCGAGTCGATCTGATTCAGAGCGAGGCGAAGTTGAGGCACGCAAACAGTGTAATCGTCTGACTGACGCAATGTCCCGTCGTGTGGTGAGGGCCACCTCGGCCCCCACGCCCCGCGGCCGGGCGAGTGGCTGGGGGAGGGGCGGAGTGCCCCTCCCCCAGGGGCTAGGAGCGGTAGGCGAGAGTCGTCATCATCCCGGACTCCCCGTGGTAGAGGTTGTGGCAGTGCAGCATCCACAGACCGGGGTTCTCCGCGTCGAAGTCCGCGACCAGTTTCCGGTGCGGCAGGATCGCTGCCGTGTCCTTGCGGGCGCCGCGGCCGTTGACGCCCGTCACCGCGAAGGTGTGGCCGTGCAAGTGGATGGGATGCCACATGTCCGTGGTGTTGATGAACACCAGGCGCACCCGCTCTCCGGAGCGCACCGGGATACGCCGGTCCGGGGAGTAGGGCTTCCCGTCGAACGCCCAGTCGAACTTCTTCATGCCGCCGGTCAGCTTGATCTTGATGAGGCGGTCGTACTTGCCCCGCCGGTCGAGGGCCACCGACTCGTCGGGCTCCAGCGTGTAGGCCGACGGCAGCACCTTTCGGCCGAGCTCCGCCGGACGTGCCCCGGACTCCGGGCGTGCCCCGCCCGAGGTGCGCAGGACGGCCATCGACGACGCCTTCTTGCCCTCGGCCACCGCGGTGAGCGGAAAGGTTCCGTCCTTGGCGGTGACCAGCACGTCGTACCGCTCGCCCATGCCCAGGAGCAGGGCGTCGGTCGTGACGTGCTTGACCGGGAAGCCGTCGGTGTGGGTGACCGTGAGCCGGTGACCGCCCAGCGCCACCCGGAAGGCCGTGTCACCGCCCGCGTTGATGATGCGCAGCCGGATCCGGTCGCCGGGGTTGGCGCGGAACTGCGTGGGGTCCTCCGCCGTCCGCCCGTTGATCAGGAAGTACGGGTAGTCGACATCGCCCGCCTCACCGCCGAGCAGCTTGCTCCGGGACCCCGTCAGCACCCGGGACGGGCCGCGCCGGCCGGGGTGCGCCGAGGGTGACGCGGCCCGGGACCCGGACTTGGCGGCCCCGTGGCCGCCGTGGCCGCCCGCGTGGGCCATGCCCTTGTTGAGATCGGCGAGCACCTCGTCCGGCGTCGAGCCGTCGACCCCGTCGACCCAGTCGTCCAGGACGACGACCCACTCCTTGTCGTACGACAGCGGCTCCTTCGGGTCTTCGACGATCAGCGGGGTGTACAGCCCGCGGTCCAGCTGCACACCGGTGTGCGGATGGAACCAGTGCGTCCCCGGGTCGGGCACCGTGAAGCGGTACCTGAACTGCTCACCCGGCCGGATCGGCGCCTGCGTCACATGCGGCACACCGTCCATGTCGTTGCGCATCCTGATGCCGTGGCAGTGCAGCGTGGTGTCCTCGGGCAGATGGTTGGCGAGGGTGAGGTCGAGGATGTCCCCGGCCGTGATCCGTACCTCCCGGCCCGGCAGATCGTCCCCGTAGGCCCAGGTCCTGACGGTCCGGCCGCCGCCGAGTTCGACCGTGGTCGCGGTGGCCGTGACCCGCACCTTCCGTACCCGGCCCGAGCTGTGACGTTCAGCCTCGGCCGCCTGGACCTCCCTGCCGTCGGGGGAGACATAACCGTTCGGCCTGGCCACTCCGTCGTTGGGCGGGGAGTCGTGGCGGGAGCCGTGAGAGGGGCCGTGAGAGGGGCCGTGCGCGGGGCGGTGGCCGGCTCCGTGGCCGTCGTCGGCGGATGAACAGGCGGCCAGAAGTCCCGTACAGGCCGCGGCGATCGATGCTCCGAGCATGGAGCGGCGCGTGATGTGCCTACGCATGGCTGATTGCACCTCGTGAGGGTGTCGAAGGGTGTGCGGAGGAAGCGCGTGCCCCGCCTGCGCTCCTGCGCAAGCGGCGGACGCGCTCCTATATCCGCAGCACCGACACCCGGGCGAGCACACCCGTCACCGGTGGTGCGTTCGCCCGCAGCGTGTGCGGCAACCAGGTCCAGGACGCGGACGACAGATCGGCCCGGCCGCTCAGCGCCCGCCGTACGACCAGCAGCGCGAGACCCCACGCGCCGAGCACGGCGAGACAGACCGAGGCGGGGTCCATGACGGAGACGGGTGTGTGCTCGTCGACGGCCGGTACATCCGCCACGCGGGCGTGATACGGCTGTACGGAGGTGTGGCCGGTGTGCGCGGGCCGGTGAGCCGCTTGCCCGGAATCCGCCGACGGATGGCCCGTGGTGTGCATGGCGGCGATCCCGCAGAGCAGCGCAACGAGCAGTATCAACTGCCCCCAGCGCGTACCCCGATGATCGACCATGAACCGGAGCCTACCCCCTCAGGGTATGCATGGCATGTGCAGCACCGGCGGTCCGTCCCGGCGGGCCGCCGGCGCCGTTGCGCATCCGAAGGGCAGGTCAGGTCGCGTAGACCCGCTCGCACCATCCGGCGAGCTGCTCCTCCGTCAGGTGCTGGGCCAGATCGGCCTCGCTGATCATCCCGACCAGGCGCTTGCGCTCGATCACCGGAAGCCTGCGTATCTGATGGCCCTGCATCTCCTGCAGTACCGCGTCCACATCCGCACCCGCGTCGATCCAGCGCGGCGTGCCCTTGGCCATGTCGCCCGCCGTGACCTGCGACGGATCGTGGCCCATGGCCACACAGCCGATGACGATGTCACGGTCGGTGAGGATGCCGCACAGCCGTTCGTTCTCGTCCGCTATGGGCAGCGAGCCCACATTCAGCTCACGCATCAGCTGCGCGGCCCTGTCGAGGGTCTCGTGGGAGGGGATCCACTGAGCCCCGGGATGCATGATGTCCTTGGCGGTGGTCATGGGTGTGTGCCTCCTGGATGCCGTACGGCCCCGAGCGCAACCCATTGTCGTTGGGCCGTTCGGGGTACGCGACCGCAGCCGCCTGACGCCCGGCGCACCCGTTCCCGGAAACGTCCCGGGCCCGGCGGCGGCGCCCGCCGGGCGCGCCGGCGGGGGGAGGAGGAAAACTGAG